>NZ_JAUFQQ010000005.1:1002126-1336168 GCF_030409845.1 Flavobacterium branchiarum | reverse complement strand
AGGAGACAATGGTGATGAACATGATAATAAATCGACTTTGGTCGAAATATTACAGCTTCGTGCTGCAAAAGCAAAAGTTTTGGGCTATCCTACTTTTGCACATTGGAATTTAACGAATAGAATGGCAAAAACACCAGATAGAGCTATGGCTTTAATGGAGGCTGTTTGGGAGCCTGCTGTGGCTCAAGTTCATAAAGATGTTGCAGACATGCAAAAGATTGTAGTAGCCGAAGGGGGTAAGTTTGAAATAGAACCTTGGGATTATCGTTATTATGCTGAAAAAGTTAGAAAAGCAAAATACGATTTAGATCAAAATGAGGTAAAAGAATACCTTCAGCTTGAAAAATTGCGTGAAGGAATGTTTTGGGTTGCAGGTGAATTATTTGATTTGAAATTTAAACAAATAACTGATGTTCCAGTGTATCATCCAGATGTAAGAGTTTGGGAGGTGTCTAATCTAAAAACTGGTAAAGTAGTAGGCTTATGGTATTTTGATCCATATGCGCGTAAAGGAAAGCGTTCTGGGGCATGGATGAATGCGTATAGACAGCAACAAAAAATGGATGGTGAAGTTCTTACGATTGTTTCTAATAATAGTAATTTTATTAAAGGAAATGATAATGAGCCAGTTTTGATTTCGTGGACAGATGCAACGACTTTATTTCATGAATTTGGTCATGCATTACATGGTTTATGTTCGAATGTAACTTATCCAACTCTTTCAGGAACTGCTGTGGCTAGAGATTATGTAGAGTTTCCATCTCAAATTTTAGAGCGTTGGTTAGAAACTCCAGAAGTGTTGAATAAATTTGCTTTAAATTATAAAACAGGCAAGCCAATTCCTAAAGATTTAGTAGATCGTATTGCAAAAGCAGCGACATTTAATGAAGGTTTTTCTACTGTAGAAACAATTTCAAGTTCACTTATAGATATGAAATTGCACTTAGCTGGTGATGCAGTTATTGATCCTACTGCCTTTGAGAAAGAAACATTGACAAAACTTAAAATGCCTAAAGAAATCGTAATGCGTCATCGTATTCCGCAATTTGGACATATTTTCTCAAGTGATGGATATGCTAGTGGATATTATAGCTATCTATGGGCAGATGTTATCAGTGCAGATGCTTACGATGCATTTACTGATGCAAAAGGACCTTACGATAAAGAGGTAGCAAAAAGATTACATGATAAGATCTTTAGTGTTGGTAATACAACAGATCAAGAAGAAGCGTACAAATCTTTCAGGGGGCATAACCCTGAGATTAATGCTTTAATGAAAGCAAGAGGTTTTGATGCTCCTGTTGCAAAGTCAAAAAAATAATTATTGAGAATACGAGACTTTTATGTCTAGTTAAAGTCGGAAGATTCTTCTTCCGACTTTTTTATTGACTTTAATTTTGGTTGCCACCATTGTTGGTGTAGCCATAAATAAATAAATAAATAAAAGCAGCTTTTATATCGGGCTGGTTTTAAATATCTAGTCTGTAAGCATGTTTATTTGCTTAGTGTCCCCAAGGTCTTTCGGGTACAGGAATGGCTTTGCTTAAATCAAAACGGACTTGAAAATGATTTGGAGAATTGGCCTTTCTTAAATTGTATGTATATTCATTTCCGTCTATTGTTACCCACCAAATATTAGCGGCTGCAGCAGGAATTAAGTCAGTAGTTTCCTGATCAGCTGGAAAGAATTGAATATCTTTTGCGCCTGTATTTGTTGTAGTACCTCCGTATTGTGTAATCTTATCTTCAGATCCATCTTTTAAGCGATGGTCGTGTTTTAATTGAATTCCATGTTTTGTTTTAGTAAATACCCAAGTTCTAGAATGGTCATCGCCTACATAAAAAGGAATTTTAATTTCTATATCTGAGCAACTCATTACGTACATAGATAGTTTTTTGTCTGCAAAATCTTTGGGTGCAGGCTCTGTGCTTAATTTACCTGAGTAAGCTTTACCACAATGTGCTTGTAATTGTTTCCAAAAGTCATCTTGAGCATTCTTATTTTGCGCAATAACGGAACCCATTGCAGAAAGCAGAATGACTAAAAAATAATTTATCCTCATCATTTTATTTTATAAGTGTTATTTCCAAATATAATCTTTTTTATATAAAGAAATTTGTTGTTCAGGCGAACTCTTGATGGGTTGAATATAGTAAAACAAAAAAATGATGGCATTTTAAAATGCCATCATTTTTAATTCACACAGTTATTGTTTAAACTAAAAAAAGGTTGGAATTTCTTCCAACCTTTTTTATATATCATTTAGAATATAGATTATCCTAAAGAAACTCTTTTGAAACCTGTAATTTCAACGTTGAATCCTTTAACATAATCACTAACTTTTTTACTGTCATCTTTGATGAAGTTTTGATCTAATAAAGCTTTTTCTTGATCTAAAGTAGTGTTGTCAGAGATGAAACGTTGTACTTTTCCAGGAATAATTTTATCCCAGATTTGTTCTGGTTTACCTTCAGCTTTTAATTCAGCTTTAGCATCTTCTTCAGCTTGTTTGATAACTTCTGGAGTCAATTGAGAGAAAGAGATATATTTAGGAACATTTTTTAAAGTTTTTCCTAAACGTTTAGCTTCTTCATTATCTTTTTCGATTACAGCAATACGAGCAGCAAGTTCAGATTCAACAAAAGCAGGATCAAAATCTTTGTAAGATAATGTATCAGCACCCATAGATGCAACTTGCATAGAGATATCTTTAGTTAAAGTCTCAGCGTTAGCAACTGGAGCAGAAATTGCAGTTAAAGCAGCAATTTTGTTAACGTGAACGTAAGATCCAACGAAAGCACCTTCTAAAATTTCGAAACCACCGATTTCGATTTTCTCACCGATAACACCTGTTTGCTCAATTAATTTTTCAGCAACAGTCATTCCGTTGAAGTCAGAAGCTAAAAATTCTTCTTTAGAAGAGAAGTTGATCGCTTTTTCTACTAATTCTTTTGCTAAAGTTACGAAAGCCTCATTTTTACCTACGAAGTCAGTTTCACAGTTTAAAGTTATGATAACTCCTCTAGTTTTGTCAGCATTGATGAAAGAAACAGCAGCTCCTTCAGAAGACTCACGGTCAGAACGGTTAGCAGCAACTTTTTGTCCTTTTTCTCTAAGAACTTGTATAGCTTTATCGAAATCTCCATCAGCTTCAACTAAAGCTTTTTTACAGTCCATCATTCCAGCACCTGTAGATTGTCTTAATTTATTTACGTCTGCAGCAGTAATTGTTGCCATATTGTGTGTTTTTATGAGTTAAAAGTAAAAATTCCAATCCTTAAATCTCAAATTCCAATTTTATCAAATTATCAACGTAATGTTTCTAATTCTTTATGGGATTTGGAATTTAAAAATTGGAATTTAAATGTTTATTTATTCTTTTGTTTCAGCAGGAGCCTCAACAGCTTCAGCAGCAGGAGCAGCTTCTTCTGTAGCAGGTAATAACGCTTCAGTCTCTTTGTCAGAACCTCTGTCAGAAAGACCTTCAACGATAGCAGCTGTAACTAAAGATAAAATTTTATCAATTGATTTAGAAGCATCATCATTTGATGGGATAACATACTCTACTTCTCTAGGATCAGAGTTAGTATCCACCATTGCGAAAACTGGAATGTTTAATTTTTGTGCTTCTTTTATTGCGATATGTTCAGCTTTAATATCTACTACGAACAATGCTGCAGGTAGTCTAGACATGTCTGCGATTGAACCTAAGTTTTTCTCTAGTTTAGCACGAAGACGATCTACTTGTAAACGCTCTTTCTTAGAAAGTGTCATGAAAGTACCGTCTTTCTTCATTTTATCAATAGTAGCCATTTTTTTAACAGCTTTACGGATAGTTACGAAGTTAGTTAGCATTCCACCAGGCCATCTTTCAGTGATGTAAGGCATGTTAGCAGCTTTTGCTTTTTCAGCAACGATGTCTTTAGCTTGTTTTTTGGTAGCTACGAATAATATTTTTCTACCTGATGCAGCGATTTTTTTCAAAGCTTCATTAGCCTCTTCAATTTTTGCTGCAGTTTTATATAGATTGATAATGTGAATACCATTACGCTCCATATAAATGTAAGGAGCCATGTTTGGATCCCATTTTCTAGTCATGTGTCCAAAGTGAACACCTGCTTCTAGTAATTCTTTTACGTCTATTTTGTTTGCCATTTTTGTACTAGTTTACGTTCTGTTGATTAGCAATGCATAAATGGCGGTTTCCCAGGCTTTATACATTTAGATGCTAAACTATTTCCTACCTCGATAGGAGAGCAACAACAACTGTTTTTTTTAAATTCAATAATAATTGAGATGCCTTGTTCGTAATGAACAAGACAGGTAATATTAACGTTTAGAGAATTGGAATCTCTTACGAGCTTTCTTCTGACCGAATTTCTTACGTTCAACCATTCTTGGATCTCTTGTTAATAAACCTTCTGGTTTTAAGATAGCTCTGTTTTCAGCATTTACTTCACACATAACACGTGCTAATGCCATTCTTACAGCTTCTGCTTGACCAGTTGAACCACCTCCGTAAACGTTTACTTTTACATCAAAGTTGTTTACATTTTCTGTCATAGACATTGGTTGTAAAACTTTGTATTGCAAAGTTGCAGTTGGGAAATAGGTTGCGAATTCTTTTTTGTTTACAGTGATTTTTCCTGTTCCTTCTGAAACATAAACACGTGCAACAGCGGTTTTTCTTCTACCGATTTTGTGAATAACTCCCATTACTTAAGATCGTTTAGGTTAACAGTTCTAGGTTTTTGAGCTCCTTGTTTGTGCTCAGATCCTACAACAACATTTAAATTTCTGAAAAGTTCAGCTCCTAATTTGTTCTTAGGTAACATTCCTTTTACTGCTTTTTCTACTAATAATGCAGGGTTTTTTGATTGCAATACTTTAGCAGTTAAAGTTCTTTGTCCTCCTGGGTAACCTGTATGACGCATGTAAATTTTGTCATCCATTTTTTTACCTGTAAGGTTAATTTTTTCTGAGTTGATAACAATTACGTTATCTCCACAGTCAACGTGTGGTGTGTAACTTGGCTTGTACTTACCTCTTAAGATCATTGCAACCTTTGAAGCAAGACGACCTAAGTTATGACCATCAGCATCTACAACAATCCACTCTTTCGTTACAGTGGCTTTGCTAGTTGAAACTGTTTTGTAGCTTAATGCGTCCATAATATTATTTTAATTAAACATTCCATCCCCAATAAAGGGGTTGCAAAAGTACAATTAATTATTTTAAATACAAATACCTTAAAAGATTATTTTAAATGCTGAAAATCAGGTGATATGTTTTTATTTAAAAGAATAAAAAAACCACCTTTACAATTAAGTAGAGATGGTTCGGATATTTTGGAGTAAATTTTGTTACACAATAAACAAATTTGCTATGTCTACAACCTGTTGTGTTGTAAGCGGTTCATCATATGCTTCTGATCCTGCCGCAGCTCCAAATAAGGTAGCTGTATTGTATCCTGCTTGCATTGTAATTTGTTCCCCATCATATACTGCTTGAGTAGCTGGAGGCATTCCTGCTCCTCTTTCATTACCGCTAATCCATCCCTTTAGTCCGCGTAATCGACGTACTTCTGATGCATGGCGTGCCTCTACAGAGTGTATTTGTAACGCAGCAGTTAGTAAATCGGGTGTTGAAATTAAATTTCCTGCTTGCCCTTTATAGGCCCTTACTCCTGTATCTTCAAAGGCTTGTGCTAATGCTAAAAATGTTGGATAATCATTAAATGGATCAAATGCTCCTCCAACTGTGAAGTCAAATGTAGGTTTTGGTACAAAGTTGGCACTTGCAGTTCCGCCCAATCCTGCAATTAAAAATTTTACATGATCAGATTCATGAGCTGCAATTTGTTGGAAAACTTTTAAATCGCGACCTCCATTTTCAGAGGCAGGTATTACTCCTGAATCTAATGCCATAGTATAAAACTCATCTTCTAGATATTCTAATGTTAATGCAAATTGCAACGCTCCTACTGGAGTTGCAGGAGTTGCAGTTATATCTTTGGCCAAGGCTTTATTTGCTAATGAAGATAATCCGAATGGGATGGAGGCTATTGCTAAAGTTTTTCCGATGTTTCCAAATTGTGTAAAGCTATCTCTTCTTGAACCTGTACTTCTCATTGCGCTTTCGTCGGCAAAGGTTTCTATAAATTTTAATATATTCATAATTTCTAAGATTTAAAAAGGTTTGGATTTAAGGTAAGTATTTAGCAGTAAATGGAGTTGTTATAAAACTGCCAGCAATAGGAAGAATTTTTGAAGGGTCTTTCGCTACATCTAATCCAGTGGTTGGATTTACAATGTCGTCACCCGCAAAATCTGCGGAATTAGGGTTGATTAAGCTTCTAATAGCCGATGCGTGTCTTGCTTCAACAGAAACAATTTTTCCCGCTAATACTAAATAGTCTGCACTCTTAATTAATTTTCCTGCACCATTATATGCGGCAACTCCTGTATCTTCAAGCGCTTTAGCAGTTGCAAGTACATCTGTACGGCTGTTAAAGTTTAGAGCTCCATAGTTAAAAGATAAAGTAGGAAGTAATTGTTTACTTGGGTTAGGAAGGGCTCCTGTTAAAGCAGCTTTAAAAAAATCTCTATGAATTACTTCATGATGATATAAATCAGTAAGTACTTGTTTTTCGATATCGTTAAAAACAGAATTAAAGCTTGATCCATTTACAACTTTAGTGTAAAAATCTGCTTCTAGTTGTTCCAATGCATATGCGTATGTTAAAACGCCAAAATCTCCAGATCCTAGATCGAAGACACCATTTCTAATTCCAGGTAACGAAGTGTCGTCAATTGGAATATCATCATTATCATCATCGTGGCTACATCCAGCCAAAAGTAAGCCGGTAGTAACAAGTGTTAGGCCACTGATCTTAAGGAAACTCCTCCTGTTATTTAATAGGGGGTTAACTTCGTGAATTTTAACTTCATTTTTCATAATTCAATTTCTTTAAAATGGTTATTAATAGTAATTATAATCATGCGTAAATAGTTATAAACGAAATTTTTAGAAGGGCGGTTTTAATTTTTTTGCTTTTTTTTAAGAATTTTAAGATTTTTATGAGAGTGGTGTAATTACTTGAAATTTTAAAGCATGTTTTGTCGGTTTATTATTTTAATTTCCGTATTTCTACTATATTTGTATTAATTCAATAAAATTATCTTAATAATGAAAGCTAAAGCAACTCTAAAACAAATCGCAAAAGAACTTAATGTTTCCGTGTCTACAGTTTCTAAGGCACTTAATGATAGTCCTGAAATTAGTGAACAGACTAAAATTAAAATTAAAGAGTATGCCAAACTAAAAAATTACAAACCGAACGTTATTGGTTTGAATTTAAAAAACCGTAAAACAAAAACGATCGGAGTTATTATACCTAATATATTAAACTCATTTTTCGCTAAAGTTTTTAGTGGTATCGAAAAAGTAGCAGATAAAAAAGGATATAATGTGATTACTTGTATTTCGAATGAGTCTTTAGAAAAAGAAATTCATACACTAGAAATGTTGAGCAATGGAACTATCGATGGATTTATATTGTCAGTTTCAGAAGAAGCTCAAAAATTACAAGAATACAATCACTTTAAAGAAATAATAAATGATGGAACACCAATTGTAATGTTCGACAGAATTGCAGAAGGTGTAGAATGTGATAAAGTAATAGTTGATGATTTTGACTCAGCTTTAAACTCAACACAACATTTAATTAATTTAGGATGTAAAAACATCGCTTTGATTTCTTCTGTAGATAATTTAAGTGTTGGGAAATTAAGAGCAGACGGTTATTTGAAAGCATTAGCAGACAATAATATTCCTGTAAATGAAAATATCATTCTTCGTACAGATTCAGAAGAGGATATGAAAAGTAAAATCGATGCTATTTTCGACAATAAAATCGATGCTATTTTTGCTCTAGACGAAAATGATTCGGTAGCAGCTTTAAGAGTTAGTCTGAAAAAAGGATATAGAGTTCCAGAAGATATATCAATAATAGGCTTTGCTGATGGAATTTTGGCTTCAAGACGATTATCACCAAGTCTGACTACAATAAGTCAACACGGAATAGAAATTGGAGAAGTAGCTGCTAAACGATTAATTTCGAGATTAGAAGAAAAAGAAGGAGAGACTAGCGATTACGAAACCATAGTAATCAAAACAGTACTAAAAGAAAGAGAGTCAACTCGAAAAAAATAATAACAAAAAAATCCGTTCAGTTTATTGAACGGATTTTTTTTTGCTCTATGTATAATTTAGATAGTTTGAAAATCTTGAGGTTTTTTATATCCTATATAAAGGACTATTTTCCTTTTAATAATTTCATCAAATCTTCGTTTCTGTCTTTTTCAGATTGAAGTAAGCGTTCGTAAAGTTTTTTGTTTTCCTCACCAGCTTCCATTAATTTATCTAATGGATTAAATGTGCAATTGTAATTATTGGAATTGAATATTCCGTTTCCGCCACTACTGTTGTCGTAGAAGTTGTTAAAATAATTAATTACATTTTCTTCTGAAAAATTCGTTATAGCTTCTACACTTACTCCCAGAGCTTTTGCCACATCTTTTAGTTTTTCGTCGTCTATAGTTTCGCTGTTCTCTATAGCAGAAACGCTTTGTTGAGATACACCTAAAGCTTGTGCCAAAGCTTCCTGTTTCATGTCTTTTAGTTCGCGAATACGGCTAATTTGTCGTCCTATATGGTTTGGTTTTGTTGCTGTGCTCATAATTCAAAGATAATCATTAAGAATAAGAAAATTGATAATAGGTAAAAAACATCATTTATATAGTATGATACATAATAATGTATTGTTTTCTAATGCTAAATTAAACAAAAGGAAGATTTTTGAATTAAGAAATCAGAAATCTAAAATTAAATTAATGTGCCTCTAACCAATCTCTACCTAAACCTAATTCAACTTCTAATGGAACTGCCATTATAAATGCATTTTCCATTTCATGTTTAATCATTGGTTGAATTTTTTCAAGTTCCTCATTGTGTACGTCAAACACAAGTTCATCATGTACTTGAAGCAACATCTTAGATTTCCAATTTTCGTCAATCAATTTTTTATGAATGTTAATCATTGCAATTTTGATAACATCAGCAGCGCTTCCTTGAATTGGTGCATTTACAGCGTTTCTTTCGGCTCCACCGCGTACAATTGCATTCTGTGAATTAATATCTTTTAAATAACGGCGACGGCCTAAAATAGTTTGTACATAACCATTCTCTCTAGCAAAATCTATTTGTTCCTGAATGTATGATTTTAATCTTGGGTATGTTTTATAGTATGCTTCAATCAAAGTAGCACTTTCGCTTCTTGATAATGAAGTTTGGTTGCTTAGTCCAAAAGCCGAAACACCGTAGATAATACCAAAGTTTACCGTTTTAGCATGACTACGTTGTTCACGAGTTACTTCTTCTAATGGAACATTAAATACTTTAGAAGCCGTAGATTTATGAATGTCTTCATGATTCTGGAACGCTTTAATCATATTTTCTTCGCCACTTAAAGCAGCAATGATGCGCAATTCTATTTGAGAGTAATCGGCAGAGATTAAAGTGTAATTTTCGTCACGTGCAATAAATGCTTTACGTATTTGCCTTCCTCTTTCGGTACGAATTGGAATATTCTGTAAGTTAGGATTATTTGAGCTTAAACGGCCTGTTGCAGCTACCGTTTGCATATAATCGGTATGGACTCTTTTAGATACAGGGTCTACTTGTAATGGTAAAGCATCTACATAAGTATTCTGTAATTTAACAAGAGAACGCCAATCTAGAATTGCAGCAACAATCTCGTTGTCTTTAGCTAGGAAGCTTAATACTTCCTCACCAGTTGCGTATTGACCTGTTTTGGTTTTCTTTTGCTTTGCTCCACCAATTTTTAATTTATCAAATAAAATATCACCCAATTGTTTTGGAGAGGCAAGGTTGAATTGTTCTCCAGCAATTTCATAAATTTTAGCTTCTAATGTTTTAATATCATTGCCTAATTCTTCGGATAGTGATTTTAAGAAGTCAACGTCAAGGCGGATCCCTTCGGTTTCCATTGCGGCAAGAACACTAACTAATGGAATTTCGATTTCTTCGAATAACTTTTTAGTTTCGGTTTTGTCTAATTCGGTTGTGAATATTTCTTTCAGTTGTAATGTTACATCGGCATCCTCAACAGCATATTCTTTTATATCTTCGAGTGCAACTTCGCGCATCGATTTTTGATTCTTTCCTTTTTTGCCAATTAAATCTTCAATCGATTTTGGTGTATATTTTAAATAAGTTTCAGATAGAATATCCATATTATGGCGCATATCTGGATTAATCAGGTAATGCGCAATCATAGTGTCGAATAACTTCCCTTTTACCGAAACACCATAATTCAATAGTATTTTTAAATCGTATTTTAAGTTCTGACCAATTTTTTCAATAGCTTCATTTTCAAAAAATGGAACAAACTTTTCGATTAATGTTTTTGCTTCATCTTGGTTTTCTGGAAACGGCACATAAAATCCTTTTCCTTTTTCATAAGAAAATGAAATTCCAACTAATTCAGCATGCAAGGCATTTAATCCGGTGGTTTCTGTATCGAAGCAAACAGAAGATTGATTTTGTAAATTTTGTAAAAGTAATTTCAATCCTAAATCTCCCTGTATAATTTGGTAGGAGTGAGGTGTGTTTTCTAAATTACTATAAAAAGGAGTTCTGTTTGCTTCAGGATTTTCATCTGTAGTAGCGCTTCCAAAAAGGTCAAATTGATCTTCGTTTTTGGCTTGTGGCTTCTTGTATAATTTTGGATCAGAAGTATCTGGAGTTGTTGTAGCTGTTGATCCGCTTCCGTCAGTTTTAAAAAGATTGTCAAATTGCTCTGCCATTCTTCTAAATTCCAATTCTTGAAAAATAGCATCCGTTTTTTCGATATCAGGACGAGTTAGTTCATAATCAGATTCATTGAAGGTTACAGGGCAATCTAATAGAATAGTTGCCAATGTTTTTGATAGTAATCCTTTCTCAACGTTAGCCTCAATGTTTTCTTTCATTTTTCCTTTTAGCTTGTCCGTATTTGCTAAAAGATTTTCCATAGAGCCATATTCTTTTAATAGTTTTTTGGCAGTAACTTCTCCAACTCCTGGAAGTCCAGGGATATTATCGGCAGCATCCCCCATCATCCCTAAAAAGTCAATTACTTGCTCAGGACGTTCTATTTCAAATTTTGCTAATACTTCAGGAACTCCCCATATTTCAATTCCGTTACCCATTCGGGCAGGTTTGTACATAAAAATATTATCAGAAACCAATTGTGCAAAATCCTTATCAGGCGTAACCATAAAAACCTTGTAGTTTTCTTTTTCGGCTTGCTTAGCAATAGTTCCAATTAAATCATCGGCTTCGTAACCGGCAACTTCTATAATCGGAATATGCATTGCTTTTAATAATTCTTGAATATAAGGCACAGCAATTTTTATAGCTTCGGGAGTTACATCGCGATTAGCTTTGTACTCAGGGAATATTTCATTTCGTAAAGCACTACCTCCTTTATCAAAAGCTACTGCTAAATGATCCGGTCTCTCTCTTTTTATTACATCCAGAAGGGAGTTCATAAATCCCATAATTGCAGAGGTATCCATTCCTTTGGAGTTAATACGAGGGTTTTTTATAAAAGCATAATAACCACGGAAAATTAAGGCGTAGGCATCAAGTAAGAAAAGACGTTTTTGAGTTGACATAAAAAAAATATTAGTCTGTAAAAATAAACAATTGGGTTTTAATAACGATTCTGTTATTCGAAATTTAATCCAGATAAGTTTTGTGTTTAGGTTAAAGTATTCTTTATGAGGTTTTTTTGTAGATGCATAAGTTGAGTAAAGCAATATGGGTAAGGTTCTTTTTTTTAAGTTTTATGTTGCGTTAAATACTTATAGTTAATAACAAGTTAAAAATATCACATCCTTTTAATCTTCATTTTGTCTTCATTTTACAGATGTACATTTGGTGTATAAATAAGGAGATAATTAATTTAAATATTGAAATCATGAAATCACAGATTCACGAAAACAGAAAAAGCAGACTGCAAAACTTGAGTAAAAATTTAGCAATGTTATTAGTAGCAGTTTTAGGAACAAGTGCAATGGTTAATGCAGCTCCAATGCCAGTAAAAGCAACTCCTGTAAAAGAGGTTAAAGCAACCAAACATCCAAAAACAAAAACAGATAAAAAAGCGAAAACTGTAAAAGCAACAGCTTCAAAAGCAGAACCAATGAAAACAAAAAAATAGAAGTCGTTTTTGTTTTGTTTTCGATTGGATTGATAATGGTCGACAAAACAAAAAGGATAATTATTGATGAGGCTGATAAAGAAATTTATCAGCTCTTTTTGTGTTCAGACAGGCGTTAAATTTTTTAATAAATTAAAAATTACGTTTTCATTATTTGCTTACTTTTAATTAATAAAAATACATTCTATGAATATTCTGATTGTCGAAGATAACAAAGAGCTGGCTATCGAGGTTCGTGATTTTTTGAGTAACGGTGGTTATGTCTGTAAAATTGCAAATACTTGTAATGAGGCATTAGATGAAATAGGAGGAAATGATTATGATGCGATGCTACTCGATTTGGGTTTGCCTGATGGTGATGGTTTTGATGTTCTAAAAGCAGTTCGAAAAACCAAATCTAAAATAGCAGTAATAGTTATAACAGCCCGTGGAGAGTTAGATGACAGGATAGATGGTTTGCATCTTGGAGCCGATGATTATCTTACAAAGCCTTTTGCATTGACAGAATTAAGTGCGCGTTTGTTTGCTGTTATTCGTAGAATGCATGGATATACACTAAATGATTTGGTAGTGCATGGATTTTCTTTGCAATTGCAAGATTATAAGGTGAGTTATGATGGAACACCGATTAATCTAACCAAAAAAGAATTTGATATTTTTCAGTATTTAGTACTGAATAAAAATCGTGTGATCACACGATTACAATTAACAGAGCATATTTGGGGAGATATTCTAGAAATCAATTCAGATTCTAATTTTATAGATGTTCACGTTCGTAATCTTCGAAAAAAACTAGACAAACACACAACAATAGATTGGTTTGAAACAGTAAGAAATGTCGGGTATCGTATTAATACTTAAATAAATCAACGTGAAAATAAAACATCAATTAGCCATCTTTAATGCATTAACACGATTGTTGTTGATTTTAGTTCTATGGCTAATGTTGCCGATTTTGATTCAAAATGTAGTTTACAGGCACATTAATAATGGTCTTATAGAAAAGAAGAAAAAGTTTATAGAGCATTTAAATCAAAATGAGATTGATGATTTTATCGAAAATGCAGCAGATTCTACCGAAACTTATTCGCAGTTTTCTAGCTTACACAGTGAGTTTTTAGTTCTTTCGAGATTGCCAAAATTACCAAATCAAGAAAAAACCTCATTTGTTAATGAAAATAGGATTATAGAAGGTGAAGAAAATGAGTACAGAATCTTGCAATATCATTTTACTTATGAAAATATAGGGTATGAGTTAGAGATAGGAAGCAGTTTGGCAGAGATAAAAGACCTTACTTTTATTATTAAGCTCTTTATAATTGTAGTTTTGGTTGTGGTAGTTTTGATAACATTTTTAGCAGATACTTTTTATATCGAGTATTTACTCAAGCCTTTTTATAAAATAATTGATACAAAAATTAGGCGAGTTAATGAGCCCGAAGCTTTTGATCATACTCCGATTAAAGCACATTCTACCGATTTTAGAGAATTAGATTCGGTTTTAAATCAAATGATGGATAGGATAGCAGAATTGTTTAAAAAAGAAAAACAATTTATATCCAATGTTTCCCATGAGTTATTAACGCCAATAGCTTTATTGAAAAATAAATTCGAAAATTTATTGCAAAATGAATCTTTAGATGATAATGCAATAGATAAAATAGCCAGTTCGCTCAAGACACTAGATATGTTGAAGAAAATAATCAATAATTTATTGCTAATCTCCAGAATAGAGAATAATCAATATGTAGCCAATGAAGTTATTGATTTTCATGAAATCGTAAATGGATTATATGAAGATCTTCAAGATAGAATTGAAGATAAAGGATTAGAGTTCTCTAATGATATGAAGCATGATTTTGATTTTAGAGGCAATAAAACACTCCTTCATATTTTATTGTACAATTTGGTAACAAACGCAATAAAGTACAATAAAGAAAATGGGAGCATAATTATTAGCGATGGATTCCTAGAACAACGGTATTATTTATCTATTTCCGACTCAGGGATAGGAATGAATGAATCTCAGATCGAAAATATATTTAATCGATTTACACGTATTAGTTCCGATCAAGACGGGCAAGGTTTAGGTTTGGCTATTGCAGATAGTATTGCATCCTTTCATCATATAGATATTAAAGTAACTTCAAGTCCAAATGAAGGAACAACGTTTTTATTATTATTTCCAAATGGTATTAAAGCTTAATTAAAAGTTAAAACTTTCGGGTAGGGCAAAACTTCATTTAATCTTCATTTAGTGAAGATATCTTTGACCTATAAATAATGAGTTAATAATCATAAAAACCACAATCATGAAAAAAGTATTAATGCTAGCTATAGCAGTTTTAGGAACAACAGCAATGGTAAGTGCACAAACAACACCAGCACAAACAACACCAGCAAAAGAAGTAAAAGCAACTAAACATGCTAAAAAGAAAGCAGATAAAAAAGCAGATTCTGTAAAAATGGAAACAGCTAAGCCAGAAGCTGCAAAAGCAAAAAAATAAGGGTTTGATTGGTATTTTGCTTACTGTAAATTAGACATAATAATTTATATAAGGGGGTAAGCAGGATAATAGTTTTAATAGGTGAAAGGCTGGTGAATTTATTCGCCAGCTTTTTTGTTATTGTTTGCGTTAAATTTTTGATAATTAAAAGTTTTTGCATTTTCATTCTTTGTTTCTTTGCCTAAAAAATTACCAATGGTCATTCGTTTTATAATTATTTGTGCTCTTTTTTTATTTATAGAGTTATATTCTTTTCAGGCTGTCAGAACATTGATCAAATTAAGATGGCTCTTGATAAGTTACCAAGTAATAAGTTTACTGCTTTTTATATTTATAATATATTCTTTTACGCAATTTGATCGATCTGTTGGGCAAACTAAGCAAACCATGTTTACTATGGGGTTAATGTTATTGGTTTATGTACCAAAAATTGTAATAACATTAGTGCTTTTGGGCGAAGATATTTTTCGTGCAGGAGTTGGAATAGTTAATTATTTCATCGAAAATCCAAATACTACAACAAATAGTGTAATTCCTAGCCGAAGAAAATTTGTAAGCCAATTGGCTGTAGGTTTAGCAGCAGTTCCTTTTTTATCTCTTATTTATGGGATTTTTGAAGGAAGGTATAATTTTAAAGTATTCAAGCAAACAGTATTTTTTCCAGATTTACCAGATGCTTTTGATGGATTTAGGATTACACAAATTTCGGATGTACACTCCGGAAGCTTTGATAATCCAGAGAAGATAAGCTATGCCATTGATTTGATAAACGAGCAAAATTCGGATATGATTTTGTTTACAGGAGATATCGTTAATACCCATGCTACCGAGATGCATCCTTGGCTGGAAACATTCAATAAAATCAAAAAACCTAAGTACGGTAAGTATTCCGTTTTAGGAAATCATGATTACGGGGAGTATGTTACTTGGCCATCTGAGGAAAAGAAAGAAGAGAATTTTGAAGCTATAAAAAAATTATACGAACAAATAGGTTTTCAATTGTTATTGAATGAACATACTTACATTCAAAAAGGAGATGACAAAATTGCTTTAGTTGGCGTAGAAAATTGGGGACATAATTTTAAAAAAGCAGGCGATTTAAATAAGGCATCACAAAATGTTAATCAAGATGATTTTAAAGTTTTAATGAGCCATGACCCAAGTCATTGGGAGTATGAAATAAAAGAGCATCCTAAGAATTTTCATCTTACATTATCAGGTCATACACACGGAATGCAATTTGGAATTGAAATTCCAGGTTATTTTAAATGGAGTTTGGCACAATATGTGTACAAACAATGGGCCGGTTTGTATGAAAATGCAGGTCGCTATGTATATGTAAATCGTGGTTTTGGTTTTCATGCTTATCCAGGAAGGGTAGGTATAATGCCTGAGATTACCGTGATTGAACTAAAAAAAGGTAAGAATGTGGCATAATTAGTTAAAAATGCTACATTTGTATATAATAAATTCTTTTTAGTAGATTTAAAAAGATTAAATTTTCGGTTATATGTCAAAATTTGGAGAACTTATAAATGCTCAAGTTCCAGTGTTAATAGATTTTTACACCGATTGGAACGAATCTTCTATTTCAATGCATCCTGTAATTAAGGATGTTGCAGCAGCGCTAGGCGATAAAGCCAAGGTGATAAAAATAGATGTGGATAAAAATCAGGAATTAGCCGATGCTCTTAGGATTAAAGGCCTTCCTACTTTGATGATATACAAAGATGGTCAAATGATTTGGAGGCAATCCGGCGAATTGGATGCAAATACTATTATTGGGATTGTACAAGAACAACTCTAATATCTTCTATATGCCACAAACTTGTGGTATTTTATACTTTACAGGATGTTCTATGTCTAATAAATAACATCAAATATAAAATTGTTATCCTTTAAATAATCTAATGTTTTTGGTAATGCAAATTTAAGATTTTGCGATGCTTTTACGCTATCGTGAAAAACTATTATGCTTCCTGGTTTTACATTTTTGATTACATTCTGCAAGCATTTTTCAGGAGATATATTTCGGTCAAAATCGGCACTTAAAACATCCCACATTATTATTTTATATCCAAATTGGCGTAATTGTGTCGATTGGGATTTTGTGATTTTTCCATAAGGAGGACGAAAAATCTTTGGCTGAATGGTTTTAGCAGATGACTCTTGAATTTGTTTGGCGCATAAAAGGCTATTCTTTAAGTAGGTCTCTGTGGGTGTTTTCCATCCTTTTAAATGGTCGTAAGTGTGATTTCCTATAACATGCCCCTCGTTAATTATTTTTTTGAAAATAGCAGGGTGTTTCTCTATGTTGTTTCCGATGCAGAAGAAAGTTGCTTTGGCATTTCGTTTTTTTAGTTCAGATAAAACCCATTCGGTGATTTCGGGAGTAGGGCCGTCATCAAAAGTCAAGTATATTTTATTCTCCTTATTAGGAATGTCCCAATAATAGTTAGAGAAAATATGTTTGATTAGCTTATTTGTTTTGATCCAATAAAAACTCATTTTCATAAATTTTAGATTATGTAAAAATAAAAAATGTAGCGGTATTTTTCAATAGCGCTACATTTTTTAATTATTATATTTTGAATCTTATTTATTCCTTTTCGCGACCAAATCGCTCAAAAACATTTACATAAGTATTAAAGATAGTCTTTTGTTTATTGTAGAAAGGTAAGTCTTTGCTTTCTTTCATTACTTGCAATAAGCTTCTGTATCTTTCGATATCAGTAATAATATCAATGGCAAGGCTAGATTGCTCAGAAGGCGTTAAATGACTATAGTATTCAAGATTCTCTTTGTATTTGTTTATTAGTTTTTCTAATAAATCATGTGCTTTGGCTTTTTCACCAACATCATAATATCCTTTAGCAAAAGGTTCTACTAATGAGTAATATCCAAATTTGTCTAAAGGCATTTTAGTCATTGCTAAATTGATGATGTTTTTAGCTTTGTCAATTTTACCTTCAGCAATTAATTGTTTCATTAATCGAGAAAGATTAGTACGGTATGTGATACTGTTTCTTCTAGTTTCAGGATCGTGATAGATTTTATCACTATCGCTATTACCCCAGTCCCATTTCATTACGATGTTGTACATTTTTTCACTGTCAATTTGTCCCATATCCATTGGTCCACCTTCTTTAGAAGGAACATTTTTAATAGGTACAAGTTTGTATGCCATACCATCAAGTTGAAGGTAGCTTTTTAGCCATAGATAATCCTCGTCATCAAATGCTCCGCCGCTAAAATAAATTGGTCTTTTCCAGTCATTGTTAGCTAGTATATCAAGCATCATTAAGCGGTTCTTGTATATAGCGCTTCCTTTAATGTCAATGTCGATATAAGGAACGATCGAGTCATAATACTTTGGTGCAACTACTTTGTTCTTAATAATATTGTCTTTGTTTATAGTAAGACGAATTTTATTAGTTGGGTAGAAATGAATTGTTTGTCCATTTTGCATTTCAACGGTAGACTTTGGATTTTTTATAAAGTTTATGAAATCTTTAATATCCCATCGGTTATCAATTTTCGGAATGTGAGCTACATAATCGCGGTTATCCCCCACATATTCATCATGTGTAAATGAAATTGGTAACGGATCTGATTCGTAAGCTTTCATTTTCATCTGATCAATGTACCAATCAGTCATGAATAAACTGGTGTTTACAATTTTAACATCGGTTCTAAAGTGTTCAATTTCTTGAATATACCATAAAGGGAATGTGTCGTTATCACCAATGGTGTATAGGATAGCATTTGGATCACAAGAGCTTAGATAAGCTTTTGCCATTGCTACAGCAGTGTACTTGTTTGATCTATCGTGATCGTCCCAGTTTTGAGAAGCCATAAGTACTGGTGCGGCAAGTAAGCTGGCTACGATAACTACGGGTCCAGCAATTTTTGGGGCTAAGTATTTCTGCAGAGTTTCGTAGAGGGCATATACTCCAAATCCAATCCAGATAGCAAATACATAAAAGGATCCTACAAGTGCATAATCCCTTTCTCGAGGTTCAAAAGGTCTTTCGTTTAAGTATATTTTTAATGCAAAACCTGTAAATAGGAACAAGGCAAGTAAGACATAGAAGCTTTTTATGTCTTTATTCGCATGGTACATCAGTCCAACTAGACCAAGAATAAATGGTAAAAAGAAATAAACGTTTCTTCCTTTGTTGTTTAAAACATCAGATGGTAAGTTATCTTGAGAAAGTAAATGGATAGAGTCCATGAATTTGATTCCACTAATCCAGTTACCGTCTAAGTTGTCATATTTTCCTTGAACATCGCTTTGACGACCAACAAAATTCCACATTAAATATCTCCAGTACATATAGCCGAATTGATATTCGAACATAAAACTAAAATTGTCTGCTGTTGTTGGTTTTTCAACAATTAAGTAGTCTTGGTAGCTTTTTAAGAATTTTATGTATCCTTCGTTGTCAATTTGTTTTTGAGCATATGCCTTTTTAAAATCCATGACAGTTTTTTCAACCTCATGTCTTAGTTGGGAAGTTGCTTTATTGTATTCTTCTTCAGTTAGTTGACTTGGGTCGATGCCGTATTTTTGCAAGTCATCCTCGTAAGGATAGTTTGGATTTATCTTAAAGGCAGGAGGATTTGTAAAGTTTGCGTAGTTTTCTGCGTGATCGGTACTCCACATTCTAGGTAAAAATGCTTTTTGAGCATCATCCATATTCTGTACAGCATTTTTATAATTATTGGTAATGATATATTTACCAGTTGTATAGTCTCTTTCGTAATTAGGTTTTTTGTCAAGATAAGGAGTGTTTTTGTCTAATCCTGCAAACATTTCTGTATACTGAGGTCCGTAAAACAATGGGTTTACACCGTATTGTTCACGATTGTAATAAGCAAGTACTTCGGTTGCATCCGAAGGTTTATTTTCATTAATCACGGTATTAGCATTGGCTCTAATAGGTAGCATTAACCAAGTAGAGAATCCAATTAAAATAAATAAGATACAAAGAATTATTGTGTTATAGAAAACAAGTCCTTTTTGTCTGGTGTAGCGTAATCCAAAATAAAAGAAAGCAATAAGAACTAAAGCTACAAATATAGTTCCTGAGTTAAAAGGCATTCCCATTTCGTTAACCATGTAGATTTCGGTTTTACCAAAGAAAGCCATTGTTAACGGAAGTAGTAATATGAAAATGAACAATAAGACTGCTACTACCACTATATTAGCGATAATGAAGTTTTTTATTGTAACTTTTTCGTAGTTTTTAAAGAAATAAAGGAATCCAATTGCAGGAATTGTAAGCAATGCCATGAAGTGTACTCCAAACGAAAGGCCAACTACTAAGGATATAATTAGTAACCATTTGTTGCCTCTAGGAGTATTCATATCTTGTTCCCAACGCAATCCTAGCCAGAATAGTAAGGCTATTAATAAGGATGCCATAGCATATACCTCTGCTTCAACAGCATTAAACCAGAAGCTGTCTGAGAAAGTATAAGCTAGTGCTCCAACAAAAGAGCTTCCTAAGATAACAATTGAATTGTTTGTATTGATCTCAGAAAAGCGTGAGATCATTTTTTTTAGAATAATAGAAGAAGACCAAAACATGAATAATATTGTGAATGCACTAGAGAACACCGACATCATATTAACCATTAAGGCCACATGCTGATCATCCATTGCAAACATTGCAAAGAAAGCGCCCATCATTTGGTATAAAGGAGCTCCAGGTGGGTGACCTACTTCAAGTTTAGCGGCTGTAGCGATGTATTCACCACAATCCCAAAAACTCATTGTGGGTTCGACAGTAAGTGTGTAAGTTATTAAAGCGATTGTAAAAGTTAACCAACCAATAATTGTATTCCATTTATTAAAGTTGAATTGTGCCATATTTAGGTGTTAAAAATTTGTCCATATTTAATCATACAAAGAAAATGTTTTTTTGTGTAACCAAACCAGCATTAACAAATTTTTCTATAAAAGTAATTCTTTAGATTAATTAACTGTGTGTTAATGTGTTCTGTGTTGGCGTTGAGATTTGTTGAATAAAAAATGATTTTTTTTTAAAATTTTTGCTCAAAAAGCTTGTGCGAACTAAATAAAGCTCTAAATTTGCACTCGCTTAACAGCACTGCTGGTCTATGGTGTAATGGTAACACAACTGTTTTTGGTGCAGTCTTTCAAGGTTCGAGTCCTTGTAGACCAACATAAAAAGCCTCTCAATCGAGAGGCTTTTTTTATTTAAAAAAGTTTTTTTAAAAAAGTTTGTGTAAACCAAAAAAAGCTTTAAATTTGCACTCGCTTAACAGCACTGCTGGTCTATGGTGTAATGGTAACACAACTGTTTTTGGTGCAGTCTTTCAAGGTTCGAGTCCTTGTAGACCAACATAAAGCCTCTCAATTGAGAGGCTTTTTTTATGCAATAAATTGTAGGTTGTTTTTAGTTTTTCTTTTTTAGGTGATTTGTAGTGTTGTTGTTTGATTAGATCTTAAAAGTCAGTATCGGACGTACTGCATGATTTACTATATCTTCGCTGAGGCTTCCGTTGAAAAAATGTGCAAATCCAGTTCTTCCGTGTGTGCACATGCCGATTAAATCTGCGTTAATGCTATTGGAGAAGTTTATAATTCCGTTTTCAATATTTGTGTCGTTATAAATATAGGTTGAATAGTTTTTTAAATTAAACGGAGTAATGAAATCTTCCATTGTTTTTTGAGCAACATGAGTTGGTTTGAAGCTGTTTGGAGTGCAAATCATTACTAAATGTAATTTAGAATCAAAGATTTTTACAAACTCAATCAATTTTTTAAAAGGTTTTTCGATTTCTTTTGAAAAATCTGAAGCAAAAACAAAATTCTTAGTTTTGAAATCTTTTATGTGTTGTTTTATTACTAAAACAGGTACTTCTGAATGGCGAACTACTTTTTCGGTGTTTGATCCAATAGCTAATTCTTCAAATCCTGAAACCCCATGTGAGCCCATGATAATTAAGTCTATTTCGTGCTCTTTGCTGGTTTTTATAATTCCTTCAGTGGGTCTGTCGAGTTTTGCTATCTCGATTATTGTAAGTCCGTCTAGGTAGGCGCTGTCAGCGGTTTTAGAAAGCATTTCGTTGGCTTTTTTTATGAAAAGCATGCTCTCGGGAATGCTGATTCCTCCAGTAACGGCGTCGTTCATTTGACTAGGTAATTCTAGCGTGTGGAGCAGAATTATTTCGGAGTTATTTTTTTTTGCGATCTGAGCGGCGACTTTTAAAGCGTTTTCTGCATGTTCAGAAAAATCGGTAGGAACTAATATGCGTTTCATGATCTTGAGTGTTAAATTATTTGAAGAATGGGCTGTTTTGATGCTCATATAAAGATAAGTAATATTTTTAGAGCAATCAATTTATTTTGATTTACAAAAAAAACACTATATTTGCACCGTTATTTATTAAAATCTAAATAATGAGGGGACTAAATGTCCCCTCTTTTTATAAAAGTATGACATTTAAAGAAAAAGTAAACGTATTAATAGCTGAGGGTCTTTTAGAAAAACCATCAATTTTTTTAACTGACTTAACCATTACCGATGCTTTCAAGATAATTGTATCTTTGGATGGAGATAATGGTGTGCTCTTGCAAGACTGTATTGATGTAAGTCGCGCTATCGAGAATAATTTGGACAGAGAAGAACAGGATTTTTCTTTGGAAGTTGCTTCGGTAGGAGTTGGGTCACCATTGAAGATGGTGAGACAGTACAAGAAAAACATTGGTAGAACATTAATTGTTAATGCTAATGGTGAAAAAATTGAGGCTGAGTTGGTTGATGCTAATGAAGATTTCATAATTTTGTCTTGGGAAGCAAGGGAGCCTAAGAAAATAGGAAAAGGAAAAGAAACAGTTCGTAAAGAGCAGCAAATACCTTATACAGAAATTAAAGAGGCAATTGTTACAGTAACATTTTAATTAAAGAATTCGCATGGAAAATTTAGCATTAATCGATTCATTCTCAGAGTTTAAAGATGATAAACTTATTGATCGTGTAACGCTTATGGCAATCTTAGAAGATGTATTTAGAAATGCATTGAAGAAAAAATACGGTTCAGATGATAACTTCGATATTATCATAAATCCTGATAAGGGAGATATGGAAATTTGGAGAAGGAGAGTAATTGTTGCTGACGAAGATCTTGATTTTGAAAATGAGGAAATTACTTTGACAGAAGCAAGAAGAATTGAGGCGGATTTTGAAATTGGAGAAGAAGTTTCTGAAGAAGTAAAATTAATTGATTTAGGTAGAAGAGCTATATTAGCTTTACGCCAAAATTTAATTTCTAAAATACACGAACACGATAACACAAATCTTTATAAGCAATTTAAAGATATTATTGGCGATATTTATACTGCCGAAGTGCACCATGTTCGTCCAAGAGTTGTAATTTTGGTGGATGATGAAGGAAATGAAATTGTATTGCCAAAAGAAAAACAAATTCCATCTGACTTTTTCCGTAAAGGAGATAACGTTCGTGGAATTATTGAAAGCGTTGAATTAAAAGGGAACAAGCCACAAATTATTATGTCTAGAACTTCTGAGAAGTTTTTAGAGAAATTATTTGAACAAGAAATTCCTGAAGTATTCGACGGATTGATTACAGTTAAAAATGTAGTTAGAATACCAGGAGAGAAAGCAAAAGTAGCGGTAGATTCTTACGATGATAGAATTGATCCTGTTGGAGCTTGTGTTGGTATGAAAGGTTCACGTATTCACGGAATTGTTCGTGAATTAGGAAATGAGAATATAGATGTTATTAATTATACTAGTAACATTCAATTATATATTACTAGGGCTTTAAGTCCTGCAAAAGTTTCCTCAATAAAAATTAATGAAGAAACAAAAAGAGCCGAAGTTTTCTTGAAATTAGAGGAAGTTTCTAAAGCTATCGGTAGAGGTGGTCATAACATTAAACTAGCTGGTCAATTAACAGGCTACGAGCTTGATGTTATTAGAGAAGGAGATGTAGCAAGTGGTGAAGACGACGATGTCGAATTAACTGAGTTCTCTGATGAAATCGAAGGATGGGTTATCGAGGAGTTTGCTAAAATAGGATTGGATACTGCAAAAAGTATTTTAAAACAAGAAGTAGAAGATTTAGTAAGAAGAACAGACTTAGAAGAGGAAACAATTCTAGATGTAATGCGTATACTAAAAGAAGAGTTTGATAGTTAGTCTATCTTTCTCACAACACAACGAATAGGTAATAATAAAAAGGTTTTATGTCTGAAGAGAGAGTAATAAGAATAAACAAGGTTTTAAGGGAATTAAATATTTCATTAGAAAGAGCTGTGGATTATCTAAAAGATAAAGGAATTGCTATTGATGCAAATCCAAACGCAAAAATTTCTAATCAGGAATTTAATATCCTACAAAGCCAATTTGCGGGCGATAAGGGAAATAAGGAGGCTTCTAAAGAAGTTGGTGAGGAAAAGAGAAAAGAGAAAGAAGCATTGCGTGTAGAACGCGAAAAAGAAATTGAAGACAAACGCAAGCAAGACGAAGAGCGCCAAAAACAACAAGAGGTTATAAAAGCGAGAGCTGTTGTAACTGCTCCAGTTCAAGTTGGTAAAATAAATCTAAATCCGAAAAAACCTGCAATTATTCCAAACACTCCTTCAGTAGCAGCAGAGCCAATAAAAGTTGAAACACCTAAGGAAGTTGTAAAAGAAGAAAAACCTGTTGAAAAAGAGGTAGTTCAACCTGTACAACCACCAGTTGTTGTTACTGAGAAAAAAGAAGAAAAACCAGTTGTAGAGAAAAAGGAAATTAAGCAAGAAGTAGTGGTGCCAGTAGAAAAAGCACCTGTAGTAAAAGTAGAGCCTGTTGTAAAAGCGGAGCCTGCTGTAGTTACACCTCCTGTCGAAGAATCTATAACAACACAATATCAGAAATTATCTGGAACTACTCTTACGGGGCAAACTATTGATTTATCTCAATTTAATAAGCCTAAAAAGAAGAAAGAAGATCCAAAGATAACTCCTAATAAACCAGGAGCTCCAGGAGCAGCAGCTAATAATGCTAACAAAAATAAGCGTAAAAGAATTGCTCCTAAACCAGGTGCGACTAGACCGGCTGTGCCACCAGGAACACCTAATCCTAATAAAATTACTCCTAATACAGGAGGAGCTGGAGGAGGATTTAATGCTAACAGAAGTTCTAGACCAGGTTTCGTAAAAGGAAACCGTCCTGCAATTGTAGCTAAGGTTGAGCCTACTGAAGAGGAAGTAAAAAACCAAATTAGAGAGACGCTTGAGAAATTACAAGGTAAAGGTGGTAAATCAAAAGCTGCTAAATACCGTAGAGATAAAAGAGATACGCACCGTCAGAAATCTGATGATGAGCAAAGAGCTTTAGACGAAGGAAGTAAAACTATTAAAGTTACTGAATTTGTTACTGTAGGTGAAATTGCTATCATGATGGATGTGCCAATTACTAAAGTTATTGGTACTTGTATGTCACTTGGAATCATGGTTACCATGAATCAGCGTCTTGATGCAGAAACATTAACAATCGTAGCTGATGAATTTGGTTATGAAGTTGAGTTTATTACTGTAGATATCGAGGAAGCTATTGAAGTAGTTGAAGATAGAGAAGAAGACTTAGTGGTTAGAGCGCCAATTGTTACTGTAATGGGTCACGTCGATCACGGTAAAACATCTTTACTAGATTATATTCGTAAAGAAAATGTTATCGCTGGTGAGTCTGGAGGTATTACACAACATATTGGAGCATACGGAGTAACATTAGATAATGGTCAAAAAATTGCATTCTTAGATACACCAGGTCACGAAGCGTTTACAGCGATGCGTGCACGTGGAGCTCAAGTTACCGATGTTGCTATTATCGTAATTGCTGCGGATGATGATATCATGCCACAAACAAAAGAGGCTATCAGCCATGCGCAAGCAGCTGGAGTACCAATCATATTTGCTATCAATAAAGTTGATAAGCCAAATGCTAATCCAGAGAAAATAAAAGAAAAATTAGCAAGTATGAATTTACTTGTTGAAGATTGGGGAGGAAAAATCCAATCACATGATATTTCTGCAAAAACTGGATTAGGAGTTAAAGAATTATTAGAAAAAGTATTATTAGAGGCTGAGATTTTAGATTTAAAATCAAACCCAAATAAACCAGCACAAGGAACTGTTGTTGAAGCTTTCTTAGATAAAGGAAAAGGATATGTTTCGACTATCTTAGTTCAACACGGAACACTTAAAATTGGAGATTATATGTTAGCTGGAAAGCATCATGGTAAAATTAAAGCCATGCATGATGAAAGAGGGCATACAGTTCTTGAAGCAGGGCCATCAACTCCTGTATCAGTTTTAGGTCTAGATGGTGCAGCAACGGCAGGTGATAAATTTAATGTATTTGCAGATGAGAAAGAAGCAAAACAAATTGCTTCAAAACGTTCTCAGTTAATGCGTGAACAATCTGTACGTACACAAAGACATATTACGTTAGATGAAATTGGACGTCGTATTGCTCTTGGTCAATTTAAAGAATTGAACGTGATTCTTAAAGGAGATGTGGATGGTTCTGTTGAGGCGTTATCTGATTCGTTCTCTAAATTATCTACTGAAGAAATTCAAATTAATATTATCCATAAAGGTGTTGGAGCAATTACAGAAACTGACGTTATGTTGGCTTCTGCATCAGATGCGATTATTATTGGATTTAATGTTCGTCCAGCTGGTAATGCAAGACAATTAGCAGATAAAGAAGAAATCGATATCCGTTACTACTCTATTATCTATGCTGCTATCGACGACTTAAAAGATGCAATGGAAGGAATGTTAGCTCCAGAGATGAAAGAAGAAGTTCTTGGTACCGCAGAAGTTAGAGAGATATTCAAAATTTCTAAAGTTGGTTCTATTGCAGGATGTATGGTAATGGATGGTAAAATAGCAAGAAACTCTAAAATTAGAGTTATCAGAGATGGTGTTGTTGTATTTACTGGAGAGTTATTAGCATTAAAACGTTTCAAAGACGATGTTAAGGAAGTTAGTAAAGGATACGATTGTGGTATTCAAATTAAAAACTTTAATGATATCGAAGAGCGTGATGTAATTGAAGCTTACCATGAAGTAGCAATAAAAAAGAAATTGAAATAAAATTTATAGATTTCAAATTAAAAATCCCGACTTGTCGGGATTTTTTTTTGTTTAATATTGAAATTGCTAAAGATCTTTTATAAATGTAAAGAGTCGTTTTTTTGTGATCTTCATATTTAATTTTAGTTATGATACTTCTTGGGATCAATACCAAAACCTGTGGAGTAGTAAGGTTTTCTTTTGTTCGAAATTTTTTTTAACCACAATCTTGTCTTTCTGACGAAGGAAGAATCTCCATAAGAAGCTAATCAAAGTATTCCTAGATTGTCGAACTATTAGATGCGATTACTTTATCTATTCACTATCGCTCAGGTCTTCATGCCTTAAAAGGACAAGCTTGGGATCAAGAAGAACCTTTGGAGGGTCAAGATTGGGGCAATGCAGGATGCTATAAAAAAAACTGTTTTGTGTTAGCTACTTGATTCGATTTTTGTCTCCCCACAGGTTTTCGTGTTGATTTACTTCTTGTGTGTGATTTGTAAAAAAGACTTTAAATAATAGATTTGCGATTTTATTCGTGTCGGAACAAGAATGATTAGCCAATTTTTTTTTAGCTAAAGCCAAATATTTGTTAGCTTATGTTATTAAGCGTTGAACTGTTTTTACTTAAAATTTATAAGGGTGAGTGTTTGTATTCAACTTTGATTTTTTGTGTATTGGAATAAAGTTTTAAAATTGATTATTTTATTCGTGTTGTTTCTTTTTATTAGGTAGGTTTCGTGAAAAAAAAATGTTTGTTGATTTCGGCATGTTTAAATCAGTGTGCTTTTTGGAAGAGGGGAAAGGATTGTTTTTGGATTAATCGATGATTTTGGTTTTTCATAAAGTTACTTATGATAGCTTGGGTTATTTTTTTAGTCCTTAGGAGTTTGTGATGATGAATATAAAGGTTGTATTTTACTGAATAAGGCGTTAATTTTTCATTTTGCTATATTGATGTGGTTTCGCAAATTGATGTCTTTTTTGAAGAGTACTTGTTGTTTTTGTTTTTTTGGTGAATATCTTATTGTTTTGAAGTTTTTTTCTATTGTTGGCAATTAATAGTGATCAATAGGTTAAAAAGATTATTTTGTTTTACCTAGTTTTTTTTTTATTTAGGGTTTTATTATGTTGGTTGCTTTTTTATGTTGGTATTGTCTTTTTGTAAAGTGTTTTTTATGTAGAGTGTTTTTTAAAAGTTTTCTACTTGCTTTGGATGGCTGTCTTATTTTTATGTTTTTCTTTTTTTCTTCTTATACCTGATGCAGTTTTTTTATTGTTAATAATGGTGTTTTTATTTTTTTGAGTGCATAGGTTAGTTTGCATTTGCATCAGAATCCAATTTTTATTTTGATAAAGAAAAATGATTTTTTTATCTTTAAGCTTGTCGGTATTTGTGCTTTTCTTCTAAAATTTCAATGGGATATTGTTCTTGGTTTTTTGTTTTTTTTTGTGATGTATAATGGAAAACATAAATTTTTTGTTTGAGAATTGGTTTTGTTTTGGGTCTATTATTCTTAGTATAAACGTTATTTCTCTAAAGTGTATTTTCTAGTTTTTAATTTTTTTTTTTAGGGTTTTATAGTTTTTAAGTTTTAAAATTATTGGGAAAATTCTAGGGATAGTTCTTGGAGGTGTTTCTTGTAAAAGTGTTTACATTTTTTTAAGATTTATTGCTTTGTGATAATGTCTTTATCGCATTGTTGGCCTAATAGTACAGTTTAGTTTATTAAAAGTATGTTCTTCGATATTTTGATAACAAAAAAAAAGCCATTCTGTTTGAATGGCTTTTTTTTTGTGAAAAAATATTTCTTTGAATGTGTTTGAGTTTTATTTACTTGGTTTAATGAGGAATACGTTTTTGAATCTTCTTTTTATCTCAATTAAGTTTCTTTCGGCTTCAATTCTGCTTTTAAAATTACCAACCATAACTTTATAGTTTGGCGTGTTGAAAATTATAGTACCATCTATGTTTTTGAACTCTTGTTTGAAATCGCTAAGCGTCTTTTTTGCATCTTCACTCTTGCCACTAAAAATTTGGATTTTATAGCTGTCGTTAACGCTAATTGACGCGTTAATTTTACGTTTTTCATTCAGTAATTGCTCGAATTTAGGGTCTTGATTTAATGTAATGTTTTGTTGTTGTGCATTAATGTTGCATGCCGTAATTAATAGTAATAATGTGTAAAGTGCTTTTTTTCTAGGAGTTAAAATTCTCATAATGTGATGGTTTTTATGCAAAAATAGTGTTTAATAAATAAATGGATATCGGAAAAATTATTTAGAATTGATATAAATTGGTATTTAAGGATGTTTTAAGGTTTTGAGAATAGTTCTTAAATCGTATTTTTGTGCAAGTTTTAAAAGAAGGTATTCTATTTTGTGTAATTAATATACAGAAAAAACCGTACCAAATTTTAGTTGATAATCATTATACAATATGGAAAAGGTGGGTAACCATAATTCGATCTCAAGGAAATTATTTTTAAGCTTAGGGCTAACGTTAATTTTCTCGCTAAGTTCATTTGCACAAGATGCTGCTACTGCAGCAGCGCCTGAAGCTGCTCCTGTAGCAACTCAAGGAGGTGATCCGGTAAAGGGTAAAGAACTTTTTAATGCAAATTGTGCTGCATGTCACAAACTAGATGGAAAATCGACAGGTCCTGAATTAAGGGGCGTGGCGGAAAAACATGATAAAGCTTGGCTTTACAAGTGGATTCATAATAGTTCTGACATGATTAAGTCTGGTGATCCTGTAGCTGTAAAGCTTTTTGCAGATCACAACAAAGCTGTAATGACTTCTTTTCCTCAATTATCAGAGGGAGATATAGATAATATTATTGCTTATACGTCTACTCCTAAAGCTGCTGCTCCAGTAGCAACGGCTACTACAGCTGTACCTGGTACAGGAGGAGAAAGTGGTTCTATCTCTAATAATGTTATCCTAGGTGCTCTTGCTCTTGTAATGGGTATGCTGGTAGTGATGCTTTACTTAGTAAACAACGTTTTAAGAAAAGTTGCTAAGGCAAATGGGATTGACGTTGCGCCAAAAGAGCCTAGAGTTTCTTTATGGAAAGCATTTGCTAGAAATCAATTTTTGGTTTTAGTTTCTTCAATAATATTATTGTTGGCAAGTGGTTATTTTGTTTACGGTTACTTAATGCAAGTAGGTGTTGATCAGAATTATGAGCCAATTCAGCCAATACATTATTCACACAAAATTCACGCAGGTGATAACGAGATCAATTGTAAATATTGTCACTCTGCTTCACGTGTAAGTAAAACTGCTGGTATTCCATCTTTAAATGTTTGTATGAACTGTCATAAAAACATTTCTGAAGTTGCTGAAACTACTGCTACTCCAGAGTACAGCAAAGCATTTTACGATGAGCAAATTCAAAAATTATACAACGCTGTTGGATGGGATAAAACAACTCAGACGTATACAGGGAAAACGCAACCAGTAAAATGGGTTCGTATTCATAATTTACCTGACTTCGTTTATTTTAATCACTCACAACACGTTACTGTTGCTGGTATTGAATGTCAAACTTGTCACGGTCCAGTACAAGAGTATGAAATCATGAAGCAGTATTCTAAGTTAACAATGGGATGGTGTATTGATTGCCATAGAAAAACTGATGTTAAGATGGAAGGAAATGAGTATTATACTAAAATACACGCAGAGCTTTCTAAAAAATACGGTGTAGAGAAATTGACTGCAGCGCAAATGGGAGGTTTAGAGTGTGGTAAATGCCACTATTAATCAAATTATTAAGATTTTAATATTTATATACAATGTCATCAAACAAAAAATACTGGAAAAGTGTTGAAGAGCTAGACGAAAATAGTTCTATTGTTGAGGCGCTTAGAAATAACGAATTTGTTGAAGAAATTCCTACTGATGAATTTTTAGGAAATGAAGGAGCTTTAGCTTCGTCTTCGACATCGCGTCGTGACTTTTTAAAGTACGTTGGGTTTAGTACTGCAGCAGTTACGCTTGCAGCTTGCGAAGGCCCTGTTCACAAATCGATACCTTATGTACTTCAACCAGAACAAATCATACCAGGAATAGCAGATTATTATGCTACTACTGTTTTTGATGGTTTCGATTTTGCTAATCTTTTAGTAAAGACACGTGAAGGGCGTCCTATTAAAATTGACAATAACACAATTTCAGGAGCGAAATTTTCAGCCAATGCTAGAATTCATGCGTCTATATTATCGTTATACGATAGTATGCGTTTGAAAGAACCTAAGTTGGAAGGGAAAAATGCAACTTGGTCTGCTGTTGATTTGAAAATTAAATCTAGTATTGCTGAGGCAAATGCTAAAGGTGGACAAATTGTTTTGTTAACAAATACTTTAGCAAGTCCATCGACTGAAAAATTAATAGCTGAGTTTATAGCTAAAAACCCTAATGCAAAACATGTTGTATATGATGCGGTTTCGTCATCATCTGCTCTAGATGCATTTGAAACGGTTTATGGTGAAAGAGCTTTAGTTAATTACGATTTCTCAAAAGCATCACTTATCGTTTCGGTAGGAGCTGACTTTTTAGGAGATTGGCAAGGAGGAGGGTATGACGCTGCTTATGCACAAGGACGTATTCCAAGAAATGGAAAAATGTCTCGTCACTTCCAATTAGAAGCAAACATGACTTTGTCTGGTGCTGCTGCTGATAAGCGTTTGCCTATGTCAACTGCAAATCAAAAACAAGCATTAGTACATATATATAATATTGTAACAGGTTCATCTGTTGCTGTTAATTTAGACGCTCAGTTTAAAGCTGAAGTTACTAAAGCAGCTCAACAATTAAAAGCTGCTGGTTCAAAAGGAGTATTAGTATCTGGTATTCAAGATAAAAATGCTCAGTTATTAGTTTTGGCTATTAACCAAGTGTTGGCAAGTGAAGCTTTTACTACTTCTGAGACAAGACAAATTAGAAAAGGATCTGACGCTAAAGTTGCTCAGTTAATTAATGATATGAAAGCAGGAAGCGTTCATACTTTACTTATGAGTGGTGTTAATCCAATTTATACATTGGCAGATAGCGAATCTTTCGCTACAGGATTGAAAAAAGTTAAAACATCAGTTGCTTTTTCTTTAAAAGAAGACGAAACTGCTTTACTTTCTACAATTGCTGCTCCAGTTCCTCATTATTTAGAGTCTTGGAATGATGTATCTATTACAAAAGGAACTTATGGTCTTACTCAACCGACTATTCGTCCTATATTTGACACAAAACAATTTCAAGATGTTTTATTATCTCTAACAGGAGCTTCTGGAACTTTTTATGATTATATCAAAGCAAATGCTTCTGGGATAATTGCTGGTTCTAGTTGGAATAAAGTATTACACGATGGAATTTTTGTTGGAAGCTCTACGGCTCTTTCTGCAGGTTCTGTTGACTATAGTGCGGCTGCAAATGCTGTATCACAATCAAAAGCTTTAGGTGATTTCGAATTAGTATTGTATACTAAAACTGGAATGGGTGATGGGCAACAAGCAAACAACCCTTGGTTACAAGAGTTTCCTGATCCAATCACAAGAGTTTCTTGGGATAACTATGTGACTGTTTCTAATGCAGATGCTAAGGCATTGGACATGAGTAACGAAATTGTTGCTAATGGTGGATTAAACGGAAGTTATGCTACTATTACTACTGCTGATGGACTTAAGCTTGAAAATGTACCAGTTATTGTTCAACCTGGACAAGCAGTAGGTACAATTGGACTAGCTTTAGGTTATGGACGTAAAGCGGCTCTAAAAGAAGAAATGATTGTAGGTTTAAATGCTTACTCTTTATATAAAGGTTTTAATGACATACAATCTGTGAAACTTGCAAAAGCTAGCGGTGAACATGAGTTTGCTTGTGTACAAGGTCAAAAAACATTAATGGGAAGAGGAGATATTATTAAAGAAACCTCTCTTGAAATATTCAATACTAAAGATGCTGAATTTTGGAACGAACAACCAAAAGTATCTTTGGATCACAATGAAGTAAATGCTACATCTGTAGATTTATGGGATTCATTTGACCGTTCAACAGGACATCACTTTAATCTTTCAATTGACTTAAATGCATGTACTGGATGTGGGGCTTGTGTTATAGCTTGTCACGCTGAAAACAATGTACCAGTTGTTGGTAAATCTGAAGTAAGAAGAAGTCGTGATATGCACTGGTTGCGTATCGATAGATATTACTCATCAGAAAGTACTTTTGCAGGAGATAACGAAAGAAAAGATAATATTGCGGGATTGTCAAGTTCATTGTCTACATTTAACGAAATGGAAAAAGCGGGAGATAATCCACAAGTTTCTTTCCAACCAGTAATGTGTCAGCATTGTAATCACGCTCCTTGTGAAACTGTTTGCCCAGTTGCAGCAACTTCACACGGTCGTCAAGGACAAAACCAAATGGCTTACAACAGATGTGTTGGTACTCGTTACTGTGCTAATAACTGTCCGTACAAAGTACGTCGTTTCAACTGGTTCTTGTATAACAAAAACAGTGAATTCGATTATCACATGAATGACGATTTAGGACGTATGGTATTAAATCCAGACGTAAACGTTCGTTCTCGTGGAGTTATGGAGAAATGTTCTATGTGTATTCAAATGACACAAGCTACAATATTAAAAGCTAAGAATGAAGGTAGATCAATAGTTGATGGTGAATTCCAAACAGCTTGTTCTAACGCTTGTTCATCTGGAGCAATGATATTTGGTGATGTAAATGATAAAGATAGTCAAGTGACTAAATTAGCTGCTGATGATAGAATGTATCATTTATTGGAGCATGTCGGAACAAAACCTAATGTGATTTATCACGTTAAAGTTAGAAATACTTAGTACAAAAAATTATTAATTAAGAAACAATATAAAGGATTATGTCGTCTCACTACGAAGCACCCATTAGAAAACCTTTAGTTATAGGTGATAAATCTTATCACGATGTAACTGTAGATGTAGCTGCGCCTGTTGAAGGTAAGGCAAATAAACATTGGTGGATTGTATTTTCAATCGCATTAACAGCTTTCCTTTGGGGATTAGGTTGTATATTTTACACCGTATCTACAGGTATCGGAACTTGGGGATTAAATAAAACAGTTGGTTGGGCTTGGGATATCACAAACTTTGTTTGGTGGGTAGGTATTGGTCACGCCGGAACTTTGATTTCAGCAGTATTATTGCTTTTCCGTCAACGATGGAGAATGGCAATTAACCGTTCTGCCGAAGCAATGACAATTTTCTCTGTTGTACAAGCAGGTTTATTTCCAATCATTCACATGGGTCGTCCATGGTTAGCATACTGGGTATTGCCTATACCAAATCAATTTGGTTCATTATGGGTAAACTTTAACTCACCATTACTTTGGGACGTTTTTGCCATCTCTACGTATCTTTCTGTATCATTAGTTTTCTGGTGGACTGGTTTATTACCTGATTTTGCAATGCTACGTGATAGAGCTATAACACCTTTTAATAAAAGAGTTTATTCTATCCTAAGTTTTGGATGGAGCGGTAGAGCAAAAGACTGGCAACGTTTTGAAGAAGTTTCTTTAGTACTTGCAGGTTTAGCTACTCCACTTGTACTTTCTGTGCATACTATTGTATCTATGGACTTTGCAACATCTGTAATTCCAGGATGGCACACAACAATTTTCCCTCCTTACTTCGTTGCAGGAGCGGTTTTCTCAGGATTTGCAATGGTAAATACATTGTTGATCATCATGAGAAAAGTTTCTAACCTTGAGGCTTATATTACAGTTCAACATATTGAATTAATGAATATCGTAATTATGATTACGGGTTCTATCGTAGGTGTTGCATATATTACTGAGTTATTCGTAGCTTGGTACTCAGGAGTAGAATACGAGCAATATGCATTCTTGAATAGAGCTACTGGACCTTACTGGTGGGCATATTGGTCAATGATGACTTGTAACGTTTTCTCTCCGCAATTCATGTGGTTTAAGAAATTAAGAACAAGTATCATGTTCTCATTTATTATTTCGATTGTAGTAAATATCGGAATGTGGTTTGAAAGATTCGTAATTATTGTTACTTCTTTACATAGAGATTATCTTCCATCTTCTTGGACAATGTTCTCACCAACATTTGTTGATATTGGGATTTTCATCGGAACAATTGGTTTCTTCTTTGTATTGTTTTTACTTTACTCTAGAACATTCCCAGTTATTGCTCAGGCAGAGGTGAAAACCATTTTGAAAGGAACAGGAGATAATTACATAAGAGAAAGAGCAAATAAAGATTCACATCATGAGTAATAAAGTTATATACGCCATTTATAATGACGATGATATTTTGATGGATGCTGTAAAGAAAACTAGAGCTGCACATCATCATATTGAAGAGGTATTTACTCCATTTCCGGTACACGGATTGGATAAAGCAATGGGCTTAGCGCCGACAAGATTAGCAATATGTGCTTTCTTATATGGATGTGTTGGTATCACTGTTGCGACTGTGATGATGAGTTATATTATGATTCATGACTGGCCTCAAGACATTGGTGGAAAACCAAGTTTCAGTTTCATCCAAAACATGCCAGCATTCGTGCCGATTATGTTTGAAATGACTGTGTTTTTCGCAGCCCACTTAATGGTTATCACTTTTTATATGAGAAGTAGATTATGGCCATTCAAAGAAGCAGAAAACCCGGATGTTAGAACAACTGATGACCATTTCTTAATGGAAGTTGCTGTTAATAACAACGAAGAAGAATTAGTTTCTTTCTTCCAAAACACGGGAGCTGTAGAAGTTAAAGTAATAGAAAAGAATTAATTGTAGCTATGAAAGGTATATATAAAATAACACTTTTAGTTGGTATAACTATTTTAGTTTCATCATGCCACAATACTTCGGCACCAAACTATCAGTACTTCCCTAATATGTATGAGTCTTTAGCGTATGAACCATATGCAGAAGCAAGTATTTTTAAAGGAGGAGAGGAAGGTCAACTTCCAGCAAAAGGAGCAATAAATAGAGGTTTTGAACCTTATGAATATGAGAATTCTACAGCAGGTTATGAATTGGCGAAAGCTAACTTAAAATCTCCATTAGATTCTTTAGATAGAAATTCTGAAAAAGGAAAAGAACTTTACGATATCTATTGTATTAGTTGTCATGGTGCAACTGGAAATGGAAAAGGTAAATTGGTAGAAAGAGAAAAATTTCTTGGAGTTCCTAGTTATAAAGATAGAGAAATCACTGAAGGAAGTATTTTTCATGTTGAGACTTACGGATTAAATGCAATGGGTTCTCATGCAAATCAATTAAGTACTCACGAACGTTGGTTAGTTGCTGACTATGTTCTAAAACTAAAAAGCCAATTATAATAATTGTTGAACAAACTGATCGTATTAGATATGTATACATTTTCAAGTAAATTAAAAACTTTTTCTTTCATCTTAATGGCCTTAGGTCTTTTGGGTATAGGGTATGGTTTTTTAAATGCACCTAAAGATATTCAAGAAGTTGAAAAAATTCTAGCTGCTGAATCTCATGGGGGTCACGGTGAAGCAACTCATGCTACTGCTGAGTCTACTCATGATACACATGCTGTAGCTTCTCATGATACTGCTGAAGCAGCTCATGAAGCACATGCTGAAGGAAAAAAAGAACACGCTCAAGTTAGTGCAGCTGACGAGCATAACAAGCATTTAAATCATGTTTTGCACCAATTGCAAAACAAACCATGGTCAGCATTATATGTTGCAAGTATCTTCTTTTTGCTACTTTCTATGGGAGTTTTAGCTTTTTATGCTATCCAAATCGTTGCACAAGCAGGGTGGTCTCCAGTATTATTTAGAGTTATGCAAGGTATAACTGCTTATTTACCTGTAGGTTCTGCTGTGTTTTTTGTAATCCTAGTACTTTGTGGACTTCACTTTAACCATATATTTGTATGGATGGGAGAGGGAGTAACAGATCCTAATAGCCCTAATTATGATGCAATTATTGCAAATAAAGCGGGTTATTTAAACTTTCCTTTCTGGATTATTAGAGCTGCTATATTTTTAATAGGATGGAATTTGTATAACTATTATACAAGAAAAAATTGTCTTGCTCAAGATGAAGCTAATGACGATTTAAATTATAAAAAGAATTTCAAATTAACTGCAGGATTTTTAGTATTCTTTATCGTTTCTGAGTCTATTATGTCTTGGGATTGGATTATGTCTATTGATCCACACTGGTATAGTACTTTGTTTGGATGGTACGTATTTGCTAGTTTCTTTGTTAGTGGTATTACTACAATTGCATTAGTAACTGTATACTTAAAATCTAAAGGATATTTAGAGTTCGTAAATACAAGTCATATTCATGATTTAGCTAAATTTATGTTCGGTATTAGCGTTTTTTGGACTTATTTATGGTTCTCACAATTCATGTTAATATGGTATGCTAATATACCTGAAGAGGTAACTTATTTTGTAACAAGAATACAACTATATAATCTTCCTTTCTTTGGAGCGGTTGTTATGAATTTCCTTTTCCCATTATTGATTTTAATCAATACAGATTTCAAGAGAATGAGTTGGGTTATTGTTATGGCAGGAGTTGTAATTTTATTAGGACATTATCTTGATTTCTTTAATATGATTATGCCTGGTACGGTAGGTGATAGATGGTTTATTGGTGTTCCAGAAATTGCATCAGTACTTTTCTTCTTAGGTTTGTTTATTTTTGTAGTGTTCACTGCATTAACTAAAGCTCCTTTGTTACCAAAAAGAAATCCATTTATAGAAGAAAGTAAACATTTTCATTATTAATATTTAAAGAAATAAACAGATGACAAGTTTGTTGGTAATTATAGTTTTAGTTTTATTAGCTGTATCATTATGGCAATTGACCAAGATATTTGATCTTACTCAGGTAGGTGCAAATTCGGACGATTCTCAGGTTGCATCTGATAACGATAATAATGTTCAAGGGTATTTGATGTTCGGATTTTTAGCTTTCATATATATATTTACTATATATGGTGTTATAAAATGGGGACCACTAGTATTACACACACCAGCTTCAGAGCATGGTAGTTTGGTTGATAGCCTTATGAACATTACTTGGGTTTTAATTTTTGTAGTTCAATTTATTACTCAAGGTTTACTTTATTATTTTTCTTTTAAATATAAAGGTGATAAAGATAAAAAAGCATTATATTTTGCAGATAATAATAGATTAGAAGCTCTTTGGAGTGTAATCCCAGCTGTTGTTTTAGCAGGATTAATTCTTTATGGATTATATGCTTGGAATAACATTATGTTTGTTGATGAAGATGAAGATACAATTGTTATCGAATTATACGCTCAACAGTTTAAATGGACAGCTAGATATGCTGGACCAGATAATGTTTTAGGAAAAGCGAATGTAAGATTAATAGAAGGTGTTAACACTTTAGGTGTTGATATGTCTGATCCTTATTCACAAGATGATATTGTAGTTTCAGAATTACATATTCCAAAAGGAAAGAAAGTGCATTTTAAAATGCGTTCTCAAGATGTATTGCACTCTGCTTACATGCCTCACTTTAGAGCTCAGATGAACTGTGTTCCTGGTATGGTAACTGAATTTGCTTTCACACCAGTTTATACTACTTCAGAATATAGAGAGTTACCATATATGGTAGAAAAAGTTGCTCATATTAATTCAATTCGTTCTAAGAAAAGTGTTGATTTAGTAGCAAAAGGAGAAACAGCTTTAGATCCTTATACTTTTGATTATTTGTTACTTTGTAATAAAATATGTGGAACATCACACTACAACATGCAAATGAAAATTGTAGTTGATACTCCAGAAGATTATAAAAAATGGTTAAGCGAAAAAGCTACATTAGCTCAGGATATTAAAGCAGCAGTAGCTCCAGCTCCAACAGAAGGTGCAGCAGGAACTGCTGATACGACTAAAGTAGATACTACTGCTAAAGTAGAAGCTCCTAAAGTAGCTATGAAATAATATTTATTTAAGAAATTTAAAGTATACACATATGTCAGCAGAAGGTCACGATCACGGACAAGATCACGAACACGAACATCACCATAAAGACACATTCATTACTAAATATATCTTTAGTATTGATCACAAAATGATTGCCAAACAATACCTTATTACTGGTATTATTATGGGGATTATTGGTATTGCAATGTCCTTGCTTTTTAGAATGCAATTAGCATGGCCTGAAGAGTCTTTCAAAATTTTTAATGTTTTATTAGGAGATAAATTTGCACCAGATGGTGTAATGACTAATGATGTTTATCTTGCATTGGTAACCATTCACGGTACAATCATGGTATTCTTTGTATTGACAGCTGGTCTGAGTGGTACATTTAGTAACTTATTGATTCCACTTCAAATTGGAGCACGAGATATGGCTTCTGGATTTATGAATATGGTATCTTATTGGTTGTTTTTCTTATCAGCAGTAATAATGTTATCTTCTTTATTTGTTGAAGCTGGACCTGCTTCTTCAGGATGGACGATTTATCCTCCATTAAGTGCTTTACCACAAGCGATTCCTGGTTCAGGAACAGGTATGACATTATGGTTGGTATCTATGGCAATATTTATTGCTTCGTCTTTAATGGGATCTTTAAATTATATCGTTACTGTTATTAATTTAAGAACAAAAGGGATGTCTATGACTAGATTACCTTTAACAATATGGACATTTTTTGTAACTGCAATTATTGGAGTTATTTCATTCCCAGTATTATTATCAGCTGCATTATTGTTGATTTTTGATAGAAGTTTTGGAACTTCATTCTTCTTATCTGATATTTATATCGCTGGAGAAGTTTTACATTACCAAGGAGGTTCACCAGTTTTATTCGAACATTTATTCTGGTTCTTAGGTCACCCTGAGGTATATATTGTAATCTTACCTGCAATGGGACTTGTTTCTGAAATTATGGCTACGAATTCTCGTAAACCAATTTTTGGATATAGAGCGATGATTATGTCAGTTTTAGCAATTGCTTTCCTTTCAACAATCGTTTGGGGTCACCACATGTTCGTTTCAGGAATGAATCCATTCTTAGGTTCTGTGTTTACTTTTACAACATTATTGATTGCTATTCCATCAGCTGTAAAAGCATTCAACTGGATTACAACTTTATGGAAAGGTAACTTACAATTCAACCCTGCAATGTTGTTCTCTATCGGAATGGTTTCTACTTTCATTACTGGAGGTTTAACAGGAATCATTTTAGGAGATAGTACTTTAGATATTAACGTTCACGATACTTACTTTGTTATTGCTCACTTTCACTTAGTAATGGGTATCTCTGCACTTTATGGAATGTTCGCTGGTATTTACCACTGGTTCCCTAAAATGTATGGTAGAATGTTAAACAAAAACCTAGGTTATATTCACTTTTGGGTAACAGCAGTTTGTGCTTATGGAGTATTCTTCCCAATGCACTTTATTGGATTAGCTGGTTTACCAAGACGTTATTATACAAACACAAGCTTTCCTTTATTTGACGATTTACAAAACGTAAACGTTCTAATAACAGTATTTGCTTTGGTAGGTGGAGCTTTCCAATTAGTATTCTTGTATAACTTCTTTAGTAGTATTTTCTACGGTAAGAAAGCAGTACAAAACCCTTGGAAATCTACAACATTAGAGTGGACTACACCAGTTGAGCATATTCACGGAAACTGGCCAGGAGAAATTCCTCACGTTTACCGTTGGCCATATGACTATAGTAATCCAAACTATGACGTTGATTTTGTACCTCAAAACGTACCAATGAAAGAAGGAGAAGAAGTTCTTCATCACTAAATATATTTAAAACCTCTACTCTTAGTAGAGGTTTTTTTTTGTCTTCCTTTTTCTTTATCTATCTTTGCTACATGAATGAGAATTTAGATCCGACAACTAATAGTTTTAATCCGGAAGAATTTGATCTTGAAAAAAGATTAAGACCGCTTTCTTTTGATGACTTTGCAGGTCAAGATCAAGTTTTAGAGAACTTGAAAGTATTCGTTGCTGCTGCAAATCAACGTAACGAAGCATTAGATCACACGCTTTTTCACGGGCCTCCGGGACTCGGAAAAACAACATTGGCAAATATCCTTGCCAATGAGCTTGAGGTTGGAATTAAGATTACTTCAGGGCCTGTTTTGGATAAGCCCGGAGATTTAGCTGGATTGCTGACTAACCTCGACGAAAGAGATGTTCTATTTATAGATGAAATTCATCGTCTTAGTCCAATCGTTGAAGAGTATCTTTATTCTGCAATGGAAGATTTTAAGATTGATATCATGATTGAATCTGGACCAAACGCACGAACAGTACAAATTAACTTAAATCCATTTACGTTAATTGGAGCAACAACGCGATCAGGCTTGCTTACAGCACCAATGCGTGCTCGTTTTGGTATTTCGTCAAGATTACAATATTACACAACAGAACTTTTAACTACAATTGTAGAAAGAAGCTCCTCTATATTAAAAATGCCAATTTCATTAGATGCTGCAATTGAGATAGCAGGGCGTAGTCGAGGAACACCTCGTATCGCAAATGCTTTATTGCGACGTGTTAGAGATTTTGCTCAGATTAAAGGAAACGGAACTATCGATTTGAGTATTGCTCAATATGCTTTAAAAGCTTTAAATGTGGATGCTCATGGTTTAGATGAGATGGATAATAAAATCCTTCTTACTATAATTAACAAATTTAAAGGAGGGCCAGTTGGGTTATCAACACTTGCAACGGCTGTTTCTGAAAGTAGCGAAACCATAGAAGAAGTATATGAACCATTCTTAATTCAAGAAGGGTTTATTATGAGAACGCCAAGAGGGCGCGAAGTTACCGATAAAGCATATAAACATTTAGGCAAAATAAACACGAATATTCAAGGCGGATTATTTTAATTTTTGAAGCTATTTCCTGCTGTCCACTATATCTTTTTCTAGGAAGCCTTCCTTCGTAAGAATTCTTAGAAAAAGGATGTCGTTCCCATCAGGGCTAAAAAGTATCCTGATAAAATCACGTTGATAAATTCTAAAACTACATATTCACAATTTATTAAATCCGAATCAAAAAGACTCGGATTCTTATCTTGTGGTATATCTAAGGCCGGTTTTTTAGAGCAAGAAGCACCGCGTTTAGAAAATTGGTTAAATAAAAATCATAACGGTCAAATGGCCTATATGGAAAACCATTTTGATAAACGATTAGATCCAACTTTATTAGTCGATGATGCTAAAAGTGTAGTGTCACTATTGCTTAATTACTACCCATCAGAAACCCAAGAAAAGGATAGTTTTAAGATTTCAAAATATGCCTTCGGACAAGATTACCATTTTGTAATAAAAGAAAAATTGAAAGAATTACTTCATTCAATTCAGGAACAAATAGGAGAAGTTTCAGGACGTGTTTTTGTAGATTCAGCACCTGTTTTGGATAAAGCTTGGGCAGCCAAAAGTGGTCTTGGTTGGATTGGTAAAAACAGTAATTTAATTACTCAAAAAGTGGGTTCTTTTTACTTTATAGCCGAGCTAATATTAGATTTAGACTTAGAATATGATTATGCTACAACAGATCATTGTGGTTCCTGTACAGCTTGTATAGATGCTTGTCCAACAGAAGCAATAGTTGCTCCTTATGTAGTTGATGGTAGTAAATGCATCTCTTATTTTACAATCGAATTAAAAGAAAATATTCCTCAGGAAATGAAAGGGAAGTTTGACGATTGGGCATTTGGTTGCGATACTTGTCAAGACGTTTGCCCGTGGAATCGATTTTCTAAAGCACACTCAGAACCATTATTTAATCCGAATCCTGATGTTATGACAATGTCAAGAAAAGATTGGATAGAGTTAACCGAAGAAACATTTCGAGTAGTATTTAAAAATTCACCGATAAAAAGAACAAAGTTTGATGGGCTTAAAAGAAATGTGGCATTTTTAAAATAAATTTTCTATCACTTTTTGATATTTTTGCTTTATTGTTGAATCCAAATGTTAATAAAGTTGTTTTTTAATAGAAAACACTGCAAAGTTGGTTCTGTTTATTGTTGGAATAAACTACTGATTCCAATTTTAATTATCTTTTTTTTGGTTGTTTTAATAGTTGAATTTAAGTGAGTTATGTGTTTTGGTATTCATTGTTTTAGTAAACATGACTTATAATGTTATAATTAAAACGTATTGTTGCCTTAAAGTTAATTTTTTCATCTATCAAAATAAGAAATTTTCTTCAAAACAAGTATTTCGTCGACAAAACAGGTAGTTTAACGAATAATCTAGTAATCTTTTTACTGTTTATATACTTTCGCTGCTCCAAACTACCTAATTTATAAACTTTAAGACGAATTTGAGTCGAACCTAATTTATTTATGGCGTTTATTTTATTTCACTTTCACGAAGTTTCAAAAAATCTTGTTCTAAGATTTTCAGGTCAATGGTCCTTTATTTTTAATTCAAATTTTTCGAATTCCTTTATTTGGTTTTCGAATCCCTATAGTATTACCCCTAAGAAAACTGTCTATGCAAAACTGTACTTTTAAAAAGCTTAATTTCTTTAAGCTAACTTTTTTTATTGTATTTTTTCTATTTTCAATTAACTCGTTTTCCCAAATTTGTGGGACTCCTGGAGGTGATGGGCCTATTACGGTAGAGAGTTCTGTAAATACCTATTATCCTATTTTTGGTGAGTCTACATTAAATACAGGGGGTAAATCTGTTTTCTTGGATAAAGTACCAGCTACGGATAGATATAAGAATAATTTTGGTACAATTCCTATTTCTATAGGAGATTTGATCTTGATTATTCAAATGCAAGATGCTTCTATTGATTATACAAATAGTAATTTGTATGGTTCAGGAACCTCTGGTAGTGGACGAGATGGTTTAGGAGGTACAGGATTTAAAGCTATTGGGAATACAGGAATTTTTGAATACGTAATTGCGACAAGTAATGTCCCACTAACTGGAGGAAATCTAACATTTAAAGGTACAGGTACTAATGGAGGTACTTATAATAGTTATGTTAACGCAGCACCAACGACAGCAAAAGGGAAGAGTACATTTCAAATAGTTCGAGTACCTCAATATTCTAATTTGAAATTAACAAAAAATATAACAACACCTCCTTTTAATGGAGTTGCTGGTGGAATCATTGCTTTTAATGTTTCAGGTAATTTCGATTTTAATAAATTTACTATAGATGGATCAAGTAGAGGCTTTAGAGGTGGTTATAGTCCAAAAAATGATTCTGGGGGAAATAATGCAACAACTTATGTGGGTGAAGCTAAAGTAAAATCCATCTCTGGTAAAGGAGAGGGAATTGCTGGTACACCAAAATTTATGTGGGATGGTTTTAATGAAGTGGTTAATGTAGATGAAGGTATGCCTGGTGGTTCTTCTGGAAGAGGAGCCCCTGCTAATGCCGGTGGTGGTGGTAATGACCACAATTCCGGTGGAGGTGGTGGTGGTAATGGTGGTTTTGGTGGTTTAGGTGGCTATGGATGGCAAGGTGGTGGAGGTGCACAATGGACGAATGCAAATCCTCTTACGGGAGGAGGAAGACCTGGTTATCTATCTTTCCGTACCGATGAAACTGAATTAACTAGACTTATTATGGGTGGAGGCGGAGGTGCCGGAGATGCTAACGATGCTAAAGATGGTGTAAAAGGTGGTGTTGGTGGAGCTATAGTACTTATTAATGCAGGTACTGTTAAAGGACCAGGTACGATTGAAGTAAATGGTGGTGCTGGTGCTGCTGGTGTTTATCAAAATTCATCAGATGGTGCAGGGGGTGCTGGTGCAGGTGGAACAGTTCTTTTGAATATTTCTGGAGCTACAACTAATGGCATAATAACAATTAATGCTAATGGAGGAGATGGAGGAAATACTGCTAATGATACTAAAAATGAGCACGGACCGGGTGGTGGTGGTGGTGGTGGAATCATCAGACACAACATTGCACTAGCTAGTGTTAAAGCTACCGCAAAAGGAGGACCAGCTGGTTTAACAAACGGTGATGGTGTTAAGCACGGTGCTGAGGATGGAACTCCAGGTATCGTAGCTGCTTTTACTAATGATAAACTACCTCCATATTTACAAGTTAATTCAAGCTGTTTTCCTATTCTTACTACTACAGTAAAAGCTTTACCTACAGCGTCTGCTTGTAGTTCAGTTAATGAAAAGGTTTCTTATGAAATTCAAATAACAAATACAGGTGTTGGAAATGCAGCTGGGGTTGCTTTAGATTTTCTTTTTCCTTTAAATATAGGATTCGATTCAGCTATAGTGAAGTCTCTAGTTGATGCATCGTTATCTTCAAGCGCTCTGACAAATACGAGTACAAACAATAGAACTCTGTTAGGCGATTTTAATATTGCACAAAATGGAGTGGTTACAATAACCTTAGTTGGTAAATTAACTGGAACCATTGCAGCGGGTGAATATAGTTCTAGTGCTCAGGCATTGTATTTGGATCCAACACGTTCGAGTACACCTAACAGAAAAATCACAGCATTTATAGATGCTTTTGTAGAGAACACTACAAATAAAACCTATCAAGGTGGTCAAGGTAATGTTCCAGGTTCAAATTTTAACGGTGCAGGCACTAAAGTAGATGATATAATAATCTACGCCTTACCAGAAACACCAAAAACTGAGGTTACGCAATTAAGTTGCTCAATGTCAACAGGAACAATAACCGTAACTTCACCTGCTAATGGGGCGAATATTTCTTATACAATAAAAGGCGCAAATCCAGCAACAGTAGAAACAACTACTACTGGTGTCTTTTCAGGATTGGCACCAAATACCTATGTTGTTACTACAACAAATGCCAATGGTTGTGTTTCACTTGCAACTGGTAATATAGTTATTAATGCAGCTGAAGGAGCACCAAAAACTACTGGGGCTTCAGTTTGTCAAGGAGATAGAAATGGAGCTTTGTTAAAAGTTACATCGTCAACATGTAACGTGAGAGATATAAATTGGTATCTAACTGATACGGGAGGTGATCCTATAGCTAGTGGGGCTGAATTTAATCCATTTACAAATAATAAATCTGGATTAACAGCAACTAGTCCTCCAGGAACTAAAACGTATTATGCGGCTTGTGGTAATTCAACTTGTAGAACAGCGACTAATTTTGTTATTAATGCTAAACCCACGATCACTAGTACGACTCAAGGTTCACGATGCGATGCAGGAACAGTGATTTTGAAGGCTACGGCTTCTGCGGGTACAATCAATTGGTATGATAGCGATACAGGAGTAACATTATCAGGAACAGGACCAGAATTTACTACACCAAGTCTAACTGTAAATAAAAATTATTATGTTGAAGTAACTAATAATGGTTGTACTTCAGCTAGGACATTAGTGAAGGCAACAGTAAATACTACACCAACAATTACTTCTACGAGGCAAGGGGCTGTATGTGGACCAGGTGAGGTAGTGCTAACTGCTACTGCATCAACGGGAGCAGAAATTCAGTGGTTCGCAGATTCAACAGGAGACACTTTATTGGCAACTGGGCCAACTTTTACTATAGAAGATTTATCAGTAACTACAACTTATTATGTAGGTGCTAGATTAGGGGATTGTACTTCATCATCAAGAAGATCAGTTGCAGCTGTTGTGAGCATACCTTCTGAAATTAAGCTTACTACTGGTGCGGAAATTGCTAACGTATGTACAGGATCAGACATTCAGAGTACTATTTATACTTTTAGTGGCAGTGCTACAAATGCTACAGTGACCAACTTACCAGCTGGATTAAAATCAGATGTAGATGAAAAAGAAAAAACAGTTACTATTTCAGGAACCCCAACTGCAGATGGTACTTATACTATAACGACAGTTGGTCATACAACTCCTTGTTCAGCAGCTATTATAACAGGAGATGTTAAGATGAACGCGAAACCTGCAAAACCAACAGCTAATACACCTACTCAACCAACTTGTGCTTTAGCTACAGGAAGCTTTACTTTAGGTGGATTACCATCAGGTAGTTGGACAATTCAGCCTGGAAATATTAATGGAAGCGGAAGCACTAAGCTTATCGAAGGATTGACTTCAGCTACATATAATTTTACAGTAACTAATGCAGCAGGTTGTACTTCACCAGCAGTAGAAGTTGTTATAAATGATAAACCAGTAGCACCAGCTCAGCCAGAAATTACCACTACACCAGCTACGTGTTCAGCTGCAGCAAGTAGTAAAATTAACAATTACGTTTCAGGTAATGCATATAGTTTTAATCCAGGTGGACCAAGTGTTGATGCATTAGGATTAATAAGTAATATGGTTATTGGAACTGGTTATACAGTTACATCTACAAAAGCGAATTGTATATCACTAGCATCAGCATCATTTAGTAATGCGGCTAAATTAGAAACACCAGCTCAACCAGAAATCACCACTACACCAGCTACGTGTTCAGCTGTAGCAAGTAGTAAAATTAAGAATTACGTTTCAGGTAATGCATATAGTTTTAATCCAGGTGGACCAAGTGTTGATGCATTAGGATTAATAAGTAATATGGTTATTGGAACTGGTTATACAGTTACATCTACAAAAGCGAATTGTATATCACCAGCATCAGCATCATTTAGTAATGCAGCTAAATTAGAAACACCAGCTCAGCCAGAAATTACAACTACTACAGCTACGTGTTCAGCGGCAGCAAGTAGCAAAATTAAAAATTACGTTTTAGGTAATACATATACTTTTGATCCAGCAGGACCAAGTGTTGATGCATTAGGATTAATAAGTAATATGGTTATTGGAACTGGTTATACAGTTACATCTACAAAAGCGAGTTGTATATCACCAGCATCAGCATCATTTAGTAATGTGGCTAAATTAGAAACACCAGCTCAGCCAGAAATTACAACTACTACAGCTACGTGTTCAGCGGCAGCAAGTAGCAAAATTAAAAATTACGTTTTAGGTAATACATATACTTTTGATCCAGCAGGACCAAGTGTTGATGCATTAGGATTAATAAGTAATATGGTTATTGGAACTGGTTATACAGTTACATCTACAAAAGCGAGTTGTATATCACCAGCATCAGCATCATTTAGTAATGCGGCTAAATTAGAAACACCAGCTCAGCCAGAAATTACAACTACTACAGCTACGTGTTCAGCGGCAGCAAGTAGCAAAATTAAAAATTACGTTTTAGGTAATACATATACTTTTGATCCAGCAGGACCAAGTGTTGATGCATTAGGATTAATAAGTAATATGGTTATTGGAACTGGTTATACAGTTACATCTACAAAAGCGAGTTGTATATCACCAGCATCAGCATCATTTAGTAATGCGGCTAAATTAGAAACACCAGCTCAGCCACAAGCAGGAACTATAACACATCCAACATGTGATACAGCTACAGGAACTTTCCAAATTTCAGGATTTGTTAGTACAAGTACTTATACATTTACACCACCGATATCTGTTGCTAATATTTCAAGCACAGGATTGGTAACAGCTGTATCAGGAAATTATACATTTACAGAAAGAAATGCTGCAGGATGTACTTCACCGGCATCATCTGAAATTGTTATGAATAATGTTATTTGTGCCAATGATGATACAACAACACCGATCAATGGAAAAGACGGAGGGAAAACAACAGTTTCAGTTTTAGATAATGATACACTAAACGGAACCAAAGTAGATCCAACAGAAGTTATTTTGAGTAAAATAGGTACATATCCAACAGGAATTACCTTAAATGCAGACGGAACAATTAGTGTTGCAGCGGGAACGCCAGCAGCTAATTATGAAGTTGAGTATAGCATATGTGAGAAGTTGAATGTATTAAATTGTAGTTCAACAAAAGTTACAGTAAAAGTAATAGCAGCTCCTATTGTTGCCAATACGGACACCACAGAGGAGATCAATGGAAAAGACGGAGGAAGCACTACAGTTTCAGTTTTAGATAATGATACACTAAACGGAACCAAAGTAGATCCAACAGAAGTTATTTTGAGTAAAATAGGTACATATCCAACAGGAATTATCTTAAATGCAGACGGAACAATTAGTGTTGCAGCGGGAACGCCAGCAGCTAATTATGAAGTTGAGTATAGCATATGTGAGAAGTTGAATGTATTAAATTGTAGTTCAACAAAAGTTACAGTAAAAGTAATAGCAGCTCCTATTGTTGCCAATACGGACACCACAGAGGAGATCAATGGAAAAGACGGAGGAAAAACAACAGTTTCAGTTTTAGATAATGATACACTAAACGGAACCAAAGTAGATCCAACAGAAGTTATTTTGAGTAAAATAGGTACATATCCAACAGGAATTACCTTAAATGCAGACGGAACAATTAGTGTTGCAGCGGGAACGCCAGCAGCTAATTATGAAGTTGAGTATAGCATATGTGAGAAGTTGAATGTATTAAATTGTAGTTCAACAAAAGTTACAGTAAAAGTAATAGCAGCTCCTATTGTTGCCAATACGGACACCACAGAGGAGATCAATGGAAAAGACGGAGGAAAAACAACAGTTTCAGTTTTAGATAATGATACACTAAACGGAACCAAAGTAGATCCAACAGAAGTTATTTTGAGTAAAATAGGTACATATCCAACAGGAATTACCTTAAATGCAGACGGAACAATTAGTGTTGCAGCGGGAACGCCAGCAGCTAATTATGAAGTTGAGTATAGCATATGTGAGAAGTTGAATGTATTAAATTGTAGTTCAACAAAAGTTACAGTAAAAGTAATAGCAGCTCCTATTGTTGCCAATACGGACACCACAGAGGAGATCAATGGAAAAGACGGAGGAAAAACAACAGTTTCAGTTTTAGATAATGATACACTAAACGGAACCAAAGTAGATCCAACAGAAGTTATTTTGAGTAAAATAGGTACATATCCAACAGGAATTACCTTAAATACAGACGGAACAATTAGTGTTGCAGCGGGAACGCCAGCAGCTAATTATGAAGTTGAGTATAGCATATGTGAGAAGTTGAATGTATTAAATTGTAGTTCAACAAAAGTTACAGTAAAAGTAATAGCAGCTCCTATTGTTGCCAATACGGACACCACAGAGGAGATCAATGGAAAAGACGGAGGGAAAACAACAGTTTCAGTTTTAGATAATGATACACTAAACGGAACCAAAGTAGATCCAACAGAAGTTATTTTGAGTAAAATAGGTACATATCCAACAGGAATTACCTTAAATACAGACGGAACAATTAGTGTTGCAGCGGGAACGCCAGCAGCTAATTATGAAGTTGAGTATAGCATATGTGAGAAGTTGAATGTATTAAATTGTAGTTCAACAAAAGTTACAGTAAAAGTAATAGCAGCTCCTATTGTTGCCAATACGGACACCACAGAGGAGATCAATGGAAAAGACGGAGGGAAAACAACAGTTTCAGTTTTAGATAATGATACACTAAACGGAACCAAAGTAGATCCAACAGAAGTTATTTTGAGTAAAATAGGTACATATCCAACAGGAATTACCTTAAATACAGACGGAACAATTAGTGTTGCAGCGGGAACGCCAGCAGCTAATTATGAAGTTGAGTATAGCATATGTGAGAAGTTGAATGTATTAAATTGTAGTTCAACAAAAGTTACAGTAAAAGTAATAGCAGCTCCTATTGTTGCCAATACGGACACCACAGAGGAGATCAATGGAAAAGACGGAGGAAGCACTACAGTTTCAGTTTTAGATAATGATACACTAAACGGAACCAAAGTAGATCCAACAGAAGTTATTTTGAGTAAAATAGGTACATATCCAACAGGAATTATCTTAAATGCAGACGGAACAATTAGTGTTGCAGCGGGAACGCCAGCAGCTAATTATGAAGTTGAGTATAGCATATGTGAGAAGTTGAATGTATTAAATTGTAGTTCAACAAAAGTTACAGTAAAAGTAATAGCAGCTCCTATTGTTGCCAATACGGACACCACAGAGGAGATCAATGGAAAAGACGGAGGGAAAACAACAGTTTCAGTTTTAGATAATGATACACTAAACGGAACCAAAGTAGATCCAACAGAAGTTATTTTGAGTAAAATAGGTACATATCCAACAGGAATTACCTTAAATGCAGACGGAACAATTAGTGTTGCAGCGGGAACGCCAGCAGCTAATTATGAAGTTGAGTATAGCATATGTGAGAAGTTGAATGTATTAAATTGTAGTTCAACAAAAGTTACAGTAAAAGTAATAGCAGCTCCTATTGTTGCCAATACGGACACCACAGAGGAGATCAATGGAAAAGACGGAGGAAAAACAACAGTTTCAGTTTTAGATAATGATACACTAAACGGAACCAAAGTAGATCCAACAGAAGTTATTTTGAGTAAAATAGGTACATATCCAACAGGAATTATCTTAAATGCAGACGGAACAATTAGTGTTGCAGCGGGAACGCCAGCAGCTAATTATGAAGTTGAGTATAGCATATGTGAGAAGTTGAATGTATTAAATTGTAGTTCAACAAAAGTTACAGTAAAAGTAATAGCAGCTCCTATTGTTGCCAATACGGACACCACAGAGGAGATCAATGGAAAAGACGGAGGAAAAACAACAGTTTCAGTTTTAGATAATGATACACTAAACGGAACCAAAGTAGATCCAACAGAAGTTATTTTGAGTAAAATAGGTACATATCCAACAGGAATTACCTTAAATGCAGACGGAACAATTAGTGTTGCAGCGGGAACGCCAGCAGCTAATTATGAAGTTGAGTATAGCATATGTGAGAAGTTGAATGTATTAAATTGTAGTTCAACAAAAGTTACAGTAAAAGTAATAGCAGCTCCTATTGTTGCCAATACGGACACCACAGAGGAGATCAATGGAAAAGACGGAGGAAAAACAACAGTTTCAGTTTTAGATAATGATACACTAAACGGAACCAAAGTAGATCCAACAGAAGTTATTTTGAGTAAAATAGGTACATATCCAACAGGAATTACCTTAAATACAGACGGAACAATTAGTGTTGCAGCGGGAACGCCAGCAGCTAATTATGAAGTTGAGTATAGCATATGTGAGAAGTTGAATGTATTAAATTGTAGTTCAACAAAAGTTACAGTAAAAGTAATAGCAGCTCCTATTGTTGCCAATACGGACACCACAGAGGAGATCAATGGAAAAGACGGAGGGAAAACAACAGTTTCAGTTTTAGATAATGATACACTAAACGGAACCAAAGTAGATCCAACAGAAGTTATTTTGAGTAAAATAGGTACATATCCAACAGGAATTACCTTAAATACAGACGGAACAATTAGTGTTGCAGCGGGAACGCCAGCAGCTAATTATGAAGTTGAGTATAGCATATGTGAGAAGTTGAATGTATTAAATTGTAGTTCAACAAAAGTTACAGTAAAAGTAATAGCAGCTCCTATTGTTGCCAATACGGACACCACAGAGGAGATCAATGGAAAAGACGGAGGGAAAACAACAGTTTCAGTTTTAGATAATGATACACTAAACGGAACCAAAGTAGATCCAACAGAAGTTATTTTGAGTAAAATAGGTACATATCCAACAGGAATTACCTTAAATGCAGACGGAACAATTAGTGTTGCAGCGGGAACGCCAGCAGCTAATTATGAAGTTGAGTATAGCATATGTGAGAAGTTGAATGTATTAAATTGTAGTTCAACAAAAGTTACAGTAAAAGTAATAGCAGCTCCTATTGTTGCCAATACGGACACCACAGAGGAGATCAATGGAAAAGACGGAGGAAAAACAACAGTTTCAGTTTTAGATAATGATACACTAAACGGAACCAAAGTAGATCCAACAGAAGTTATTTTGAGTAAAATAGGTACATATCCAACAGGAATTATCTTAAATGCAGACGGAACAATTAGTGTTGCAGCGGGAACGCCAGCAGCTAATTATGAAGTTGAGTATAGCATATGTGAGAAGTTGAATGTATTAAATTGTAGTTCAACAAAAGTTACAGTAAAAGTAATAGCAGCTCCTATTGTTGCCAATACGGACACCACAGAGGAGATCAATGGAAAAGACGGAGGAAAAACAACAGTTTCAGTTTTAGATAATGATACACTAAACGGAACCAAAGTAGATCCAACAGAAGTTATTTTGAGTAAAATAGGTACATATCCAACAGGAATTACCTTAAATGCAGACGGAACAATTAGTGTTGCAGCGGGAACGCCAGCAGCTAATTATGAAGTTGAGTATAGCATATGTGAGAAGTTGAATGTATTAAATTGTAGTTCAACAAAAGTTACAGTAAAAGTAATAGCAGCTCCTATTGTTGCCAATACGGACACCACAGAGGAGATCAATGGAAAAGACGGAGGAAGCACTACAGTTTCAGTTTTAGATAATGATACACTAAACGGAACCAAAGTAGATCCAACAGAAGTTATTTTGAGTAAAATAGGTACATATCCAACAGGAATTATCTTAAATGCAGACGGAACAATTAGTGTTGCAGCGGGAACGCCAGCAGCTAATTATGAAGTTGAGTATAGCATATGTGAGAAGTTGAATGTATTAAATTGTAGTTCAACAAAAGTTACAGTAAAAGTAATAGCAGCTCCTATTGTTGCCAATACGGACACCACAGAGGAGATCAATGGAAAAGACGGAGGAAAAACAACAGTTTCAGTTTTAGATAATGATACACTAAACGGAACCAAAGTAGATCCAACAGAAGTTATTTTGAGTAAAATAGGTACATATCCAACAGGAATTATCTTAAATGCAGACGGAACAATTAGTGTTGCAGCGGGAACGCCAGCAGCTAATTATGAAGTTGAGTATAGCATATGTGAGAAGTTGAATGTATTAAATTGTAGTTCAACAAAAGTTACAGTAAAAGTAATAGCAGCTCCTATTGTTGCCAATACGGACACCACAGAGGAGATCAATGGAAAAGACGGAGGGAAAACAACAGTTTCAGTTTTAGATAATGATACACTAAACGGAACCAAAGTAGATCCAACAGAAGTTATTTTGAGTAAAATAGGTACATATCCAACAGGAATTACCTTAAATGCAGACGGAACAATTAGTGTTGCAGCGGGAACGCCAGCAGCTAATTATGAAGTTGAGTATAGCATATGTGAGAAGTTGAATGTATTAAATTGTAGTTCAACAAAAGTTACAGTAAAAGTAATAGCAGCTCCTATTGTTGCCAATACGGACACCACAGAGGAGATCAATGGAAAAGACGGAGGAAAAACAACAGTTTCAGTTTTAGATAATGATACACTAAACGGAACCAAAGTAGATCCAACAGAAGTTATTTTGAGTAAAATAGGTACATATCCAACAGGAATTACCTTAAATGCAGACGGAACAATTAGTGTTGCAGCGGGAACGCCAGCAGCTAATTATGAAGTTGAGTATAGCATATGTGAGAAGTTGAATGTATTAAATTGTAGTTCAACAAAAGTTACAGTAAAAGTAATAGCAGCTCCTATTGTTGCCAATACGGACACCACAGAGGAGATCAATGGAAAAGACGGAGGAAAAACAACAGTTTCAGTTTTAGATAATGATACACTAAACGGAACCAAAGTAGATCCAACAGAAGTTATTTTGAGTAAAATAGGTACATATCCAACAGGAATTACCTTAAATACAGACGGAACAATTAGTGTTGCAGCGGGAACGCCAGCAGCTAATTATGAAGTTGAGTATAGCATATGTGAGAAGTTGAATGTATTAAATTGTAGTTCAACAAAAGTTACAGTAAAAGTAATAGCAGCTCCTATTGTTGCCAATACGGACACCACAGAGGAGATCAATGGAAAAGACGGAGGAAAAACAACAGTTTCAGTTTTAGATAATGATACACTAAACGGAACCAAAGTAGATCCAACAGAAGTTATTTTGAGTAAAATAGGTACATATCCAACAGGAATTACCTTAAATGCAGACGGAACAATTAGTGTTGCAGCGGGAACGCCAGCAGCTAATTATGAAGTTGAGTATAGCATATGTGAGAAGTTGAATGTATTAAATTGTAGTTCAACAAAAGTTACAGTAAAAGTAATAGCAGCTCCTATTGTTGCCAATACGGACACCACAGAGGAGATCAATGGAAAAGACGGAGGAAAAACAACAGTTTCAGTTTTAGATAATGATACACTAAACGGAACCAAAGTAGATCCAACAGAAGTTATTTTGAGTAAAATAGGTACATATCCAACAGGAATTACCTTAAATGCAGACGGAACAATTAGTGTTGCAGCGGGAACGCCAGCAGCTAATTATGAAGTTGAGTATAGCATATGTGAGAAGTTGAATGTATTAAATTGTAGTTCAACAAAAGTTACAGTAAAAGTAATAGCAGCTCCTATTGTTGCCAATACGGACACCACAGAGGAGATCAATGGAAAAGACGGAGGAAAAACAACAGTTTCAGTTTTAGATAATGATACACTAAACGGAACCAAAGTAGATCCAACAGAAGTTATTTTGAGTAAAATAGGTACATATCCAACAGGAATTACCTTAAATGCAGACGGAACAATTAGTGTTGCAGCGGGAACGCCAGCAGCTAATTATGAAGTTGAGTATAGCATATGTGAGAAGTTGAATGTATTAAATTGTAGTTCAACAAAAGTTACAGTAAAAGTAATAGCAGCTCCTATTGTTGCCAATACGGACACCACAGAGGAGATCAATGGAAAAGACGGAGGAAAAACAACAGTTTCAGTTTTAGATAATGATACACTAAACGGAACCAAAGTAGATCCAACAGAAGTTATTTTGAGTAAAATAGGTACATATCCAACAGGAATTACCTTAAATACAGACGGAACAATTAGTGTTGCAGCGGGAACGCCAGCAGCTAATTATGAAGTTGAGTATAGCATATGTGAGAAGTTGAATGTATTAAATTGTAGTTCAACAAAAGTTACAGTAAAAGTAATAGCAGCTCCTATTGTTGCCAATACGGACACCACAGAGGAGATCAATGGAAAAGACGGAGGGAAAACAACAGTTTCAGTTTTAGATAATGATACACTAAACGGAACCAAAGTAGATCCAACAGAAGTTATTTTGAGTAAAATAGGTACATATCCAACAGGAATTACCTTAAATGCAGACGGAACAATTAGTGTTGCAGCGGGAACGCCAGCAGCTAATTATGAAGTTGAGTATAGCATATGTGAGAAGTTGAATGTATTAAATTGTAGTTCAACAAAAGTTACAGTAAAAGTAATAGCAGCTCCTATTGTTGCCAATACGGACACCACAGAGGAGATCAATGGAAAAGACGGAGGGAAAACAACAGTTTCAGTTTTAGATAATGATACACTAAACGGAACCAAAGTAGATCCAACAGAAGTTATTTTGAGTAAAATAGGTACATATCCAACAGGAATTACCTTAAATACAGACGGAACAATTAGTGTTGCAGCGGGAACGCCAGCAGCTAATTATGAAGTTGAGTATAGCATATGTGAGAAGTTGAATGTATTAAATTGTAGTTCAACAAAAGTTACAGTAAAAGTAATAGCAGCTCCTATTGTTGCCAATACGGACACCACAGAGGAGATCAATGGAAAAGACGGAGGAAAAACAACAGTTTCAGTTTTAGATAATGATACACTAAACGGAACCAAAGTAGATCCAACAGAAGTTATTTTGAGTAAAATAGGTACATATCCAACAGGAATTACCTTAAATGCAGACGGAACAATTAGTGTTGCAGCGGGAACGCCAGCAGCTAATTATGAAGTTGAGTATAGCATATGTGAGAAGTTGAATGTATTAAATTGTAGTTCAACAAAAGTTACAGTAAAAGTAATAGCAGCTCCTATTGTTGCCAATACGGACACCACAGAGGAGATCAATGGAAAAGACGGAGGAAAAACAACAGTTTCAGTTTTAGATAATGATACACTAAACGGAACCAAAGTAGATCCAACAGAAGTTATTTTGAGTAAAATAGGTACATATCCAACAGGAATTACCTTAAATGCAGACGGAACAATTAGTGTTGCAGCGGGAACGCCAGCAGCTAATTATGAAGTTGAGTATAGCATATGTGAGAAGTTGAATGTATTAAATTGTAGTTCAACAAAAGTTACAGTAAAAGTAATAGCAGCTCCTATTGTTGCCAATACGGACACCACAGAGGAGATCAATGGAAAAGACGGAGGAAAAACAACAGTTTCAGTTTTAGATAATGATACACTAAACGGAACCAAAGTAGATCCAACAGAAGTTATTTTGAGTAAAATAGGTACATATCCAACAGGAATTACCTTAAATACAGACGGAACAATTAGTGTTGCAGCGGGAACGCCAGCAGCTAATTATGAAGTTGAGTATAGCATATGTGAGAAGTTGAATGTATTAAATTGTAGTTCAACAAAAGTTACAGTAAAAGTAATAGCAGCTCCTATTGTTGCCAATACGGACACCACAGAGGAGATCAATGGAAAAGACGGAGGGAAAACAACAGTTTCAGTTTTAGATAATGATACACTAAACGGAACCAAAGTAGATCCAACAGAAGTTATTTTGAGTAAAATAGGTACATATCCAACAGGAATTACCTTAAATGCAGACGGAACAATTAGTGTTGCAGCGGGAACGCCAGCAGCTAATTATGAAGTTGAGTATAGCATATGTGAGAAGTTGAATGTATTAAATTGTAGTTCAACAAAAGTTACAGTAAAAGTAATAGCAGCTCCTATTGTTGCCAATACGGACACCACAGAGGAGATCAATGGAAAAGACGGAGGGAAAACAACAGTTTCAGTTTTAGATAATGATACACTAAACGGAACCAAAGTAGATCCAACAGAAGTTATTTTGAGTAAAATAGGTACATATCCAACAGGAATTACCTTAAATACAGACGGAACAATTAGTGTTGCAGCGGGAACGCCAGCAGCTAATTATGAAGTTGAGTATAGCATATGTGAGAAGTTGAATGTATTAAATTGTAGTTCAACAAAAGTTACAGTAAAAGTAATAGCAGCTCCTATTGTTGCCAATACGGACACCACAGAGGAGATCAATGGAAAAGACGGAGGGAAAACAACAGTTTCAGTTTTAGATAATGATACACTAAACGGAACCAAAGTAGATCCAACAGAAGTTATTTTGAGTAAAATAGGTACATATCCAACAGGAATTACCTTAAATGCAGACGGAACAATTAGTGTTGCAGCGGGAACGCCAGCAGCTAATTATGAAGTTGAGTATAGCATATGTGAGAAGTTGAATGTATTAAATTGTAGTTCAGCAAAAGTTACAGTAGTTGTTACTAAACCAAAAATAGAAGCTGTAATAGAAACGACTCCATCTATTAATGGAAATACAGGAGGTACTACAGACCCATTAACATCTAACGATACGTTAAATGGTGATAAAGTTGTAATAGGAGCCAACCCAGGAGAGGTAAAATTAACTGGATTAAACGTACCAACAGGATTGACATTAAATCCTAACGGAACAGTAACTGTTGCACCAAATACCCCAGCGGGTAACTACAATGTAGAATACGAAATATGTGAAGTAACTAATCCAACAAACTGTGATAAAGTTGTTTCAATAGTAGTAGTAGGTAAACCAATCATTGATGCAGTAACAGAAACTACGCCATCTATTAATGGAAATACAGGAGGTATTACACGATCATTAACATCTAACGATACGTTAAATGGAACTACTGTTGTAATTGGAACAAAAACAGGAGATATAATTTTAACATTAGTGAAAGTACCAACAGGATTGACATTGAATCCTGACGGAACAGTAACAGTTGCTCCAAACACACCAGCGGGTAATTACAATGTTGAATACAGAATATGTGAAGTAACGAATCCATCAAATTGTAGCACTGTAACTTCAATAGTTGTTGTAGGGGCAGCAGTAATCGAAGCAAATGACGATGATGTAGTTTTTGCTGATGGTATTAATGGATCATTAGAGGTAATCAATGTATTAGATAATGATATGTTGAATGGTGTTAAAATAACTGACCCATCGGTTGTTGTTTTAAAAGACCTAACAAAAATACCAGGAATTACGTTAAATGTAGATGGAACTATTGATGTAGCACCAAATACAGCAGGTGGAACTTATGAACTTACGTATCAAATTTGTGATGCCATAAATAGATTAAGTTGTATTACGGCTAAGGTTACAATCTTTGTAGAAGTACCATCTATTGCAGTTGTGAAAACGGCAGTGTTTAACGATGAAAACAAAAGTGGTTATGCGAATGAAGGAGAAACGATAACGTATAAATTTAAAATTACAAATACAGGAAATACACCTCTTTTCAATGTTATTATTGATGATCAACTTCCAGGACTTATTATGTTAGGAATGCCAATATCATTAGGAGTAAATGAAACAGACGAGCATTCTTTCATAGGTACTTACGTTATTAAACAATCAGATATTAATGCAGGTAAAATTGTGAACCAAGCAACAGTATTTGGAACAAGTGCACATGGAATTATAGTTGAGGATAAATCAGATAATCTAAGCGAAGTAGATGATAATCCAACAGTTTCTCCAGTAGAAGGATGTGTAATTAAAGTATTCAATGCAATATCGCCAAACGGAGATTCTCAAAATGACCGATTCTATATTCAAGGTTTAGAATGTTATCCAGATAATACTGTAGAGATATACAACCGTTGGGGAGTATTAGTCTTTGAACGTGATGGATATAATAATACCGATAGAGCTTTCAAAGGATTCTCAGAAGGACGTACAACAGTTCAACAATCAGTTGGATTGCCAGTTGGAACGTATTATTATATTCTGAAATACAAGGATAATCAATCTAATGCTCATCAAAAAGCAGGATATTTATACATCAATAAATAGTAAAAACAAATAGGAATGGCTTAGCTCAATAGGGCTAGGCTATTCTTTTAAAAAAAAGTAAATGAAAAAATTAGTTTTAGTTTTTATGTTTTTCTCAGCTGTGGGATATGCACAACAAGATGCACAGTTCACACAATATATGTACAATACCATCAATATAAATCCAGCATATGCAGGTTCAAGAGGAGCAATGAGCATCTTCGGACTTTACCGTACGCAATGGGTTGGACTAGATGGAGCACCAGAAACGAGTAGTTTTTCACTAAACACACCGCTAACTAATAGTAATTTAGGATTAGGAGTTTCGCTTGTAAATGATAAAATTGGGCCAACAAACGAGAATACTTTTTCGGCAGATTTGTCTTATACAATACCAACTTCTGATACTTTTAAACTATCATTTGGAATAAAAGCAACTGCCAATCTATTCAATTTAGACATCAATAAATTGAATCCAGAACATCAAGGAGATCCGCAATTTCAAGACTTAAACAGTAAATTCACGCCTAATGTTGGAGCTGGAGTATATTGGCATTCAGATAAAGCATATATAGGATTGTCAGTGCCGAACTTTATCGAAACCAACAGATATAGTGAAAAAGACAAAGAAGTAGCAATTTTTAAAGAAAAAATAAATTACTATTTAATTGCAGGATACGTATTCGATTTAGATCCTTACATCAAGTTTAAGCCAGCAGTCCTAACCAAAATGGTCGAAGGATCTCCATTACAAGTAGATCTTTCTGCCAACTTCATGTTCAATGATAAATTTGTAGTAGGAGCAGCCTATAGATGGAGTGCTGCATTGAGTGCTATGGTAGGATTTCAAGTTACTGATGGATTATATATAGGATATGCCTATGACCGTGAAACAACTAGATTGAATAATTATAATTCAGGATCACACGAGATATTCCTACGATTTGAATTCTTTAATAATTATAACAGAATAACCTCACCAAGATTCTTCTAAATCCCCTAAAGATGAAAATTAAACATACAATTTATACTGTTTTTTTAGTACTGCTTGCTTTAAATGGAAATGCACAAACGGGAGTAGAGAAGAAAGCAGAAAAAAACTATGCTCAATATGCATTTATTGATGCAATTGCAACTTATGAAAGAGTAGCTGAAAAAGGATACAAAGACGAAAAAATGTTCCAGAAATTAGGGAACGCTTATTACTTTAATGGCGAACTAATTAAAGCATCCAAATGGTACGATGAGCTCTTTGCCATGAATGCAGAACAAGAGCCAGAATATTACTATCGTTATGCGCAAACTTTAAAAGCGACAGGGGATTATGCTAAAGCAGATAAGATCTTAGAAGCTTTCAATAAAAAAACGAATACAGATAAAAGAGGGATATTGTTTGAAAAAAACAAGAACTATCTCGAACAAATAAAAGCCAATTCAGGTCGCTTTGAAATAGCCGATGCTGGAATTAATTCAACACAAACAGATTACGGAAGTGCTTATTACGACAATAAAATCGTATTTGCATCTGCTAGAGATACCGGGGGAGTAGTCAGAAGTACATTTAAATGGACCAATAAAGCATTTACAAACCTTTATTCAGCCGAATTAAAATCAGATGGGACACTTGGGAAACCAGAACGATTTGAAAAGAAAATCAATTCTAAGTTCAATGAATCGACACCCGTTTTTACAAAAGATGGAAAAACAATGTACTTTACAAGAAACAATTTTCTTGATGGTAAAAGAGGTAGAGATGAACAAAAGATTACGCTGTTAAAACTTTATAAAGCTGATTTTGTTGATGGAAAATGGACTAATTTGAGAGAGTTACCATTTAATAGTGATCAATATAGTACTGCGCATCCAGCACTAAGTAATGATGAGAAATTATTGTATTTCGCATCAGATATGCCAGGAACTCTTGGTCAATCTGATTTGTATAGCGTAACCATTAATTCAGATGGAAGTTTTGGTAAACCCAAAAATTTAGGAGCAACAATTAATACAGAAGGAAGAGAAACTTTTCCATTTGTTTCAGCAGATAACGAATTGTATTTTGCTAGTGACGGAAGACCAGGTTTGGGAGGACTAGATGTATTTGTTTCAAAAATCAATGATGACGGAACCTTCTCAGCTATTCAAAATCTAGGTGCGCCAATAAATAGTAAACAAGATGATTTTGCATTTATTATAAATAGCGAAAATAGAAATGGATTTTTCTCGTCTAATAGAGAAGGTGGAATAGGAAACGATGATATCTACCGATTTACTGAAATCAAAAAATTACTTTGTGAACAAGTATTAAAAGGAGCAATTATCGATTTAGAAACTAACAAAATATTGGACAATGCGAAAGTGTTATTGTTAGACGAACAATTTAAAACTATAGGAGAAGTTGTAACAGCAGCAGACGGTAGTTATAAATTTAATGTAGATTGTGGTAAAACATATCATGTAAGAGCGAGTAAACAAGATTATGAAACCAAAGAACTTCTGGTTACAATTAAAAATGAAACAGGAGAAACTAGTTTAGTAATACCTCTTGAGAAACGAATTAAGCCAATTGGTGTAGGTACAGATCTAGCCAAAACGCTGGATATTCCAATTATTTATTTTGATCTAGATAAATCATTCATTCGTAAAGACGCCGCTTTTGAACTTGAGAAGATACTCGCAGTGATGAAACAATATCCAAAGATGAAAATTGATGTTCGTTCACATACAGATAGCCGACAAACAGCCAAATATAATTTAGCTTTATCAGATAGAAGAGCAAAATCGACTATACAATGGTTAGTGAAAAATGGTATCGCACAAAATAGAGTAACAGGTAAAGGATATGGCGAGAGCCAGTTAGTGAACCATTGCTCAGATGGAGTTCCTTGTACAGAAGCAGAACACCAATTAAACAGACGAAGCGAGTTTATTATCGTTTCAATGGAATAACAATGTAGTACATTTATTAAATACCATCATTTGCAAACAAAGCCTTTTCTTAATATAGAAAAGGCTTTGTTTTTTTAATTTTAATTTGTTTTGACGTAAATAAATATTTAATAAATACGAGATAAAGATAAAATAAACACTTTGTTTTGCTGATTTTATTGATGAATTCAATTAATTTTTAACTAAAAAATAAAATTAATGTTATTTGTAAGTTGATTTTCTTTAAATTTATAGTTCTTAAAATTATCAGATATGACTGTAAATCAAATACTAAGCACGAAAGGGAAAGAAGTTTATTCGGTACTTTCATCGACCACCGTTTACGAAGCATTGAAAGTAATGGGTGATAAAAACATTGGAGCCATCTTAGTTATAGATGGAACAGAGTTAAAAGGGATATTATCGGAGAGAGATTATGCACGAAAAATTGTGTTGAAAGACAAATCTTCGAAAGAGACATTTGTACATGAAATTATGGAAAGTAATGTCATTACAATAAGTCTATCCGATAGTTTAGATTCATGTATGGAATTAATGAGTAGCAAAAGAATTAGGCATCTACCAGTAGTAGATAATGGTGTTGTGGTCGGAATTATTTCTATAAGTGATGTTGTGAAATCAATAATAGAAATCCAAAAAGACACCATTAATCATCTAAATTCTTATATATCACAGTAAATAAATAAACTAAATAGAATTCAAAAATAACCCGAATAATTTCGGGTTATTTTTTTGTGGGTTATCTTAAAATAGCATTATTAAATAAAAGAGCAGTAAAAAGCTTCCTTTTTAAACGAAGTCTTATATCTTTGTAAGCTAGAATAAAATCTAAAAACAATGAACAAAGATAGTAAAAGAAGCGAGGCGTTGTTGTATCACTCAAAGCCTACTCCGGGTAAAATTCAAGTAGTTCCAACCAAAAAATATGCGACTCAAAGAGATTTGTCTTTAGCATATTCACCAGGTGTTGCTGAACCGTGTTTAGAAATTGCAAGAGATGTAAACGAAGTATATAAATACACTGCAAAAGGAAATCTTGTTGCTGTAATAACAAATGGAACCGCGGTTTTAGGTTTAGGAGATATAGGTCCTGAAGCTTCAAAACCTGTAATGGAGGGGAAAGGATTGTTATTTAAAATATTTTCGGATATTGATGTTTTTGACATCGAAATTGGAACAAAAGATATTGAAGAATTCATTCAAACTGTAAAGAATATCGCTCCAACATTTGGAGGTATTAATCTAGAAGATATTAAGGCACCAGAATCTTTCGAAATTGAAAGAAGATTGGTAGAAGAGCTTAATATTCCTGTAATGCATGATGATCAACACGGAACTGCAATTATATCTTCTGCAGCTTTAATAAACGCATTAGAGTTGGCTGATAAAAAAGCCGAAGATGTAAAAATGGTAGTTTCAGGAGCGGGATCAGCAGCTTTGGCTTGTGCTGATTTATATGTTCTACTAGGAGTAAAAATAGAGAATATTTTAATGTATAATAGTAAAGGGCTTTTAACAAAGAACAACCCTTCATTATCTACTTTACAATTAAAGTATGCAAAAGATATAGAACCAATTGGTTTAGAAGAAGCTTTAAAAGGAGCAGATATATTCCTAGGATTATCATCAGGTGACATCATGACACCAGACATGTTATTAGGAATGGCCGAAAACCCAATCGTTTTCGCAATGGCAAATCCTAATCCAGAAATTGATTATAACCTAGCAATTGCAACTCGTAAGGATGTTATTATGGCTACGGGTCGTTCAGATTATCCAAATCAAGTTAATAATGTATTAGGGTTTCCTTATATTTTTAGAGGAGCTTTGGATGTAAGAGCTACTAAAATCAACGAAGCAATGAAAATGGCTGCCGTTAGAGCACTAGCTTCATTAGCAAAAGAATCAGTTCCAGAGCAAGTAAATGTAGCTTATGGAGCAACCAAATTAGGATTTGGAAGAGAGTATATAATTCCAAAACCATTTGATCCAAGATTAATTACTATAGTTGCGCCAGCAGTAGCCAAAGCAGCAATGGAGTCAGGAGTAGCTTTAAACCCGATAACAGATTGGGAAAAATACGAAGAAGAACTTTTGGCTCGTTTAGGTAATGATAATAAAATGGTTCGTTTGATTACAAACAGAGCAAAAATGGACCCTAAAAGAATCGTTTTTGCAGAAGCAGACCATTTAAATGTATTAAAAGCAGCTCAAATTGTACATGAAGAAGGTATCGGTTTTCCAATTTTATTAGGAAACAAAGAAATCATTCTAGAACTTAAAGAAGAGTTAGGTTTTGATGCAGATGTAGAAATTATTGATCCAAAAACAAAAGATCAAGAAGAAAGAAGAAATCAATTTGCAGCCTCTTTTTGGTCAACAAGAGAAAGACGCGGTATATCTTTACTAGATGCTCAAAAATTAATGCGCGAAAGAAACTATTTTGCTGCAATGATGGTTAATGAAGGAGAAGCAGATGCATTAGTAACAGGTCATTCAAGAAGTTATCCATCGGTTGTAAAACCAATGTTGCAAATTATAGAAAAAGCACCAGGAGCTTCACTTGTTGCAACAGCAAACATGATGATGACAAGCAGAGGACCAATGTTCTTATCAGATACTGCAATAAACATCAATCCATCAGCAGATGATTTGGCTAAAATTGCTGTTATGACTGCAAAAACGGCAAAAATGTTTGGTGTTGAGCCAGTAATCGCAATGGTTTCGTATTCTAATTTTGGATCTTCAACAAATCCAGGAGCTGCAAAAGTAAGAGAAGCAGTAGCTTACTTGCATAAAAATCATCCAGAATTAGTAATTGATGGAGAAATTCAAGCAGATTTTGCTTTGAATCCAGAATTACTTCAAGAAAAATTCCCTTTCTCTAAATTAGCAGGAAAAAAAGTAAACACACTTATTTTTCCAAATTTAGAATCTGCAAATATTACCTATAAATTATTGAAAGAATTGAATAAAGTAGATTCAATAGGTCCAATAATGTTAGGAATGGGTAAACCAGTTCATATTTTCCAATTAGGAGCAAGTGTAGAAGAAATGGTAAATATGTCTGCTATAGCAGTTATAGACGCTCAAGAAAAGCAACTTAAAAAGAATAATATAGTAAAATAACATAATGTAAAAAAGTATTGTTTTTAGTTGTCGTATTTTTACTTCAAATTTTGTTATATTTGACAATTATTAACATTATATTATGATTACACATTTGCAAGGAAAATTGGTAGAGAAGACCCCTACCGAAGTTGTTATTGATTGCGGGGGAGTTGGATATCACGTAAATATATCCTTGCATACCTATTCTTTAATTCCAAATAATGAATTTATAAAATTGTATACGCATCTTCAAATCAAAGAAGATGCGCATACATTATTTGGTTTTGTAGAGAAATCTGAAAGAGAAATTTTCAGAATGTTACTATCCGTTTCGGGAATTGGAGCAAACATTGCCAGAACAATGCTGTCCTCATTAGATCCTAAACAAATAATCAATGCAATAGCAGCTGGAGATGTTGGCGTAATTCAATCAATAAAAGGTATTGGGAATAAAACTGCCCAAAGAGTAATCCTCGATTTGAAAGAAAAAATTGTTAAATTGTACGATTTAGATGAAGTTTCTATACTTCAAAACAATACAAACAGAGATGAAGCGTTATCTGCTTTAGAAGTCTTAGGATTTGTTAGAAAAACTTCTGAAAAAGTGATTGAAAAAATCATTAAAGAAGATCCTGACGCAACTGTTGAGTCATTAATAAAGAAGGCTTTAAAAAGTTTATAAAAACGTACATAAAAACATTCAGGATATATGCATAAAATTTGTATTTTTTTACTGGTTTTATTTTGTGGGATTGTATCGAATGCTCAAGTAATAGAGGAGGTTCAAGATACAACGAAAACAGGGTATTCTGTTGGTAAAATACAAATAAAAGATCCGCAAAGCATTCTTTCAGCTTATACTTATGACCCTATAACAGATCGCTACATCTATACCAATTCAGTAGAAGGGTTTTCGATTAACTACCCAATTATTTTAACACCGGAAGAGTATGAGCGATTAATCTTAAAAGAATCTCGAAGAGCTTATTTTAAGAAAAAAGTTGACGCTATAGATGGTAAAAAAGATGGTGCCGAAGATGCCAAAAAAGATTTACTTCCTAGATATTATATAAAGTCAGGACTTTTTGAATCTATTTTCGGGAGTAATACAATCGACGTAAAACCAACTGGTTCTGTCGAAATTGATTTAGGTGCTCGTTATACCAAACAAGATAATCCGTCTTTTTCTCCCAGAAACAGGTCTAATCTTTCTTTTGATTTTGATCAACGTATTAGCATGAGCTTGCAAGGAAAAGTAGGTACGCGATTAAATGTAAATGCTAATTACGATACACAATCAACATTTGCGTTTCAAAATTTAATAAAATTAGAATACAGTCCATCCGAAGACGATATCATCCAAAAAATCGAAGTTGGTAACGTAAGTATGCCTCTTAATAGTACTTTAATTAGGGGAGCACAAAGTTTATTTGGAGTAAAAGCTCAATTACAATTCGGAAAAACTACTATTACAGGTGTTTTCTCAGAACAAAAATCTCAAGCCAAAAGCGTCGTTGCCGAAGGGGGAGGAACTGTTCAGAATTTTGATCTGTATGCCTTGAATTATGATAATGACAGACACTTTTTCCTATCTCAATATTTTAGAAATAAGTACGATTCAGCATTAAAAAAATACCCTGTTATTGATAGCCGTGTTCAAATTACACGATTAGAGGTTTGGGTAACAAACAAACAAAATAGGGTTAGTACAACCAATAATAATTTAAGAAATATTATTGCGCTACAGGATTTGGGAGAAGCACAAATAGCTGGAATTCCAGATAATGAAATTGTAGTTTTAAACCCTTCAGCAGGAATTTTTCTTAAACAAATTGGTTCACCATCAGACAATGGTAATAATAAATATGATCCGAGATTAATTATTGGAGGAACAGGTTTATTGAATAGAGATATTCGTGAAATTGTCACTTCAGGTACAGGGTTTAATGTTACAGTAAATGAAGGACAAGATTATTCAAAATTAGAAAATGCAAGAAAGTTAAATCCTAATGAGTATACTTTTAATGCACAATTAGGGTATCTATCGTTGCAACAACGATTAGCAAATGATGAAGTTCTGGCAGTTGCTTACGAGTATACAATGGGAGACCAAGTGTTTCAGGTAGGTGAATTTGGAAACGATGGTGTAGACGCTACCGTAGTAACAGGAAATAATCCTTCAAATCAAGCAATCATAACACAAAGTTTGATATTGAAAATGCTGAAAAGTAATTTGACTAATGTTAAGAATCCAGTTTGGAACTTGATGATGAAAAATATCTATCAAATTCCTGGGGCATATCAAATAAAACAAGAGGATTTTAGATTCAATATATTGTATACGGATCCTTCTCCAATAAATTATATTACACCAGTAAATAGTTCTAATCCATTTCCAGAAAACCCTCTTCCAGATATGAGAGTAACAGATACCCCTTTACTTAAGGTATTTGATTTGGATAAATTGAATTATAATAATGATCCTCAAGTGGGAGGTGATGGTTTTTTTGATTTTTTACCAGGGTTAACGATAGATGCTCAAAATGGTAGAATTATATTTACGACCAAAGAGCCTTTTGGAGAACGACTATTTGAAAAATTATCAAAAAGTACAGCCGAAGATTACCGTAATACAAGTACATATAACCCAAACCAGAGTAAATATGTATTCCGTAATATGTATTCTAATACACAATCGGGAGCTTTACAAGATAGCGATAAAAACAAATTCTTATTAAGAGGTAAATATAAATCTACAGGAGGCGATGGGATTCCTATTGGAGCTTTTAATGTTCCACAAGGTTCAGTTGTCGTTACTGCAGCAGGACGTGTATTAGTTGAGGGAATTGATTACAGTGTAAATTATCAATTAGGAAGAGTTCAAATCTTAGATCCTTCGCTTCAAGCATCAAACACACCGATTGAAATATCATTAGAGAATAATTCTATTTTCGGACAACAAACCCGAAGATTTATAGGAGTAGATATACAACATAAAATTTCTGATAATTTTACTGTTGGAGGTACTTTATTACAGATGTCAGAGAAACCGTTTACACAAAAATCAAGTTATGGACAGGAATCTGTAAATAATATGATATATGGTTTCAATACAAATTTCTCTACAGAAGTTCCTTTCTTTACCCGATTGGTAAATAAATTACCATTTATGGATACCGATGTACCTTCAAATCTTTCGATAAGAGGAGAAATTGCTTTCTTAAAACCAGGAACTTCAAAAGCAGATAATTTTGAAGGAGAATCAACTATTTATGTAGATGACTTCGAAGGATCGCAATCTACTATTGATATGCGTTCAGCATATGCATGGAGTTTGTCTTCTACACCAGATAAAAGTACAACAAGTACGTATGATTTTGGTGCAGATAAAGGGGATTTAAGTTATGGTTTTAAAAGAGCAAAACTATCATGGTATACAATTGATCCAATTTTTTATGCATCAAAACCTTCAGGAATTACTAATGATGACTTATCGTTAAATACAACCCGTAGAATTTATAGTGATGAGTTATATCCATTAACAGATATAGCACAAGGGCAAACACAAGTGGTTAATACATTAGATTTAACCTATTATCCATCAGAAAGAGGACCATATAATAATGATTTAAATTATGCATTAAATCCAAAAGATAATTTTGGTGGAATAATGCGTGCCTTGAGTTCAACAGATTTTGAACAAGGAAATGTCGAGTATATCCAATTCTGGGTATTAGATCCATTTGTGGGTGCAGGAAAGACTAATGACAGTAATACAGGTAAGGTTTATTTTAACCTAGGAGAAATTTCCGAAGACATCTTAAAAGATGGTAGAAAACAATATGAAAATGGTTTAGGTCCAAATCAAATATTAGCAAAGCCACAACCAATATGGGGAGATGTTCCAGCATCACAATCTTTAATTTATGCATTTGATAATAACGCTGGTAACAGAGCAAATCAAGATGTTGGTCTAGATGGCTTACCTGACTCTAAAGAGGGTACCATATATACGAACTATGGTGGAGAAAAAGATCCTGCAGCGGATAACTATACTTATTATTTAAATACTACAGGAGGCGTTTTAGATCGTTATAAAAATTATAACGGAGTAGAAAATAACTCAGCCGTAGATATAAATGATGCCAATAGAGCTTCGACAACACTTCCAGATGTAGAAGATATCAATAGGGATAACACGATGAATACCATTAATGCCTATTATGAGTATAGCATAGATGTTAAGCCAGGCATGAAAGAAGGACAAAATTATGTTACCGATATAAGAGAAACACAAGTGACAATGGCAAACGGATCTGTTACCGATGCCAGATGGATACAGTTTAAAATTCCAGTTTCGCAACCTCAAAACACAATTGGTACCATATCAGATTTTAGATCAATTCGTTTCATGAGAATGTTTATGACAGGATTCGAAAGCGATGTTACAGTTCGTTTTGGAGCATTAGATTTAGTAAGAGGAGAGTGGAGAAGATATACAAATACATTAGACCCAACAGATGTTAATGTTGATGATGACAATACTACTTTTGATGTAGCAGCTGTGAATATAGAAGAAAATGGTGCTAGATGTCCAGTAAATTATGTTTCGCCTCCAGGAGTATTACGTGAACAATTGTATAATAATAATACGATCATCAACCAAAACGAGCAAGCATTAGCACTACGAGTTTCAGGAGGAGGATTGCAACCAAGAGATTCTAGAGCTGTATTTAAAAACGTAAGTGTTGATATGCGTCAATACAACAGATTAAAAATGTTTTTACACGCTGAATCATTGCCTGACGAAATAGTATTAAGAGATGGGCAAATGGTTGGGTTTATCCGTTTTGGAAATGACTTTACTCAAAATTTCTATCAAATTGAAATTCCTTTAAAAGTAACACTTCCAACTTCTACCAATGGGTCAAATTGTTCTCCATTAAGTCCTGAAATTGTTTGGCCAGCAGAAAATGATATTGATTTGGATTTATCGTTATTAACGAAGATGAAAATTATGGCCATGAAAATTGACCCTAATACGCTTCCGCCCGATGGTATTTATTATCCAGATGATGATTTAATAAATCCTGGCGGTGATGGGGATAACAACATGCGATTAGGTATAAAAGGTAATCCTAATTTTGGATTGGTTAGAAATTTAATGGTAGGTGTTAAAAATGCCGAGCTACACCAAAATGTTAAAGGAGAAGTATGGTTTAATGAGTTGCGTCTTGCCGGAATGGATAATAAAGGTGGTATGGCAGCGATATTAAATATTGATACTAATTTTGCTGATTTTGCAACTATATCTGCAACAGGTAGAAAAAGCACCATAGGATTTGGTTCTCTAGAACAAGGACCAAACGAAAGAAGTAGAGAAGATATTCAACAATATAATATTGTAACGAATTTAAATTTAGGAAAATTATTACCTCCAAAGTGGGGAATAAACTTGCCTTTCAATTATGCGGTAGGAGAAGAGACAATTACACCAGAATACGATCCGTTTAACGAAGATATTAAGTTGAAACAATTGTTGGATATAACAAGTAATTCTGCCGAAAAAGAAAATATAAGAAATCGTGCTATTGATTATACAAAGCGTAGAAGTATCAATTTTATAGGAGTAAGAAAAGATAGAGCGCCAGAACAAAAACAACATATTTACGATCCTGAAAACTTTACTTTTTCGCAATCATATAACGAAGTAGAGCGTCATGATTATGAGATAAAAAGTTATGAAGATTTACAATCGAGTACAACAGTAAATTACGCCTACAGTTTTCAGCCAAAAACAGTAGAGCCATTCAAGAAAACTAAATATTTTAAGAAAAGTGATTATTGGAAAATGTTGAGTGATTTTAATTTTAATTACTTACCATCAAACATCACTTTTAATACTAATATCATAAGACAATACAATCGTCAGGAATTCAGACAGGTTGAAAATGTTGAAGGGCTTGGGTTAGATCCGTTGTACAGAAGAAACTTTGCTTTTAACTATCAGTATGGATTCAATTATAACCTTACAAAATCGTTGAAAATAAATTATACAGCATCATCAAATAATATCGTTAAGAATTATTTGAATGCCGATAATGAACCTATCGATAGCTTTAGCATTTGGGATAGTTACTGGGATATTGGTACGCCAAATCAGCATATGCAACAATTGATTTTAAACTATGAAATTCCGTTGTATAAAATACCTGTATTGGCATTTTTAAAAGCGAGTTATACTTATACTGGAGATTATACTTGGCAACGTACATCAGAGGCATTATCGACTTTTGAAGATGATCAAGGAAGTTATAATTTAGGAAATACAATTCAAAACGCAAATTCGAATACGTTCACTGCGGCAATGAATATGAATACGCTTTATAAGTATTTAGGACTTACAAAAGGAGGTGCTAAAACAGCTAAGGCAAAACCAACCGTGCCTAAACCAGGAGAAAAAGTAGTAAATACAAATCAGGGATTAGAAAAAAACAGTGTATTTCAAGATGGTTTAATGGGGGTGCTAACAAGTATAAAAAACATTCAGGTTAATTATACCGTAAATAGCGGAACAGTTTTACCAGGGTATACACCAAGTGTTGGATTCTTAGGTTCGTCGCGACCTTCATTAGGATTTATTTTCGGAAGTCAGGATGATGTACGTTACGAGGCAGCTAAAAACGGATGGTTAACCAATTACCAGGACTTTAATCAGAGTTTCTCACAGGTTACTAACAAGATGTTTAAAGCTACGGCCAATATTGATTTATTACCAGATTTAAAAGTTGATTTGAATTTTGATCGTACTTATTCAGCCAATTTTTCTGAACAATATGATGTTGATGCATCAGGGCAGTATCATGCAAGATCGCCATACAATTATGGAATGTTTTCTATTTCGACGATTTTAATAAAAACAGCATTTTCTACGAGTAACGAAATTTCTTCGGCAGCATTTGATGATTTTAGATCTAACCGTTTAGAAATTGCAAATCGATTAGCAGAAAGTCATTACGGTTCAGGAGTTCCGATACCGAGATATGGTGATGCAGCCAATCCTATTCCGGTAAATCCAACAGATCCTAATTATGAGAAGAAAGACATTTTCGAGTCAAACGCGGGCTACCCAATAGGATATACAAAAAACAATCAAGCCGTTTTGCTTCCTTCCTTTTTAGCAGCCTATTCAGGAAGCGATGCTTCAAAAAGTTCGACAGGAATTTTTAGGAATTTCCCGCTTCCAAACTGGAGTATTAAGTATAATGGATTAATGCGTTACCGTTACTTTAAAGAAAAGTTTAAACGTTTTTCATTACAACATAATTATAGAGCATCTTATACAATAAATCAGTATCGCTCTAATTTTAAATATGACCAATATAAAGGGCAACAAGATCCTGATAGTGATAATTTTTATAATGCAACTATTATGTCTAATGTGAACTTAGTAGAGCAGTTTAATCCACTAATCAGAATGGATTTTGAGCTAAAAAGTTCTTTGAAGGTACTTACAGAAATTAAAAAAGATAGAGCGTTGTCAATGAGTTTTGATAATAATTTATTGACAGAAGTTAAAGGAATGGAGTATATCATAGGTCTTGGATATCGCATTAAAGATGTGATTTTTTCATCGACACTAGCAGATAGTCCTACGGGAATAATTAAGAGTGATATCAATATAAAAGGAGATTTATCGTTTCGAAATAATCAAACAATGGTTCGTTACTTAGATTATGATAACAATCAACTAGCTGCAGGACAAAACATTTGGTCTTTAAAACTTACAGCAGATTATTCATTTAGTAAGAACCTAACAGCTATTTTTTATTATGATCATTCATTCTCTAAAGCAGTCATTTCTACTTTATATCCTTTAACCAATATCCGATCAGGGTTTACTATTCGATATAATTTTGGAAATTAATTTTTAGATTCTGAAGAGAATTTGATTAGAAGATTGTTACATTTGCCCTATTAGAATTCAATTATCAATTATCAATAAGTATTTATTATGAATATACCAGCAAATTTAAAGTACACAAAAGATCACGAATGGGTTAGCATTGAAGGTGATGTTGCAACAGTAGGAATTACTCATTTTGCACAAAAAGAATTAGGAGATATCGTTTATGTTGAAGTAGAGACTTTAGATCAAACACTTGATAAAGATGAAGTTTTTGGTACGGTTGAAGCTGTAAAAACAGTTTCAGATTTGTTCTTGCCTTTGTCTGGAGAGATTATTGCTTTTAATGAAAATTTAGAAAGTGCTCCAGAAACTGTAAACTCTGATCCTTATGGTGATGGTTGGATGATTAAAATTAAAATTTCAAATACATCAGAATTAGATTCTTTATTATCTGATGAAGCTTATAAAGAATTAATAGGTGCTTAAAAAAATTGTTTTTTTATGTTTGGCTTTATTTTGGACAGGAATTATTTTTTATCTCTGTTTAACCGAATCAAGTAATATACCGGTTGTAAGTATTCCACACATAGATAAATTAGTTCACTTTTGTTTTTATTTTGGTTTTAACTTTCTGTGGTTTTTGTATTTCAAAAAGCAATTTAAGAACACAGATGATTTTAGACCATTATTGCTTTCTTTTGTTTTTTCAACTTTTTTTGGAATCATAATCGAAATTTTACAAAGCGAATATACTTTAACAAGAAGTGCAGACATGATGGATTTTTTAGCCAATTCATTAGGGGCTACAGCCGCAATAATTGCAGTGTTACTGTTTAATAAAATAGTCACTAAAATAGTAAATTAAAAAAAATCTCACTTCGGTGGGATTTTTTGCTTTTAGGGCTAATGGGTCGTTGTCCATAAAGATTTTGTTGTGTATGTGTAGTATTAAAAGTAGTCGTTAATTCCAGGCTTATCTCAATATAAAACGTATTTTTGTTAATCAAGATTTAAAGCAATCAATTTATAGAACTATGAATATTAGACAATACTTAGACTCAACATATTTAAAAACTGCTACTCAAGCAAATTTAAGCGAAGCTGAAAATACACAAGTGGTCAAGAGTTTTATTGAAGAAGCGATAGTAGAACAATTTAAATTAATAATGATTCGTCCAGACCAAGTGAGTTTAGCTAAACAAATAATTTCTGATGCTAAATCAAATCTTTTGATAGGTACCGTAATTGACTTCCCAGAAGGGAAATCAAGTCTAGAAGAAAAGCTTGCTGAAGCTAATAAAGCAATACGAGATGGAGCAAATGAATTGGATTTTGTTTGCAATTATGAAGCGTTCAAAAATGGAGAAATTGATTTAGTGAAAAATGAAATTTTGCAATGCACACTATTGGGATTGACTAATAGTAAAGTTGTAAAATGGATTATCGAAGTTGCGGCACTCAGTGATAAAGAAATTATACAATTGTCAGCATTAATCAAAAATATAGTCATTCAGAATTTTGAAGAGAATCAGTATTCTTCAGTTTTTGTGAAATCGTCTACAGGTTTTTATAAAACAGAACACAACAAACCAAATGGAGCAACGGTTCCATCAATTCTTATGATGTTGGAAAATGCTTCTCCCTTACCTGTAAAAGCGGCAGGCGGAGTAAGAACATACGAAGAAGCAGTTGAAATGATAAAGCTTGGAGTAAAGCGTATAGGGACATCAAACGCTAAAGCAATTGCTGATAGAGAAATTTCAAACAATGAATACTAAATTTACAACCCGATTTAGTTGAACAAACGATTCTTGACTTTTATAGCTTTGTTTTTTATGCTTACATAAAATTTACTGTACTTAATTTTGGAGGAGGATTGGATTTTGATAGGAATGAAGATTCATTTAATTATCGATTGAGTATTTATAAAAGTGGAGAAGAAAATGGACTTAATAAGGAAAGTGTAATAATCAGAAAGAGTTAGGATATTTTTTAAATCCGTAACTGATTTAAAAAAAGCAGTAAGCTTAATTTGGAGAAGATTTGGTTCGACTAAAGATATAGAGGAGTTTTTTGGTAAAGTGCAACAAGTTTTGCTTACAGATTAAGAGTAGTTGTTTTTCAGATGGTGTTTTTATTAATGAGATATTTAGTAAGATTTTTTGCAAATGATTCGCTTTTATAGTGAAATTGAGGTGTATTTGATTGCTTCATTCGAAAAATTGTAAATTTATCGTCCTAAATTCTGCAATCTAATTTGTACATTTGCACCAGTTTTGGAAAAACAAAAATAACAACGCATTGGACGCAACACAAAATACACTTTCACTTAAATCTATATTTAATGATTTCAAAGAAATCACAAAAGCAGGACTCGCTGTTAGTGTTTTGTTTTCTTCAATTGCAGGTTATTTACTTGGTTTTGACGATAAACATCCATTTCAATGGACTGTACTTCTAGTTTTAGCAATAGGAGGGTATTGTATGGTAGGAGCTTCAAATGCTTTTAATCAGGTTATTGAGAAAGATTTGGACGCCTTAATGGATAGAACAAAGAATCGACCTGTTCCTTCTGGAAGAATGTCCTCAAAATTAGCTTTGATTGTAGCAAGTTTGTTGACAATTATTGGGTTAACTTTACTGTATACAATCAATCCTAAAACAGCAATGTTTGGTGCGATTTCTATATTTTTATATACCAGCGTTTATACCCCTTTAAAGACAATAACATCATTGTCAGTTTTTGTTGGAGCTTTTCCAGGTGCAATACCATTTATGTTAGGATGGGTTGCGGCTACAGGAGAATTTGGGATAGAGGCAGGGACGCTTTTTTTAATTCAGTTTTTTTGGCAATTTCCTCATTTTTGGGCTATAGGTTGGTTTTTATATGAAGATTACGAAAAAGCAGGCTTTTTTATGCTGCCTACTGGGAAAAAAGACAAAGGTACTGCGTTGCAGATTATTTTATATACAATATGGCTTATAGTGGCATCACTTTTACCATGTTTAGGGTATACAGGTAAGTTGTTTATTACACCAATAGCAGCGGTTTTAGTGTTTCTGTTGGGGATTTGGATGTTGATTTATGCAGTTCGTTTGTATAAATTAAGAACAGCCAAGGCAGCAAGAACATTGATGTTGGTAAGTGTGTCTTACATTACCTTGTTGCAGTTGATTTATATATTTGATAAATTTTTGAGATAATTATGGAAATGACAATGACAGAAGATGAATATAGAGCAAGGAGCGCTAAGTCATCTAAATTAATTTTATTGTTCGCTATGGTCAGTATGACCATGATGTTTGCAGGACTTACAAGTGCTTTTGTAGTTAGTAAGTCAAGAACCGATTGGTTGAAGGATTTTCAATTACCGCCAGCGTTTTTTTATAGCACTTTGGTGATTATTGGTTGTAGTGTTACTTTTCATTTAGCTAAAAATGCGATGCAAAAGGACAATAGAAAAGCAACAACAAATTTACTATTGACTACTCTAGCATTAGGAATATTGTTTGTTATTTTACAATTTGTAGGTTTTGGACAGATAGTAGCAAACGGATATTATTTTACCGGAGCAGAGAGTACAATAACTACAACTTTCTTATATGTTGTAACGGTTACACACTTATTTCACTTAGCTGGAGGGATCATTTCTCTTCTAGTTATTATTTATAATCATTTTAAACAGAAATACAATTCGACTCAAACTCTTGGAATAGAACTAGGTGCAATGTACTGGCACTTTCTTGATTTCTTGTGGGTCTATTTATTTTTATTTTTATATTTCTTTAAATAAGAAAAAAACGTAAATTTGGGAACTTTTTAACGAATATCTTTTATGGAAGCGACAGTTACAACTGCAAAAAACGAAGAAAAAACTTGGGGAGGCGGCAATGAGCCATTAGGGGCAAGTTATGGTAAAATGATGATGTGGTATTTTATCGTATCTGATGCCTTAACGTTCTCTGGATTTCTAGCAGCTTATGGTTTTTCTAGATTTAAATTTATCGAAACTTGGCCATTGGCTGATGAAGTGTTTAATCACTTTCCTTTTATGCATGGTGTACCTGCACCTATGTACTATGTCGCATTGATGACATTTATTTTGATTTTTTCATCTGTAACAATGGTTTTGGCTGTTGATGCTGGTCATCAAATGAAGAAAAACAAAGTTGCAGTATATATGTTTTTAACTATTATTGGAGGTTTGATTTTCGTTGGGTCACAAGCTTGGGAATGGAAAAACTTTATCAAAGGAGAATACGGAGCTATTGAAACAAAAGGAGGAAGTTTACTTCAGTTTGTGGATAAAGACGGAAAACGTGTTGCTCTTGCAGATTTTGCAGTAAAATTGCCAGATGGTAGAGAAGCATTGACAAGAGACAAAGGTAAATGGTTTATGAGTGATGCTGAAACATTGCCAACATATTCAGTAGCCGAAGTACAAGCAGGTTTCAAAGCGCATCCTGAATTATTAATAAGAACGGAAAAGCTTACTGAGAAAAAGCAAAAAACTATTCTAACTAGAGAAGAGTCAGAGTCAAGATTAAGTCAAGCGCATTATGTTGTAGAAGGTGCTAATTTGACAAGAAACGAATACGGAAACAAATTGTTTGCTGATTTCTTTTTCTTTATTACTGGATTTCACGGTTTTCACGTTATCTCAGGAATTATCATCAATATCATTATCTTCTTTAATGTATTGTTAGGTACTTATGAAAAAAGAAAGAGCTATGAAATGGTAGAGAAAGTTGGTTTATACTGGCACTTTGTCGATTTAGTTTGGGTATTTGTATTTACAGTTTTCTACTTAGTTTAATTTTAGATTTATATTATTATGTCACACGAATATGTATCACATACGAAAAGAATCTGGTTTGTTTTTGCACTTTTATCAGTTGTAACAACAGTGGAGGTTATCCTTGGTATTTATAAGCCAGGAGTATTAGAGTTCAATCATTTTTTTGGTTTGAACTTATTAAATTGGATATTTTATATTTTAACAATATATAAAGCTTATTATATAGTATGGGCATTTATGCATATGGAAGGTGAGTCAAGTGGCTTAAGATGGTCAGTTGTTTCTTCAGTTGTTTTCCTTGTATTGTATTTATTGTTTATTCTTTTAACTGAAGGACATTATATTTTTGAGGTTTTTAAAAATTCTACCATTAAATGGAATTTTTAACATGATATTAATTCAAAAAGAAGGTACGCATTGCGTACCTTTTTTTATTTTTGTACTTTAATTTTTTCCCTTGTATAATGAAAAAAAATATAGTCCTTTTTGTTCTCTTCGTTTTGCCTATAGTTGCTTATCTTTTTTTTGCATCTGGCGTTAATGGTTTCACTAAATTACCTGTTGTAACTCCCAAAATTGCCAACCTAGGAGATTGGAAGTCTTTAAGAGGCGAAAAAGTTGGTTTGGATAATAAAATAACAATACTTGGTTTTTCAGGATCTGATATTTTAAAAAATCGAGGTAATTATTTTAATCTAAATGAAAAAGTTTATCAACGCTATCATGGCTTCAAAGATTTACAATTTGTTGTGATTTGTCCATTGGGGACAGAAGAGGATGCGCGTAAAGTTATAGATGCTTTATCCGATTTTACAGATGTATCTCAGTGGCATTTTGTTTTTGCTCCTCCATCCGAAATAACAGCCTATTACGATCAATTGCATTTGGTTGGAAAACTAGACCAGCATTTAGGAACTCCTAATGTGTTTATTGTTGATAAAGAACGCAATTTAAGAGGGCGAAAAGATAAAGACAATTATAAAGAAGGGTATAATACTTTTCATCCTTCTGAGTTAAGCAATGAAATGTTAGATGATTTTAAGATTATCTTATACGAGTATCGTGCAGCTCTTAAGAAAAATCATAATGCAACAAAACAACTTTAAAATTATATTATCATGTTTAAAAACAAATCATATATCGGTATTTCATTTATAGTATTGATTTTTGGAATTTATGCAATACCTAAAATTATTGAAAGAGTAAAAAATGATTCAGTTGTAAAAGGAAGCCGTTTAGATAGCGTTAATGGAAAAAATGTTAAGGAAGATGGAAAACTAGTTAAAATTGGTCCAGCTCCTAAATTTGAATTAATCAATCAGGATAATATAAAAATATCAAATGAAACGTATAAAGGAAAAGTTTATGTTTTAGAGTTTTTCTTTACGACCTGCCCATCTATATGTCCTAAAATGAATTTAAGTATGTTGGAGATTGAGAAAAAGTTTTTTGGAAATCCAAATTTCGGGATTGTCTCAATAACAATTGATCCTGCTCATGATACACCACAAGTTTTAAAAGATCATGCTAAGATTTTAGGAGTTAAGTCTTCTAATTGGAATTTTTTAACTGGAGATAAAAATGTTATTATGGATTTATCTAATAAAGGATTCAATTTGTACGCAGGTACAAATAGTAAAGTAAGCGGAGGTTTTGAGCATTCTGGATTATTTGCTTTAATAGATAAAAATGGAGACATTCGTTGTCGTAAAGATGAATTTGGAAACCCAATACTTTACTATGATGGATTGGATAAAAAAGGAGTTAGAGACATTCAACAAGATATAAATATATTATTAGAAGAATAAAAATGGAGGATAATTCATTAGAAAAAAAATACAACAAGTATATAGTACTTGTTTCAATTGTAATTCCAGTTGTAGTTGCTATTCTGTTTGGAGTTAAATTAAAAGATTTTGGTTACGATGTAGAGCCACTTACTTTTTTGCCACCTATTTATGCTACGATAAATGGAATTACTGCTTTGGTTTTGATTATTGCAGTAATGGCCATAAAAAAAGGAAATCGTAAGGCACATGAGCGTTTGATGACTACGGCAATAGCGCTTTCATTGGCTTTTCTTGTTATGTATATTGCGTATCATATGACGTCTGATTCTACTAAATTTGGTGGAGAAGGAGTGATACGATATGTTTATTTCTTTATTTTAATTTCGCATATCTTATTGTCAATTGCAATCGTTCCTTTGGTTTTGATAACTTATGTTCGCGCAATTGCTAAGAATTTTGAAAATCACAGAAAAATTGCAAGAATTACATTTCCGCTTTGGTTATACGTTGCTATAACTGGAGTAATTGTTTATTTAATGATTTCCCCTTATTATGCTTAATATAAATACAAACAACAAGAAACGTTCTGTTTCTAAGCTAACAAAGATTAGTTTCTTGTTGGTTATTTTCTTCTTTAATTTAACTGCTAATGCGCAATGTGCTATGTGTCGCGCTGCTTTAGGTGGTGATGAAAACACGAAGCAAGCCGAAGCTGTAAACGATGGAATTGTTTACCTAATGGTAGTTCCTTATTTGCTAGTTGCAGTAATAGGCTATTTGATTTATAGAATGTATCAATCAAAAAAGAAAAGCGCGTAAGTTAGATTTATTTCAATCCGTTTACAGAGACATTTACAGTACCATTAACTTTTATAAAAGCAATAATGGCTTGATTTGTCAATTCAATTTTTTGAAATTCAATATCTTCCATTTTTCCATTTACAAAAACACCAGGCATAGGAGAATAGTTTTTAAGGTATGTTAGCATACTCTTCTTACCTTCTTCTAAGTTTGGTTGTATTGAATAACGACAACTTTCTTCCATTTTCTTTAAGATGTAACCTTGCATGAGCCAATTTGCAGTGCGGGTTAGTTTACTTTTTGTATCAAGAACATAGTCGAGTTTGTCAAAATAAAGTTCTTTAGATTGTTGATTATACTTCGGAAAACCGGTTAAGTATAATGTTCCGTTTACTGCTCCCAAAACATCTAAAGCAATAATCATTTTTCCCTCTTTGTGCCAGATTTCTACAATTTTCACAGTGATTTTTTTACTGCCAGTACCAAACTCTTGTCCGGCAAAGTTTCTAGTCATGATTTTAGAAGCGTCTTTATAGCTCGATACCGCAGCGATGTTGGCTGTAATTTGTTTAGGGATTTTTGTAACAGGTTTTAAAACAATTTTAGAGGCATTGAATTTGCTTTCAGGTTGTTTCCCAACTAGTGTTTCCATATTGCATTTCATGCCCATTTCTAATAAAAAAGAATCGTTTTTAAGTACTGCATCACTAGAGTATATTTCTATTGGAACAATTCTAAGCCAACTTTCATATTGCTCATTCATTTGAAAAGGAGTGCAGATCTTCTCTAATGCTGCTAAAACGTTAGGTTTGAAATCCATAGACTTTTCGATTGCTGCGTCGATACTTTTTTCTATTTTTGATTTGAAAATTGAAACAGCCGGATTTATAAGATAAGTTACAGGCATGTTTTTTCCAAAAACACTCATTGTTGGACTCTCATTCCAATCTAATGATTTTAATTCCGTTTTAGTGTTAAGTTTCCAGTTGGTTAATCCTACTGAGCTGTTCAATGTAATTACTCCATTCAAATTAAATTCTCGTGTGTCGTACAATTCAACACCCAGTTGTTTAGTTCCTATTCGGTACTTAACAAGTGCTTTTAAAGGTAAAATAGTTTTTATTTTTTTACCAGGATTAGCAGGGTCAACCTCGATTTTTATAGGAGCTAATTTCCAGATTTTGATTTCGATATCGTCATCTTCAATATTGTTGTCTTCGTAAATCAAACCATTAAGAATAGTGTTAGTCTGGTTTTCAATATCTTTTAGTTTTATTGTAATAGGTAAATTAATAAATGATGGGGCATTGTCATATATTAAGGGACTAGCATCATCGGGTTCAGGTTTTAAGGTCGCTAATTTCTGAGAAGAAGAACAGCTAGCTATAAATAGTGCAATCATTGAAAGTATTAGAAACGAGAATAATTTCTTCATTGTATTTTTTTTAAGATACAAAATTAAGAAAACAAATATATTTTAAGATTAAAGTGTAACATTTAGATAAGAAATAAGTCTTATTGGTATAATAGGTTAAATCTATTAACATTTTATTGTAGTATATTGCTAGGAAAAATAGGTATTATTGTTTAAAATTAACAAACCATGATTGAAATTAAAGACTTACATAAATCCTATAAAATGGGAAAATCTGAATTGCATGTATTAAAAGGGATTAATTTCAATATAAAAGAAGGGGAGTTGGTTGCTATCATGGGATCATCAGGTTCTGGAAAATCTACATTACTTAATATTTTAGGAATATTAGATGAAGCAGATTCTGGAGAGTATATACTAGATAATGTACCAATAAAAAATCTGAATGAAACCATAGCATCTAGATATCGAAATAAATTTTTAGGTTTTGTATTTCAATCTTTTAATTTGATTAATTATAAAACTGCTTTAGATAACGTGGCAATGCCATTATATTATCAAGGTGTAAAAAGAAAAGAACGATACGAGATTGCCTTGAATTACTTAAAAAAAGTAGGGCTTGATTCCCATTCTCACCATTTACCAAGTGAGCTTTCTGGAGGACAGAAGCAGCGTGTAGCTATTGCAAGAGCATTAGCATCAAATCCTAAAGTTTTATTAGCCGATGAACCTACAGGAGCATTGGATACAAAGACATCATATGAAGTAATGGAATTGATTCAAGGAATCAATGACGAAGGAAAAACAATCCTAATTGTTACCCACGAACCAGATATTGCAGCAATGTGTAAGAGAAATGTAGTCTTGAAAGATGGACTTATTATCGATGATAAATACGTAGAACAAGTTAGAGCATCAGCATATGTTTAATATTGAGCGTTGGCAAGAAATATTTGAAGCAATCGCTAAAAATAAATTAAGAACCTTTCTTACTGGTATCTCTGTGGCTTCCGGGATATTTATATTAGTTATTCTTCTTGGTGCAGGTAAAGGCCTTCAAAACGGAATCGAAAAACAATTCGAACGTGATGCCGAAGGTATTATAGAGGTTTGGTCGGGTACTACTACAAAACAATACAAAGGATTAAATCCAGGCCGCCAAATTCAGTTTAGAAATAGTGATTACTCACAATCAGTTCAAAAATTCGAGGATAAATTAGATAAACGTGCATCAACGTATAACTTTTGGGGAGCCTCAGTGAGTTATGGAAAAGAATCGTCGACGTATCAATTTAGAGGAGTAGATCCCGACTATTTGGGAATTGAAAATGGTACCGTTGTTATGGGAAGATTCATCAATAGCAAAGATTTAGCTAATAATGAAAAAGTTGCTGTTATTGGAATGAAAGTAAAAACAGATTTGTTTAAAGATAAGAACCCACTTGGAGAACAAATTGCAATTAATAATATCAATTTTAAAGTTGTTGGCGTTTTTACAGATCCAGCAGGTGAAAGAGAAGAAACAAGGGTTTATTTGCCAATGACAACCACACAAAGAGCCTATGGTGTTGGTGATAAAGTAAGTAATTTGTTTTTTACTTTAAATAAAAAAGCGACTTATGAAGAGGCTTTGGCACAATCTGAAAAATTTAGTGAAGACTTAAAAGCACTTTTGAAGAGTAAAAATATTGTTGCTCCAGATGATGACAGCGGTATCGGTCTATACAATTCGGTTAAGGATGCAAAGCAAGTATATGATTTAAATCTTTATATCAGATTGTTTTTTTGGTGGGTTGGAATTTGCACGATCATAGCAGGCGTTGTTGGTGTTAGTAACATCATGTTAATTATTGTAAAAGAAAGAACCAAAGAAATTGGTATTAGAAAAGCGCTTGGTGCCTCTCCAGTATCTATTGTTGGAATGATATTACATGAGTCTATTTTTATTACTACAATAGCAGGGTTTATTGGTTTGTTAGCAAGTTTATTATTGCTAGAAGTAGTAGGCCCAATGATAACAAGTGAATTCTTTTTAAATCCTGAAGTTGATTTTAGTGTGGCATTGACCACTCTTATTTTACTTGTTTTTGCGGGAGCAATGGCTGGTTTTTTTCCAGCATACAGAGCAGCAAAAATAAAACCTATTGTAGCACTTAGAGACGAATAATTATGTTTGATAGAGATAATTGGGAAGAAATTTTAGAAGCCTTAACTGCTAATGTATTTAGAACAGTACTTACAGCTTTTGGTGTGTTTTGGGGAATATTTATTTTAGTAATATTACTCGCAGCAGGAAAAGGATTAGAGAATGGTGTTAAAAAGGGGTTTGATGGAATCGCAACAAATACTATGTTTATGTGGAGTCAAACCACATCAAAAGCATATAAAGGTTTGCCTAAAACACGTCGTTATGATTTTAAGAATAGTGATGTAATAGCTTTAAAAGAAGCTTTGCCAGATTTGCTATATGTTTCACCTCGAAATCAGTTAGGAGATTCTAACGGTGGGGTTAATAATGTAGTTCGTGGTACTAAAACTTCTGCTTTTACTGTGTATGGAGATAATCCGGAGCTTATTAAGCAGCAACCAATGGATATCATAAAAGGGCGTTTTGTAAACCAACAAGATATTAAGCACAACAGAAAGGTTGCTGTTATTGGAAAAGGTGTAATAACCGGACTTTATGAAAAAGATGAAGATCCTATTGGGACTTATATAAAAGTAAACGGAATAAATTTTATGGTTGTTGGAGTGTATTATTCCAAAAGTCAAAATAATGGCGGTGCAGAAGCAGAGCAAAAGAATATATTTGTTCCTTTTACAACGTTTCAGCAAGTGTTTAATTATGGCGATAAAGTTGGCTGGATGGCAATCACAGCAAATGATGAAGCTTCTATAACAGACTTGAAACCTAAAATTATAGAAATAATAAAGGAAAGACATTCGGTTAGTCCTAAAGATGATAGAGCAGTCGGAAATTTTGATTTGTATGAACGATTTAACCAAGTACGAGGATTGTTTACAATCTTAACATTTATTGCTTATTTCGTGGGTACTTTGGTTTTGATTTCTGGGGTTATCGGTATTTCTAACATTATGCTTATTGTAGTAAAGGAGAGAACAAAAGAAATAGGAATTCGTAGAGCGTTGGGAGCAACACCAGGGGCAATACGAAGACAGATACTTTCAGAATCAATATTTTTAACAATCATTTCGGGTATGTTAGGTATTGCAGTTGCCACAGGGGTTGTAGCAATACTTAATATGGTGCTAGATTCGATGCCTCAAGATGGCGATACAATGTTTGCAAATCCAACGGTAGATTTAGGAGTCGTTTTTGTAGCATTATTAATTTTAGTGGGATCAGGTTTGCTGGCAGGATTTATTCCGGCCCAAACAGCAATAAACGTAAAGCCTGTAGATGCCTTACGAGCAGAATAAATTATCAATCAATAAAATAATCGATTAAACAAAAAAACAAAATGAAAAAAGGAGTAACCATAACCATTTTAATTTTTATTGCAGTAGTCTTCTTTGGTGCTTTGTATTATTTGTATGCAAAAAATCAAGAGTCACCAATTGTCTATCAAACAGAAAAAGCTGAAATAAAAACGATAGTTAAAAATACAATTGCAACGGGTAATATCCAACCTGATGAAGAGGTACTTATTAAACCAAATATTTCAGGAATTATTGAAGCAGTTTATATTAAAGCAGGGGAGAGTATTAAAGCAGGGGACATGATTGCAAAGATTAAAGTTGTTGCAAATGTTTCTAATGTGAGTAATACCCAAAATCAGGTTCAAACGGCAAAGATTGCATTAGATAACCAAGAAAAATTATACCAGAGACAAAAAACATTGTTTGATAAAGGAGTAATTTCTGCAAATGATTTTGATGCAACACAACTGGCTTACAAACAGGCGAAACAAAATTACTTTTCATCAAAACAAAGTTTTGATATCGTTAAAACAGGAACGACTTCTGGTTTAGGGAATTATGCTAATACAGTAATCCGATCTACAGTAACTGGAATGGTATTGGATGTTCCTGTGAAAGTTGGAAATCAAGTTATTGAAAGTAATAATTTTAATGAAGGAACTACAATTGCTAGTGTAGCAGATGTTGGTAAGATGATTTTTGTTGGAAAAATTGATGAATCAGAGGTTGGTAAAATAAAAGAAAAAATGCCAATCGAAATTACAATTGGAGCTATCGAAAATAAAAAATTCGATGCTGTTCTACGTTATATCGCTCCAAAAGGAGTTGTAGAAAATGGAGCAATTCAATTTCAAATTAAAGCATCATTAGAAAATAGAGATGATACATTTATTAGAGCAGGTTTAAGTGCTAATGCATCAATTATATTAGATAAAGCAGAAAATGTTTTAGCTATAAAAGAATCATTAGTTCAATTTGATAAAAAAACGCAAAAACCATACGTTGAAGTAGAAACAGCACCGCAAAAATTTCAAAGAAAAGATCTTGTTTTAGGAGTTAGTGATGGAATTTTTGTGCAGGTAAAAAGTGGAATCACAGCTACAGACAAGATAAAAATCTGGAATCAAGGCTTGATAAAAGATGAAGGAAAAAAATAAGTAGCAGTTATAAAATAAAAGAATTTTTGGTTTTTAGAGAATGTTAAATTTGTATAGTATCTTTGCTATGCTTTGATTCAAAGTTTATGAAAAATAATAAATATATTTATCTTGTTTTTGTCTTACTACTTGGTGTGTCATTACAGGCACAATCTAAGAAATGGACTCTAGAAGAATGTGTGCGATATGCGTTAGAAAACAATATCTCGATTAAACAATCAGAATTGGACACAAAAAACATTGCTATTGATAAAAAAGATGCCTTTGGTAGATTTCTCCCTACAGCAAATGCACAAGTATCACATTCTTGGAATATTGGTTTAAACCAGAATATTACAACGGGATTGTTAGAAAATCAAACAACACAATATTCAGCTATAGGCGCAACAGTTGCAGTCGATATATACAAAGGATTGCAAAATCAGAATGCATTGCGAAAAGCCAATCTATCTATGGTGGCTTCTAAATATCAATTGTTGAAAATGCAAGAAGATATTTCGCTGAATGTTGCAAATGCTTTTTTACAAGTACTGTTTAATAAAGAAAATTTAAAAGTACAACAAGAGCAATTAGCCATTAGTGAAAAACAATACACGCGTTCAGACGAATTGGTAAAAGCAGGAACAATTCCTAGAGGAGATTTGCTTGATATTAAAGCAACTGTAGCTACAGGTAAGCAAAATGTTGTTATCGCAGAGAATACATTATTGATCTCAAAACTAAGTTTAGCACAGTTGTTACAATTAAAAGAATTTAATGATTTTGATGTAGTAGACGATACAAATATTAGTGCTGGAGAAACTATTTTGGCACAATCACCTACAGCAATTTATGAAAAAGCTAAAGAAACGAGAACAGAATTAAAAATAGCTAAAACAAATCTTGAAATTGCAGAGAAGAATGTTTCTATTGCTAGAGGAGCTTATCAGCCAACTTTAAGTGCTTTTTATAACTTTAATACAAGAGCAAGTTATTCGGATATCGTTAAAGGAGCAATTCCGGATGCAGCAAATCCTACCAAACAAATTGGTTACGTGCAAGGAACTAATCAATCGGTTTTACAAGATAATTATGCGCCAGTTTTAGGAAGTGCAGCGCCAATTTTGGATCAATTTAGTGATAATAAAGGACAGTCTTTTGGAGTTCAATTAAACATACCAATATTTAACGGATTCTCTGTAAGAAATAATGTAGAGCGTAATAAAGTAAGTTTAGAGAAATCTAAAATTGATTTAGAGCAAAAAAACTTAGATTTGCAACGTAATGTTTACACTGCGTTTACAGATACTAAAGGAGCATTAAATGCACATGAAGCAGCGGTAGTAGCTTTGGAAGCAAGACAAGGTGCATACGATTATGCAAAAGAAAAATTTGCAGTAGGTTTAATGAATGCTTTTGATTTTAATCAATCGCAAACACTACTTACTAATGCGCAATCAGAAGTAATTAGAACAAAATACGATTATATCTTTAAAACAAAAATATTAGAATTCTATTTTGGAATTCCTATTGTTCCGATAGTTAAAAACTAGTTTATTATGTCAAAAAAAACAATTTACTTTTTATTAGGAGGTGTCGTTATAATCATTGCGGCCTTGATAGGATTTTCGAAAGCGGGAGTAATAGGAAATAAAGATGCTGGTACAGAAGTAGAAGTTGCAAAAGTAGTAGCGTCAACTATTGTAGAAACTGTTTCGGCAACAGGAAAAATTCAGCCTGAAATAGAAGTGAAAATCTCATCTGAAGTTTCGGGAGAAATTATTGCACTTAATGTTAAAGAAGGGCAAGTTGTTAAGAAAGGAGATTTGTTGGTAAAAATAAATCCTGATTTATATACCTCTAGTTTCAACCGAACAGTCTCTAATTTGTCAGGAACTAAAGCTAGTTTAAGTCAAGCAGATGCTTCTCTTAAAGAAGCAAAGGCTAATTATGATAGAAATAAAAAGTTATTTGAGAAAGGAATAATTTCTAAGTCTGATTGGGATAAAGTAGTTGCATCTTTTGAAGTTGCAAAAGCAACCAAACAAAACGCTTATTTTGCAGTACAAAGTGCTGAAGCATCTGTAATTGAAGCTAAGGATAATTTAAGACGTACTACTATTTATGCTCCTGCAGATGGAACAATATCAGTACTTAATGTTGAACTTGGAGAGCGAGTTTTAGGAACCCAACAAATGGCAGGAACCGAAATTTTAAGAGTTGCAAACTTAAACAACATGGAAGTTGAAGTAGATGTAAACGAAAATGATATTGTGAAAATTAAAGTTGGAGACGAAGCAAATGTAGAAGTAGATGCTTACCTAAAAAAACAATTTAAAGGTATAGTAACTAGTATTTCTAATTCAGCAAGTAGTACTTTAACATCTGATCAGGTAACTAATTTTAAAGTTAAAGTTAGAATCTTAAAAGAGTCTTATCAAGATTTAATAGAAGGAAAGCCAGAAGCATATTCTCCTTTTAGACCAGGGATGACTGCTACGGTTGATATTATTACAAATACAAAAAAGAATGTTCTAGCAGTGCCTATAAGTTCAGTAGTTGTAAAATCGGATACTACAGCAGTAAAAGAAATTAAAATCGAAGATCCTAATGATAAAAAAATAGCTCCTAAAAATGACAAAAAATTCGAATGTGTTTTTGTTAAAGACGGAGATAAAGCTAAAATTAGAATCATAAAAACAGGAATTCAAGACGATACAAATATCGAAGTGATGTCAGGACTTAAGGCTGGAGATATGGTAATAACAGGACCGTACACAACAGTTTCTAAAGATTTGAACTCAGGTGATAAAGTTAGTCTTAAATCTGAAAAAGTAAAAAAATAATAATGACAAGACAATCTAGTTCTATGATAGGACTAGATTGTTTTTTGTTCCCATAAAATATAAAATTAGTTTGGCTTATATTCTTAATATTGAAACTGCTACAAAGAACTGTTCTGTTGCTTTAGCAAATGAAGGAGAAATAATTTTGTGTAAAGAAATCTCTGATGAAGGGTATTCTCACGCAGAAAGATTACATGTATTTATCGAAGAATGTATTCAAGAAGCCGGTATTTCTTTTCAAGATTTAGTTGCAATTGCAGTTAGTCAAGGCCCAGGTTCTTATACAGGATTACGTATCGGGGTTTCGGCAGCAAAAGGATTGTGTTTTGCATTAGAGATTCCGTTAATAGCAGTTGATACATTGCAATCATTGGCTTCTCAAGCAAAGATTAGTGACGGTTTAATTGTTCCGATGCTAGATGCTAGACGTATGGAAGTATATAGTGCTGTATTTAATGCAAAGTTTGAAAAACAAAGAGAAATTTTAGCTGAAATAATTACCGAAAATTCTTTTGAGGAATTCAACGAAACACTTTATTTCGTGGGTGATTGTGCTGAAAAATGTAAAGCAGTTTTAACAAAAGAAAATTTTATTTTTCTGGAAGATATTAAATATCCTTCAGCAAAAGAAATGAGTATTATAAGTTATGATAAATACAAAAAAAGCGACACTATAGATGTCGCTTATTTTGAACCGTATTATTTAAAAGACTTTATAATTACTACTTCTAAAAAACAATAAAAAGTTATCTTATTTTTGTAATGTGTAAGGTTGGATAGCAATTCCAGCTTCGTCCAGAGCAATTTTGCAATCTTCTAGAGTTTGAGAAAAAACGGTTCCGTAATTTTCTTTTTTTGCCCAAGGGCGTACAGCAAATTCTACAGAACTACTTGTTAAGTTTTTTACAAAAACTTCTGGTGTAGGATTCTTAAGCACGTTTGGATTATCCTTTAAAATTTTCTCAAGAATATCTTTGGCTTTTTTAATATCTGCATCATAAGCAACTGCAAATGTTAAGTCGGCTCTACGTTCTCCTTGCATTGAGTAATTAATAATTGTGTTATTAGATAAAGCTCCGTTTGGTATAAATACCGTTTGATTGTTTGCAGTAAATAATTTAGTCACAAATATCTGTATTTCAGATACAGTTGCTACAATGCCTTGTGCTTCAATAGTATCTCCAACTTTAAAAGGCTTGAAAAGAATAATAAGCATACCTCCAGCAAAATTAGAAAGAGATCCCTGAAGAGACAAACCAATAGCAAGACCCATTGCTCCTAATATGGCAACAAATGACGATGTTTCTATTCCTAGTTTAGAAATAAATGATACAAATAGTAATATTCTTAAGGCCCATAATAAAATATCACCTAGAAAGTTAGTTAGGGTAGGGTCCAAGTTTCTTTTCTCCATTATACGACGTATTAGTCTATTGACAAAACGAATAATATAAAGCCCTATGAATAGAATAAGAAAGGCAGATATTAGTTTAGGAGAATAATCAACTAATACTTGGATAAATTGGTTAACGTAACCGCTAATTTGATCGGGATTTAGATTCATTTTTTTAGTATAAAAAAACCTTCTCGATGAGAAGGTCTAAATTAGTTAGGCAAAGATAAAGATTAATTATTTTTATTAATAAACATTACTATTATCTTTAACTATTTATTTAAGGATTCGTCTGATGCTTCATTTATGGCGTCAGTAGCGAGCGCTTTTGCTTTTTCTGTAATTGTAGTAGTATTTGCTTTTTCCTTTACAGTCTCAATTACTTTGTTTAAACCATCTGAAGCTTTTTCAGTAAGTTCCTCAACAGTATCTTTTGCTTGATCTACTTTTTCTTCAGCATCATTTAATATAGGGGCAGCTACTTCTTTTACTTTTTCTATGGTTTCTCCAGTTACTGTTTCCGTTTTTTCAAGATATGGAGCCGCTACTTCTTTGACCTTATCTATAGTTTCTTCAGCTAATGTTTCTGCTTTTTCAAGATACGGAGCCGCTACTTCTTTAACTTTTTCTATGGTTTCTCCAGCAAATGTTTCTGCTTTTTCAAGATGTGGTGCAGCTACTTCTTTGGCTTTGGCAATAGTTTCTTCGGCAAATGTTTCCGCTTTTTCAAGATAGGGAGTAGATACCTCCTTAACTTTTTCGATTGTTTCTTCGGCTAATGTTTCCGCTTTTTCAATGTATGGTGCGGCAGCTTCTTTAGCTTGCTCAAATGTGTTTTCGGCTTGATTTGCTAATTCAGTAGCCGACTCTTTAGCTGTGCCAAATAAATTCTTAAAAAATGATGATAATCCCATAATAGTTCTTATTGGTTAGTATAGGATGCAATATTAATCTTTTTTTTAAGAAATACGCTAACGGATTAGTTATAATTTACTGACAGTAAGTAATTTGGATTTATTTTTTTTGCTTTTGTAAAAAAAAAGACGCTTTCTGTGAAGCGCCTTTTAAAATTGTTATAAAAGTTGGTTAAGCATTTACGGCTTCTACTTTAATATTTTCGTCATTTAGCATGCTTTTTAGCATGTTCTCTATACCGCTTTTTAGTGTAAATGTTGATGAAGGGCAACCGCTACATGCTCCTTGTAAAATCACTTTTACAGTTTTGTCAGTATCATTATAAGAATCAAAAGCAATATTTCCACCATCTGCAGCTACAGCAGGTTTTACATACTCTTCTAGGATATTTATAATTTGTTGAGAAGTAGTATCTAATTTATCAAAAGCTTCATCTTTAGTGACATCATTTTTTGTTGCTACTTCGATTAAACTTTCGTCTAGAACCGTTCCTCCATTTTCAATATATTGTTTAATGAAAGTTCTTATCTCAAGAGTGATTTCTTGCCAATCATTAATTTCATATTTAGTTACTGAGATGTAGTTTTCATCGATAAAAATCTCTTTTACGTAAGGGAATTTAAATAATTCTTTAGCTAGTGGAGAAGAGGCAGTTTGGTCAATGTTTTTGTATTCAATTGCATTTTTTGTCAACATTCTGCTTACTACAAATTTTAGAGCTGCAGGATTTGGAGTTGATTCGCCATAAACAGTTATAGGTTGCTTCTTAGGCTTGTTTTCATCAATAGATAGAATTGTACCACCATCGTTTACAAATGTTTCAATTTGTTCTACCACTGCTTCTTTTACATCATCCCATTCAACAATATTATATCTTTCGATAGCAATAAAATTACCTGAAATATATACTGTTTTTACGAACGGTAAATAAAATAATTTTTGTGCTAGTGGAGAGTTTTTAGCTTCATCAATGTTTTTAAATTCAAAGCTCTCATTCTTAGTAATAAAGTCTGGGAATTCAAATTTTAATATAGCAGGGTTTTGCGTTTCTTTTATAGTGAGTTTTGTCATGATTTAGTAATTTTCCACAAATTTACTAAAGTTATTTTCTACTAATAGTTATATTTGATTTTTAATATAAAAATAACGTATTATTTTCTGTATCTCACTAATAGTTGCCAATGTGTATTAGCGATATAAGTTTTTAACATCTATTTAAACAAAGCTACTTTTAATGTATTCTAAAATTAAATATTCAGTTTTTCTTTTATTTATATTTTCATACTCATATTCTCAAGAAGGAATTCCGGTTTATTCTGATTATTTATCGGATAATTATTATTTAATACACCCTTCAATGGCGGGAGCGGCAAATTGTGCAAAATTAAGATTAACAGCGCGTAAGCAATGGTTTGGTCAAGAAGATGCACCAGCACTTCAGACTTTAAGTTTTAACGGTCGTATTGGTGATCGATCAGGGGCAGGGGTTATACTTTTTAATGATAAAAACGGGTATCATTCTCAAAAAGGAATCAAACTTACTTATGCGTATCATATTCTTTTTTCGAGAAATGAAATAGATTTAAATCAGCTGTCGTTTGGTATCAATGCAGGAGTAATTCAGAACCAGTTAGATGAAACTTCATTTGGAGAATTTGATCCGATTGTTTTCGGTAACATACAAAAAGATTCTTATTTTAATGTTGACTTTGGTGCTTCCTATAATTTCTTAAACTTTTATGCTCACGCTACAGTTCAAGGTGCAGTAGAGACAAGAAGACAAATATATACCGATTTTGAAAGTGATAACCTCAGAAAATATCTTTTGAGTGCAGGATATGTTTTCGGAAATAAGAGAAAGTTATTATGGGAGCCTTCAGTTCTTTTTCAATTGTTTGATAAGACAAAAGAAAAGTTAATTGATTTTAATCTAAAAGCGTATAAGAATATGGATTTTGGTAACCTTTGGGCTGGATTATCCTATAGAAGAAGTTTAGATGGCGCTCAATATTATAATGGTTCAGGAGTTTCTACTCAAAAATTACAATACATAACACCTATTTTGGGGGTTAACTACAAGAACTTTATGTTTGCTTATACGTATTCACAAGTCACAGGTAATGTGAAATTTGACAATGGCGCATACCATCAAATTACTTTGGGAATTAACTTATTTTGTAAGCGTGAAAAATATGATTGCGATTGCCCAGCAATAAATTAATAAAATTCATTTAAAAAATAAACACATGTTGATAAAATCTGTAAACGGTAAAACACCTAATATTCCAAATGATTGCTACGTAGCCGAAAATGCTACAATAGTTGGAGACGTTTCTTTTGGAGATTCATGTAGCGTTTGGTTCAATGCTGTAATCAGAGGTGATGTTAATTTTATTAAAATAGGTGATAAAGTTAATATTCAAGATGGAGCTGTTATTCATTGTACCTATCAAAAACATCCAACAATTATTGGTAATAATGTTTCTATAGGGCATAATGCGATTGTTCATGGTTGTACCATTCATGATAATGTATTGATAGGAATGGGAGCAATTGTAATGGATAATTGTATTGTCGAGAGCAATGCTATTGTTGCAGCAGGTGCTGTTGTAACTCAAAATACAATAGTAGCTTCAGGGAGTATATATGCGGGAGTACCTGCTAAGAAGGTAAAGGATATCGATCAGTCTAATTTTGCTGGCGAAATTGAACGCATTTCTAATAATTATGTAATGTATTCGAGCTGGTTTAAGGAAGGAGAAGAATAATTATAATTTCTTTTGAAGAAGGTATTTTATGGCTTTCGATAGTAGGAATTCTTATATCGCAAATTATCGCTCAATTTATCATTGGACGAAATATGGTTTGTTAAGAATATTCGATTAATTATTAGAAATCTTTTTCTAAAACGGTGTATTTATTACCTAGTATATCCGATAAAACCTTCGGATTGCTATTGCTGTAAAATATAGGTTCAGTTGCTACTCCATCATTTAAGCCAACTTTCTTTTGTAATATATTTTGGGTTTGTTTGGCTACTGCTTCGCCAGAGTCAATTATATGAATGTGTTTGGGTAGAATTTTTTCTATCTGAGGGATTAGATAGGGGTAATGACTGCACCCTAATACTAAATAATCAATATTCGCCTCAATCATTGGTTTTAGATAAGATTCTAACAGTTGTGTCATTTCAGGAGAATTTAAATCTCCATTTTCAATTAACTGTACTAAGCCATGACCAACTTGTTCAATTATTTTAACGTCTTGATACATTTCAGTTGCTTTATTAAAAAGAGCACTGTTTAAAGTACCTTGAGTAGCTAGTATTCCAATAGTATGAGTTATTGAATTTATTGCGGCAGGTTTTATAGCGGGTTCAATTCCGATAAACGGAATGGTATATTGTTCTCTTAATTCTTTAATTGCATTTGTAGTCGCAGTATTGCATGCAATAACAATCAATTTACAATCCATGCCCAGTAAAAAATCGACGTTTTTTTTGCTTAAAGAAATGATCTCATCTTTGCTTTTTTGACCATAAGGAGCATTTTTACTGTCGGCTAAATAAATAGTTTTCTCATTTGGGAGTAATTGATGGATTGCGCTCCAAATTGAAGTACCACCAATGCCAGAATCGAAAACACCTATAGGATTGTTGTTTGTCATAAAAACAAAGTTAAGTATTTTTTAGAATCAAAAAAAAGGCTTTGTTCAAGATTCTTTAGTATAGTTTAATAAATTTTAGTGTGTAAAAAAAAACTGCTCGAACCATTTATTGGCGAGCAGTTTTTTTTATTTTATGAAGGCAGTTTTTAGAAACCTAAATCTTTTTTAACATCAGCAGTAACGTTTGGTCCGTCAGCTAATAAAAGAGTAGAACCATCTAAAACATATTGGAATCCTTTTGCTTTTCCAACTTTTATGATTGAAGCTCTAACTTTTTCCATTATTGGTTTTACAATATCAGTTTCTTTTTGTTGTAATTCTTTTTGAGCCGTGTCTCTATATTCTACAATTCTTTTTTGCATATCTTGAACTTCTTTAGAACGTTCTCCATTAACTGCATCTGTTACTGTAGCTGATTCAGCTTCGTATTTTTTTAATTTTGCTTGATATTCGTCAACCATTTTCTTGTAATCTGCATCATATGTAGTGCTTAATTTTTCAAGTTGTTTTTGTGCATCTATCATCGCTGGCATTTTAGACATAATTTCACTTACATCTACGTGAGCTACCTTAGCTTGAGCATTCATTTGATTTGCTCCTAAAACTAGTATTGCAGCAATTAGTAAAGTTTTGATTTGTTTCATCATCATTTTAAAATATTAATTAATTATTGGTCGTATTATTGTTGTTTTTCTTTTTCCTCCTTTGCCTTTTGCTCTCTTGCTTTTTTGGCAGCTTCTCTTTCTTCTAAGATTTTATTTCTTCTTTCTTCTAAAGCTTTTTTACGTTCGTCATAAAGCTTTTGTCTTTCTTCGGCTTGTTTAGCTCTCGCGTCATCAGTGACAGTTGTTTTTGTTGTCTCAGTTGCTTTTGACGTTTGAGTGGTTACTGATGGTGTGCTTTCCTTTTTTACTGTTTCAGAAACCGTGCCATTTTTTTTAGCCTCTCTTGCATCACGAATTGCTTTTTTGTTTTCTTCGTATGCTCTTATCTTTTCTTCTTGAGCTGCTTTTCTGTCTTCTAGGATTTTATCCCTTGCTGCTTTTCTCTCATCTAGCATTTTTTGTCTTTCCTGTAGTGCAGGACTTTCATCAATGGCAGTTTCTTTATTTTCTTTTTCTTCCTCAATAGCGAGTTGTTTTTTTGTCAACTGCTCTCTTTTGTCGGTTCTGGTGATAACTCGTAACACCTGATCGCTAACATCAAATCTTTTTGCTGCAAAAAGCATTGTTAAATCAGATGATCTGTCAAAGATGAAATCATATTTTCTAGCTTCTGCGATATCCTGAACAGCAGTAAAAACCTGATCTTGGATTGGTTTTGATAAAGCAGATTTTTGTCGAATTAAATCACCATTAACACCAAAGCGTTGTTGCTGATAATCTAAAGTCTCTTTTTCAAGAAACTTGATTTCTGTTTCTCTTTCATCGATTAACTCATTTGTTAATAATGCTTTTTCGGCTTTTAAAGCATCTTTAAGTTTATTGATTTCTAATTTCTTAGTCTCAATTTCTTGTTTCCACTTTTCAGCCTTCTGTTCTAGTTGCGATTGCGCCTCTTTATAATCAGGAACATTTTGCAGGATATACTCCATGTCGATGTATCCTATTCTTGTCGATTTGGTTTGTGCTTGACTTGTATTTACTACTATCAAAGCCAAAATTATAAATAAAAATTGTTTTCTCATAACATTAATTTTATTTGAATTTTTTTTAACCAATAGCACTAAAATTGTTGACCAATAATAAAATGCGTTCTGAAACCACTTGGTTTTGATTCTCCTGGTAATTTGTCAAATCCGTAACCAAAATCGATACCTAATAGTCCAAATGCAGGCATGAATACACGTAAACCGGCACCAGCTGAACGACTCAAGTCAAAAGGATTATAGTTCTTGAAATTTGCATATGATGAACCTGCTTCAGCAAATGTAAGTACGTAAATAGAAGCTGATGGCTTTAATGTAATTGGATAACGCAATTCTAATGAGAATTTGTTGTAAATCGTAGCTCCAATTTGTTCTCCATTTTGCACTGGTGTTAATGAGTTGTTCTCATATCCTCTTAATGCTATCGTTTCTCTACCATCCATAGAATAGTTTGCCATTCCATCTCCTCCTAAATAGAATCTTTCAAAAGGAACAACGCCTCTTGATTGGTCGTATGCACCTAAGAAACCAAATTCAGTTAGTGTTCGTAGTACTAATTTACCATAAACTTTTGTATACCAATCAGCTTTGAACTTTATTTTATAGTATTCTAACCAATTAAATTTCTTTTGGTCAACTTTTCCTTGATCTGTAGCAGCTTGAGTGTAGTCATCAACCTTATTTCCTCTTGCATCAACATAGTCTCCAATCTGTACTATATTATCGTTTTCATCTAGTTGATTTGATTTGTCAACTGTATTTCTTAATTTATATTCTTTTTGATTTGCTAAATCTCCATAATCAACTCCATTAAATAATGAATAAGGAGGAGTAAGTTTAGCAGAAAGACTAAATTCTGAACCGTATGTTGGGAATATTGGGTTTAAACCTTTATTACTTCTTGTAAGTCCAATAGTATATGCTAAGTTTCTAGAAGTTCCATTTCCAAAAGTAAATAATCCAGTGTTGTAATTATGTAAGTCATAGTGTTGGTAACTTACCGATTGCGACAACACGAAGTAATCATCTGGCACAGATAATCTTTTGGCTAAACCAACAGATAACGTTAGAATATTAAAACTTTTACTTCTGTCTACTCTTTGTGTGATGTAGTTGTTTAGGAACTGTGTACTATAAGATACCGAAGTGCTAAATTGTACCGGTTTTTTTCCTCCAAACCATGGTTCTGAGAACGATACGCTATAAGTTTGGAAATAAGTACTTCCTTGTAAACGAAGTGCTACTTTTTGGCCATCCCCCATAGGTAAAGGTTTGTATGCTTTTTTGTTAAATATATTTCTAGCAGAGAAGTTGTTAAATGAAAGTCCTAAGGTTCCAATGAAACCACCACCACCATAACCTCCTTGAAGTTCTATCTGGCTAGATCCTTTTTCTACAAGATTGTATTCTATGTCTACTGTTCCTGCACCAGCATCTACATTTTTAAACTTAGGGTCGATAGCTTCTGGATCAAAGAATCCTAATTGTCCAATCTCACGAATTGTTCTAACTAGTAAGTCTTTACTATATTTTTCACCTGGTTTAGTTCTTAGCTCACGATAAATTACTTTATCATTCGTTTTGTCATTTCCTACAACTGATATTTTATTAAAATAGGCAATAGGACCTTCGGTAACTCTAATTTCAAAATCAATAGTATCGTTTACCGTTTTTACCTCTACAGCATTAATATTAGAGAATAAATAACCATTATTTTGATATAAATTGGTAATGTCTTCTGCGTCAGGTTTTGTTTTGTCAGATATTCTTTTTTCTAGAAGTACACCATTATATGTTTCTCCTTTTTTAATACCTAAGAAACGATTAAGTGTTTGGTCTGAATATACCGTATTACCTAAAAATTTGATATCCCCAAAGTAGTATTTGTTTCCTTCTTCGACATCTATTTTTATAGCTAATGTATTTTTCTTTTTGTTGTAAACAATAGTGTCAGATAATATACGTGCATCTCTATATCCTTTTTCTTTGTAGGTAGCGATAACTTTTTCTAAATCACTTTTGTACTTGTCTTTTATGAATTTAGAGGCTTTAAAAACGCGAATTGGGTTCTTTTGCTTGGTGTCTTTCATAGCTTTTCGCAAAGCTGCGTCAGACAATTGTTTGTTCCCTTCAAATTCAATTTTGCTAATTTTAACCTTATCTCCTTTATCTACACGAACCAGCATGTTTACTTGGTTTGTAGATGTTGTGTCGGGAGTAGTAGTAATGGTTACTTTGGTATTGTAGAAACCTTCCTTCTTGTATTTGTTTTCGATATAATTTTTGGTAGTCGTAATTAAATTTTCGTTAACAATTTTATTTTTTGTTAAACTATTGTCTTTAATTAATCCTTCTATTTTGCTTTTTTTAACACCAACAATTTTGACGTCGTTTAGCTTAGGAAGTTCAACTATATCAAGATCTAGGTATATGCTATCATTCTCAATTCTATTTACATAGAAAGAGATTTCGTCAAAAAGCCCTAGCTTTCCAAGTTTTTTGATGGCTCCACTTATTTCTTCACCAGGAACTGTTATTTCTTGTCCTTTTTGTAAACCAGAAAAAGTGACAACAGTTTGCTCATTGAAGCTTATTTTACCAACTACAGATACGTCGGCAAGAATATATTTTTTCCCTTGGTCAAAAGGAATTCTTTCTTGCGCTTTTATTTGTGAAAAACTACTAAAAACCAATAAAGTAAGTACTATTTTTATTCTTTTTTGTAACACTAAAAAATTATTTAATTTGTTCACTTGTTTTTCCAAATCTACGTTCTCTTTTTTGATAACTAATGATAGCCTCATATAAATCCTTTTCTTTAAAGTCTGGCCATAACACATTAGTAAAATATAGCTCTGCATAGGCAATTTGCCATAACAAAAAATTACTTATTCTATGTTCTCCACTTGTTCGTATTAATAAATCTACATCGGGTAAATTTTGCGTGTAAAGATGCTCATTTATAATTGAATCGTCAATAGTGTCTATTGAAATTATATTATTTTTAACTTTATTACTGATGATTCTAACAGCGTTTATAAGTTCTTCTCTCGAACCGTAACTTAAAGCTAATGTGAGCGTAAGTCTTGTGTTGTTTTTTGTTTTCTCAATAACATCCAAGAGCTCTTTTTGAGCAGATTTAGGTAGTTTTTCTAAATTGCCAATTGCATTAAGTTTAATATTGTTTTTTTGTAATGTACCGAGTTCTTTTTTTAATGAATTGATAAGTATCTTCATTAGAGTTTCAATCTCTAATTTAGGTCTATTCCAGTTCTCGGTAGAAAAGGCATACAATGTTAAATACTCGATCCCTATTTTAGCACAGGATTCGATTGTTTCTTTTACAGATTTAGTTCCATTTTCATGGCCAAAAGCTCTTAGGAAACCTTGTTGTTTAGCCCATCGCCCATTCCCATCCATTATGATGGCTAAATGTCGTGGTAAGTTTGTTTTATCTAGTGTGTCTAAATTCATTTTTTTAATATGGGCAATAGCAAGGTTTGTTTCCAAACGTGTATGTTAGTGTTATTCCTGAGAAGACATACCAGTCATTATTATTTAAATCTCCAAAACGCAATGATCTCAAATTATCATTATCAGGATTGCTACCGTCAAGATTATCTGAAAAGGTATATCGTGCACCGACTTCTAGTCCTAAAACAAAATTAGTAGTTAAATTTGTTTTTACACCTAATATCATCGGAATTGCAATTGAACCTGCCTTTTTTTCTTTTTCTGTCTCTCCAGATTGGATGTACAATGAGTCATATCTGAAATAACTCAGTCCTGAAAACACATAAGGCGTGACTTTTCTTTTGGATTCATGTAGATTGAAGTCAAAAAAATTGAATTCAAGTCCAGCAGAAAGTTCTCTTATTGTATTGTCAAAACGATATCCTCTTAGTTTTCTTCCTCCTTCTTTCGAATCTAAATCATTTGCTGTGATCGTCGATTGTGTGTACGAAAAACGATAAGCGTGTCTCGGACTCTTATTCCATCGGTACAATAGCCCAAAAGCAGCCTTGTCTGGTGAAATATAAGTTGTACTTCCTACGTCTCCAATATAGTTGCTTCCTCCTAAAAAAACACCAACCTCATGTATCTGAGCATTCATGCTTGTAAAGAAGAAGAAACATAACAATAAATTAAAAATTTTGTTCATTTAATTAAAAATTGCGTGCAAATATAATAATAATCAATACGAATCAATGCTCATTAAGTTAAAACTGTCATTTTTTGAATTATAGATGATATATCTCAGCAATAACTGAACATTCGACAGTTGCAAAACGTCAAAAACATTGCAAATAGTATAAATTATCTTTAAAAAGGAGTCTAATTTCTTTTGTCTTCCCCCCAAAGGAGTTTATTGCGTAAGGTTTTTAAGAAAGTTTCTCCGGGAATTTCAACCATATTGATTTTAAAATCAGTTTTCTTTATTGTTAAAATAGATTCGTTTCTTATGGAAGCTATTCTTGAATCTAAAGAAACAAGATAATTGTCTTCTCTTCCTGATACTCGAAGTTTGATCTCGGTGTCATCTGGTATTATAAGTGGTCTTGCTGTTAAATTATGAGGTGCAATTGGTGTAATAACAAGGCTGTTGACATCTGGTGTTAATATTGGACCACCACAACTTAATGAGTATCCTGTTGAACCTGTTGGGGTTGATATGATTAGCCCATCTGCCCAATAGGAGTTTAAGTACTCTCCATTTAAATAAGTGTCTACTGTTATCATCGAAGTTGTATCTTTTCTGCTAACAGTAACTTCATTCATGGCAAAATTAAGTTCTTCAATCGCTTCGTTTTTAGGCTCTGTAGTTAAGCTTAGTAAAGTTCTTTGTGACACAGTATATTTTTTGTCGATTACAAATTGCATAAATGCAGCTATGTTTTCTTTTTGTACAGTAGCAAGGAATCCTAACCGTCCAGCATTAATTCCTAAAATAGGAACGCCAGAATTGCGTACTAAAGTTGCAGCTCTTAAAATAGTTCCGTCTCCACCTATGCTTATTAACATCTCAAAACTACTATCTAATTCAGTGTGAGATGAGAAAGTTTTATATTCTTTCTCAATTATCTGTTTTTCATAGAGCATCTTCAAAAAATTGGCTTCAATGACCATTTCAACATTGTTTGTCGTAAAAAAAACAAATATGTCTTTAATAATTGGGTTTGTACTATTTAGATAGTATTGTCCGTAGATAGCTACTTTCATTCTTTTTGATTAGATAATGAGAAATTAGTAATTTGTCAATGTAAAAATCAGATAATTCGATCAGTTGAGATTGTAAACGAACTCCCTAGTTGACACATTTTATCTTTTTTCTAATTTATATATTAAGGTACTTGTCTAAATAATCAGAGCGTTCCTTTAAATTGTTAATATACGTGTCTTCTTGGTGTTCTGATATGATTTCGTAATTGTATCTTCGGAAGGTTTGAATAATTTCATTCATAGCTCCTAAGCTTATTTTAATGGTTATTTCAACACTGTCTGTATTTCCATCAGAAACAAATGCACCTAAAATTTTACCATTGTTACTCTCTACTATTTGAGTTATTTGACTCATAGAATAATCGAGAAGCCCTTTTTTTATAATTATTACTCCACCTGGTTCCTTTAAAAAAGGTGTTTCGTGAAAGAATTTAATAATATCACCTATCTCATAAAACCCAAGGTAAGTATTGTTTTCATCCAAAACAGGGATTAAATTGGTGTGATTTTTAGCAAAAACTTCTAATACATCCAGCCAGATCATGTTGCTTCGAGCAAAAAATGGCTCGAGAGTATATTTATAATCGATTACTTTTTTGTCGCCATCAAAAGTTTCAATGTCATCCGAGGCTATGCAACCAATATAGACTCCATCTTCCAAAACAGGAAAATGCGAATAGCTTAAATCAGTAAAGAAATCCTGTGCCGAAGCAATGGTTTCTTGGCTGTTTATAGCTCTATAATCATTGGTGATGTAATTAGTAATATCTGTCATAATACAATTAGCAATATTTGATGCAAAATAATCAAAAAATAGCAAAAACTCCTAAGTTTTACTTTGTATTTTTGTCGTAACAAATATAGTGTTACTAGAATTAATATCCATTTATATGACAAAGTTAAGTGTAAATATCAATAAAATTGCAACGTTACGTAATGCACGTGGCGGAAATGTGCCTGATTTATTAAAAGTTGCAACCGATATTCAAAAATTTGGAGGACAAGGAATCACGATTCATCCTCGTCCAGATGAGCGTCATATTCGTTATCAAGACGCACGTGATTTAAAAGCAATTGTGTATACCGAATATAATATTGAAGGAAATCCACAACACAATTTTATCGATTTGGTTTTAGAATGTAAGCCAGATCAGGTAACATTGGTTCCTGATGCAATTGGGGCGATTACATCTTCTGCAGGTTGGGATACAATTAAAAATCAAGAGTATTTGACAGAAGTTATTCAGGAGTTTCAGCGTAATGGTATTAGAACTTCGATTTTTGTTGACCCGGTTTTAGAAATTATTGAAGGTGCTAAAAAAACAGGAACTGACAGAATCGAATTGTATACCGAAGCTTTTGCGCATCAATATGATTTAGGTAATAAAAGTGGAATTGATCCTTATGTGGCTGCTGCAAAATTGGCAAATGAACTAGACTTAGGGATTAATGCTGGGCATGATTTAAGTTTGGATAATATTGAGTTTTTTAAACAAAATATTCCAGGTTTGTTAGAAGTTTCAATTGGGCATGCTTTAATTTCTGAGGCTATTTACCTTGGTTTAGACAATGTGGTTAATATGTATTTACGTAAACTTAAATAAGATAGTAGTTAAAACAATTATAACCTGATAGAATTGGGTTGTAATTGTTTACTTTCGCACTTTTCTTATTAAAATTACGTGTCGAAATCATTTTTTTTATTCTGTTTTCTTTGTTTTTCTTATGTTTCTGGACAGTCTAGAGCTACAATAGCTGGAAATGTCAGGTCATTAGAGGGTGAAAATTTAATTGGTGTAAGTATCTCTTTCCGTACGAACAATCAACACCATTATTCTACAAGTGATTCTCTGGGTAGCTTTACGAAAAAACTTCCAGTAGGGTTGATGAAAATTGCAGTTAATCAATTTGGGTATCTCGAAAAATCCATTACTATTGATTATAGAAAAGACACAATAATTGCTATTGTATTAGAAAAGGATGTTTCTTCACTTTTAAAAGAGGTTTTAATATCTAATACTAAAAAGGCAGCCATAACAAATCTTTCAGGGAGTAAATTGTCTTTTAACATAAAAGAGTTAGCTGCGGTTCCAACCTTATTAGGAACAACAGATATTGTTAAAATTTTGCAGTTAACTCCAGGAGTACAGAACTCTGGTGATGTAAATGGATACTTGTATGTAAGAGGAGGTGATCCTGGACATAATTCGATGTTGTATGATGGAACTCCTATTTATGGGATGTCACATTTATTGGGTGTTTTTCCTTTTTATAATACCGATCATATACAGGATGTAGAGTTTGACAAATCAAGCTCAAACGCAAAATATGGTGGCCGTTTAAGTTCTACCACATTATTACTACCAAGTAAAAAAATCCCTGCCGAATTTACGATTCAAGGAAACGTAGGTGTATTAGCATCTCAAGCTACATTAAGTATTCCGATTAGTGAGAAAACGGGAATTATGATTTCTGGAAGAAAAACATATATCGATGAGGTAATTGCGCCATTACTAAGTTCAGATTCGGACAGTAATGATGTTCAGAATATGAAATATGGTTTTTCAGATGCTAATTTAACTTTTGTGACTGAAATCTCTAAGAATAATTTGTTGACAGTTTCGGCTTTTTCTAGTGCAGATAAATTAAAAATTGAGGATAGTAATTTAGCATTACAGACTAGCTTAAAATGGAGTAATTTTAATATATCTCCTACTTTGGTTTCTAAGTTATCTCCCAATGTAACCATGTCTAATGCTCTTTATTTTACGCGATATACTAATGAATTAAATATGAAGCAGTCAGCAATTGAAATGGGGATATCGTCATTTGTTGAAGATTTTGGTTTTACAAATTCGACAACGTATTCGATAAAAGGAATTCCTTTTGAATCAGGACTGCAATATGTTTATCATAATTTGCAACCGCAAAAAATAAAAATTGAAAATTTTACAGCTACTAATAATTCGGTACAGAATAATTTAATTAGAGCTAATGAATTGGCTGTTTTTACAACTGCCAAACCAAAAATATTAGATAATCTGACTGCGGAGTTAGGATTGAGAATAAACTATTATAATTCAGGAGCAAAGACCTATTTACATTTTCAGCCACGTGCAGTTCTTAATTATTATATGTATAGAGATCTTTCATTTTATGCTTCTTATAACAAACAAAATCAATATTTGAATTTAATAACAACTTCAAGTGTTGGAATTCCGACCGATTTTTGGGTTGCAAGTACAGATGGGATTCCTGCTCAATCCTCAAATGAATTTGCTTTAGGTTCAAACCAAACTATTTCTAAAAGTTTTACATCTTCTATAGGAGGTTTTTATCGTTCGATGAAACATTTGCTGGAATATCCTTATGGAGTTACCCAGTTTAATGAAATTTCGACACTAAAAGATGATCTATTAGAAGGGAATGGGAGAGCATACGGGATGGAGTTTATGTTTAAAAAAAGCAATGGTAAGTTTAGAGGGTGGATAAGTTATACTTTGAGTTGGTCTGATAGGAATTTCGAAAAATTTAATAATGGGAAAACGTATTATGCAAAATATGACAGACGACATAATTTGGCATTGGTAGGGACATACGATTTGAATTCAAAATGGAATTTTGGTATTACTCAGGTTTTTAGCTCAGGAAATCGTTTTACAATGCCTACATCTTGGTATTTTGTTAATAATAATCCAGTAAAAGAATATTCAGAATATAATAATGCTCAAATGCCAAATTATATCAGAACAGATTTGTCAGTCAATTACTTTTTTGTAAAAACAACCAAAAAAGAAAGTGCTCTTAATTTTTCAATTTTTAATGCTCTCAATGTCGAGAATCCTATTTATGTGGTGATTAATGTGCTAATGAATGAGGATAAAAATAGTGTAATTGTCAAGCCAGAAAAAAAAGTTATGTATAGAATACTTCCTTCTGTGAGTTGGAAATTTAAATTTTAAATGATGAAAAATTACATTTTATTCTTTTTAGGGATTGTTTTGTGTAGCTGTAATAATGATACTTTTAGTGATGGAATTAAGCTAGAATCAAAACTGGCTGTTGAAGGCTGGATTGAGGAAGGTGATGTTTCGCAGGTGATATTGTCAAGTTCGATACCAATTGATGATGTAATTGATTCTACTAATGTTTTTGATCATGTTATTCGCTCAGCCAAAATAACAGTATCTGATGGAGAGAGTTCAGAGGTGTTGAGAGTGAAAAAGGATAACGATAGGATTCCTCCCTTTATATACTTTGGAAGTGAAATGATTGGAAAAGCGGGAAAGACCTATACGTTGAAAATCGAATATTTAAACCGAACACTAGAAGCTACTACAAGTATTCCGAAGTCAGTACCACTTCTTAGTGCGATTTATGAAAAGAAAAGTGCTACAGATTCTACGGGATATATTTTTGTGAAATTTGACGATCCTGTTGGTGAAAAAAATTACTATCAGATAGCAACAAGAATTGATAAAAAGGAGCCGATTTTTGTTCCTGCTTTTTATGGGAATTTAGACGATGAAAAAATTAAAAATTATTCAGTCTCTATGCAGGTAAATAGAGGTGTACTGCTTTTTCCTAAAACTAAATTTACTCCTTATTTTAATGATGGAGATTTGATTTTTGTAAAGTTAAGAACGATGAATAAAGGATCATATGATTTTTGGAATGGCTGGCAAAATGAAATTGTAAATAGTAGAAATCCTATCTATCCGTCTAATACAAGTTTAAAATCGAATATAAAAGGAGGAGTAGGTATTTGGGCAGGTTATGGACAAAGTACATTAATAGTAAAAACACCTTCTAAAAAATAAAGCCGATTTGAATTGTTCCAAATCGGCTTTAAATTATTTTAGTTATTTCTATCTGTAAAAGTTTTTAAGAAATCTTCAAATTTAGTTTGAAGTTTTTCAAAACCGTCAGAGAAATAGGCACTCATAGCAATTTGTGTATTATCACTAAATTTTAAGTAATATACTTCTTCAAGGTATGGTTGTGAAAATAATTCGCCTTTTTCATCCCATGTTGTCCAATATTCATATTCGTTATCCCAAACTGGTAAGTTAAAAATATAGTCATCACCTTGTTTTTCAGAACGCATAACAATATCAGCTATTTTAGTACCATCTTTTTTAGATACTAAGATTAATTTCATGTTTTTGTTGAAATTAGCTGCAGTTCCTTCTGAATACTTTTTTTCATATGTATTTATAGCTGTATAAAACGCTTTGTAGTCACTCTTAGGATCTTTATAATTAAGTTGATCAGGGTATATTGCGCTTTTTTCTAAAGCTTTAGCATCATTTGCTTCAGCAGTTAGATCCATATCAGCTACGATAATAAAATTATCCATAATTTTTACCAATCCATTTGCTTTACCTCTGTATTGAGCAAGAGGTTCTTCGCTTAATAAACCATCAATATCACTAGTGCTTCCAGCATTGAATTCTACTAAGTTTTTTCCATTATAACTAAAAGTAGCTTTACCTGTGTTATCTGTAGCTTTCTTGTTACCGCTAACCTCGAAAGCATATCCGTCATTTAATACCATTTTGTAGCTTGCTTCGTCAGGAGTATTAACTCCCTTAGAGTATTTTGCACCAGATACAAAAGTTGCTGCTTGTGCACCACCAATTGTTAAAGTTGCATCTGCAGATGTAGGTAAAAAGAAGTAATCGTCTACTCCTGGAGTATATACAGGTTGTCCTGTTTGTGGGTATGACCAACTTCCATAAGTGTCAGTGAATTTTACTTTTATATCAGAAGAAACACTTTTTGCAGAAAAAGTTGCGTTATTTTCTGTTCCATTTGTTTTAGCAGGAAAAACAAATTTTAAATCTGTAGTCGAAGAAGTTCTTTTCCAAATTTTGTCGGTGTTATTCCATGTATAAATACCGTATACATCAGCTACTTTTAAAATATCTTCTACTTCATTACCATTTTTTCCGCCAAATACGTCGATTGGGCTAATAGTTAATAAGTTTTTTAAGTTTTGAATTGCTTCAATAGCACCAGAGGATTTAGATTTGTCCATTTGTAGAAGCATTTCATTAGCTTCAATTTCTAATTTTACTTTTTGCTCAGCAGGAAGTAATTTAGAGTAAGGTTGCTTAAGGATGTTTGCTATTTGTTCTTTTAAACTTTCTTCTGCAGCTGTTGGAGGAGCAATAACAGCTTCGTCCTCGTTATTGTTTGAACATGAAATAGTAAGCTGTGAAAGAATCACAGAGGCTAAAAATAATTTTTTAATCATTGTAAAAGGGGTTAAATTAATGTGAATGTTTTGTCAATTTTCACAATTGGTTTGCTTAAGTTTGATAATGGAATTTTCTTATTAAAAGAACTTAAATTTCTTGCAAAGATAAATTTATAGGCGAATCTCACAATACCTGATTTTAGTGATTTTTACTAGGCTAAAATAGTTTTATCTATGTGATTCGATTTGGTGAATTAGAGATAAAATGGTTAGATTCAAAAATAGAAGGATATTGTTTTTTACTAAAACTAAATTCATGCCTTATTTTACAGATGGAGCTTTTGTTTTTATAAAATTAAGGATTACGAATAAAGGTGTATATGATTTTTGAAATAGCTGGCAAAATGAAATTGGAAATAGTAGAAACCCTATTTTTATCCTTCTAATAGAAGTTTAAAGTCGAATATAAAAGGAGGAGTTGGTATTTGGGCAGGTTACTGGTGAAGTACATTATTAGTAAAAACAACTCCAAAAAAACAAAGCCGATTTGAATTGTTTCAAATCGGCTTTAAATAATTTTTAGTTATTTCTATCTGTAAAATTTTTTAAGAAATCATCAAATTTAGTATGAAGATTTTCAAAACCTTCTGAGAAATAAGCGCTCATAGCAATTTGTGTGTTGTCATTGAATTTTAAATAATATACTTCTTCAAAGTAGTGTCGTGTAAATGTTTCTCCTCCTTCATTCCATGAAGACCAATATTCGTATTCTTCATTCCAAACTGGTAGATCAATAACATTATCTTCTCTTTGTCTTTCTGAGCGCATAATGACATTAGCTATTTTAGTACCGTCTTTTTTAGATACTAAAGTTAATTTTATGTTTTTATTAAAATTAGTAGCAGTTGCTTCAGAGAGTTTTCTTCTGTAAGTGTTTTGGTCTGTATAAAATGCCTTGTAGTCATTTTTTGGATCTTTCGTAGAACTAGGATAAGTAGGGTATTCTAGGTCCCTTAAGGCTTTGTCGTCAATTGTTTCGGCAACTAAATCTATATCTGCAATAATAACAAAATTATCCATTAATTGGATTAACCCATTCGCTTTTCCTCTGTATTCAGCTAGTTCCGGATTGTCAATCAAGGCATCGATTTGAGCAGTACTTCCGGCATTAAATTCAACTAAGTTTTTACCATTATAAGCAAAAGAAGCTTTTGAAGTGTTTGTAGTGGCTTTTGTTCCACTCATTTCCCAAGTGTAGCCATCATTTAGGGTTACTTTGTAAGCGAAGTCGGTAGGGATTTCTTTTCCATTTGCGTATTTAGCTGTTTGAGTAAAACTTGCAATTGGTAGATTATTAATTGTTAATGTAGCATCCGCAGACAATGGTAAAAAGAAGTAATCATCTACTCCTACAGTGTATATGGGGTCTCCTATTTTTGGATATGACCAATATCCATAAGAATCTGTCATTTTTACTTTTATTTCAGAAGAAACACTTTTTGCAGAAAACGTTGCGTTGTTTTCTGTTTCATTTGTTTTAGCTGGAAAAATAAATTTTAAATATGTAGTCGAAGTTGTTTTTTCCCAATTTTTGTTAGTGTTGCTCCAAGTGTAAATACCGTAAACATCAGCTACTTTTAAAATGTCTTCTACTTTGTTGCCATTTTTTCCTCCAAAAACATCAACAGGACTTATATCTAATAATTTTTCTAAATTTTCCATCGCTTCAATAGCACCAGAACTTTTAGACTTGTCTAGTTGTACTAGCATTTCATTAGCTTCTGCTTCTAGTTTTATTTTTTGGTCTGCGGGATTTAAGCTAGAGTAAGGTTGTTTAAGAATATTTGCGATTTGATCCGCTAGAGTTTGTTCTATTTCTGTTTCAGTTTTGGTTTCGTCGTTGTCACTAGAACAAGAAATCGTTAGTTGCGAAAGCACTAAAGACATCAAAATAACTTTTTTAATCATGGTTAAGTTTTAAAAATTTATAAATAAATCAAAGATTCAGTTTTTGATTCTGCTGCAAATATAGTTTTTTTGAATGTATTATTTTACAAAAAATAAACAAAACTGTAATCTTTTTTTTATAAATAAAACAGTTGCTGTAATGGTATTGTTCTCGCTTTTGCCAAATAAGTTTTTTTTACCTTTGCGATAGATAAAAATACCAACACTAAATGTTATACTCAAAAATAGAAGGAGAAGGCAAACCATTATTAATTCTTCATGGATTTTTAGGGATGTCTGATAATTGGAAAACATTGGGAACGCAATTTGCAAGCGATGGTTTTCAAGTTCATATTCTGGATTTACGTAATCATGGTCGCAGTTTTCATTCGGATGTATTTACTTATGAAGCGATGGTGCAAGATGTATTCGAATATTGTCAAGCCAATCAATTAGCAGGAATTGATGTTCTAGGGCATTCAATGGGAGGAAAAGTAGCTATGCTTTTCGCGGCAACCTATCCTGAAACTGTAGATAAATTAATCGTAGCCGATATTGCTCCGAAGTATTATCCGCAACATCATCAGGATATTTTGGCAGGATTAAATGCAGTAGATTTTTCTGTCAAACCAAGTCGTAATGATGTTGAAGCTATTTTAACAACGTATATACCCGATTTTGGAACACGACAATTCTTGATGAAAAACTTGTATTGGATTGAGCCGGGTCAATTGGCTTTCCGATTTAATTTATCAGTTTTCAATACTAACTTAGAGGCTATTGGCAAAGAATTAGATGCTAATCTGGTTTTTGAAAAACCTACATTGTTTATTCGAGGTGGTGCTTCGAGATATATTTTAGATTCAGATTTTGAGAATATCAAAAAGCATTTCCCTGATTCAAATATTGAGACAATTCCAAATGTTGGGCATTGGCTTCATGCCGAAAATCCAAAGATGTTTTATGAACTATCGATGGCGTTTTTGAAAAAATAATTGCTCTTTTTAATTGAATTTATTACTTTTAAAGTAAATTATAAAACGAAAAAAATATGAAATTACTACTCAGAATATTAATTACTGCAGGTTTGGTGTTGCTAATTGCTAATTTTATGCCAGGCGTTCATGTAGCTAGTTTTACTATTGCTTTAGTTGTTGCCATTGTATTGGGGTTGCTTAATGTTTTTATTAAACCGCTATTAGTATTATTCACATTGCCAGTTACTTTAATAACGTTTGGATTGTTTTTGCTGGCGATTAATGCTATAATTATTTTGTTATGTACAGAAATTGTTGGCGGGTTTATAGTTGATTCGTTTTGGACAGCATTAATATTCAGTATCGTTCTATCTATATTAGAATCTATTACGTATAAGATATTAGGCGAGGATAGATAAAAGAATAGGAAGTAAGTGTCTTAAAAAGCACTTCTTAGCAATATATTAAAAAGCTTGGTTGGGTTGCAAAAATTTTATAATTTTGCAACCCAATTTTATTATGTAAATTAAAGAAGAAGATGGATATTAAAAGAGTAGCAATAAACGCAGTAAATGAGACAATTGTATTGAACGTTGTTCATATGGATTACAAAGGTCAAGTTCAAAAAAGATTAAACGAAAAAATGCCTTTGGCAACTGTAAAAGGTTTTAGAAAAGGTCAAGTACCTAAAGATCTTGTTGAAAAACAATACGGAAAGGCAATTAAACAAGAAGAGGTTAAAAAAGTAGTTGATTTGGCTTTGGAGCGTTATGTACAATCTGAAAGATTAAATCTTCTTGGAACTCCTCTTGCTATAGAAAATGACAATTTTGATTGGGATGCTGAAGAATTAGTATTCGAATATGAAATTGGTTTAGTACCAAACTTCGAAATTGATCTTGAAGCTAAAAATGATATCGTAAAATATATCGTTACTGCTGATGATAAATTAATCGATGGTCAAGTAGAGCGTATCCAAAAACAATTTGGAAAAGCAATTCCTCAAGACGTAGTTGTAGCTGATTCTGATATTACAGGAACTTTTACAAACGAAGAAAAAGGAATTAACAATCCTGTGACAATCTCACTTTCTATCTTTAAAGATAAAAAAACTGCTGATAAATTCATCGGTAAAAAAGTTGGTGATGTTGTAACTGTAAATACAAAAGGTTTATTCGAAGATGATCACCAATTAATGGATTACTTAAAAGTAAGTCATGATGATGTTCACGGTTTAGAGGTAGATGTTGACTTTACTATCGAAGCTATCAACGGAGCAGAATTGGCAGAATTAAACCAAGAATTGTTTGATAAACTTTTTGGTGAAGGTAAAGTAGCTTCATTAGAAGATTTGAAAGGAAAAATTAAAGAAGATGCAGAGCTTCAATTTGCTCAACAAGCAGATCAGAAATTATTAGCAGATGTTCAAGATTTCTTAATTGAGAGCACTAAATTTGAATTACCATCTGAATTCCTTAAAAAATGGTTGCAAACTGTAGGTGAGAAAAAATTATCTGCAGAAGAAGCTGAAGTTGAATACGCAAGATCAGAAAAAGGATTACGTTTTCAATTAATTGAAGGAAAAGCAATGGCTCAAAGTAATATCCAAATTACATTTGAAGATTTGAAAGCATTCACAACAGGTGCAATTAAACAACAAATGGCTCAATTTGGACAAACAAATCCAACAGACGAAGAAGTTCAAGGAATTGTTGCAAGAGTATTGTCAAACCAAGAAGAAGTAAAGAGACTTTCTGAGCAAGTTGTTGCTGAAAAGTTATTGGAGTTGTTTAAAGAAAAAGCAAACCCAACAACTAAAGAAGTAACTTACGGAGAATTTATTGCTGCTTCTTACGGAGAATAATTTCTAAAAAAATAAGTATATTTGAGCGTCAAAAGAATTTATTCTTTGACGCTCTTTTTTTAGGTTACCAATTTAAAATAAGACATATTGACATTGTTTATAAAGAGGTATGACCTTTGATTAAATAATACATATAAAATAGTAACGTACAACTTAGAACAAAAAAATATGAACTACGGTAAAGAATTTAAAAAATTTGCTACAAAGCACCAAGGAGTAAATGCGATGTATTACGATAAAATCGTAAGTGCAATGACTCCAACTAATATGACTCCATATATTATAGAAGAACGTCAGTTGAATATTTCGCAGTTAGACGTTTTTTCAAGATTAATGATGGACAGAATTATTTTTCTTGGAACAGGAATTGATGACCAAATTGCAAATATTGTTCAAGCGCAATTGTTGTTCTTAGAAAGTGCAGATGCATCAAAAGATATTCAGATTTATTTAAACTCCCCAGGAGGAAGTGTTTATGCAGGATTAGGAATTTACGATACAATGCAATATATCAAGCCAGATGTAGCTACAATTTGTACAGGAATGGCGGCTTCAATGGGAGCTGTTTTATTATGTGCAGGAGCAGCAGGAAAACGTTCGGCATTACCACATTCAAGAGTTATGATTCACCAGCCATCTGGAGGTGCACAAGGAGTTGCTACAGATATGGAAATTAACTTACGCGAAATGTTGAAACTGAAAGATGAATTATATAACATTATTTCTCATCACTCAGGACAAACTTTTGATAAAGTACACAAAGATAGCGAGCGTGATTATTGGATGATTGCTGATGAAGCTAAAGAATACGGAATGATCGATGAGGTTTTGAGAAGAGGATAATTTTTTAAGATTCAAAGTTGCAAAGGCACTAAGTTTCTAAGTGCATTACTTTGTGAATTTGGAGAAGAAGAATTTAGGATAAAAAAAATCAGTTTGTGGTTTGCAGTGACAGTTTTCAGAACTGCGACTGTAATCTGCGACTGAAAACTAAAAATAAATGGCAAAAGTAGTATTAGAGTGTTCGTTTTGTGGGAGAAAAAAGCCAGAGACCAATTTATTAATTGCTGGTATTAATGCACATATCTGTGATAAGTGTATCGAACAAGCGCACGGAATTGTTTTAGAAGAATTAAAATCAAGTGGAAGCTCGAAATTAGTTGGTGATTTAATATTAAAAAAACCAAAAGAAATTAGAGCATTCTTAGATCAATATGTAATTGGTCAGGATCAAACTAAAAAAGTAATGTCAGTTGCGGTTTACAATCACTACAAGCGTTTAATGCAACAACAGTTGGATGACGAAGTAGAGATTGAAAAAAGTAATATCATAATGGTTGGACAAACCGGAACAGGAAAAACATTAGTAGCAAAAACAATTGCAAAAATGTTAGACGTTCCGTTAGCAATTGTTGATGCTACCGTTTTAACCGAAGCAGGATATGTTGGAGAAGACGTAGAAAGCATTTTGACACGTTTACTTCAGGCAGCCGATTATGATGTGGCTAAAGCCGAAAGAGGAATTGTATTTATTGATGAGATAGATAAAATTGCTCGTAAAAGCGATAATCCATCAATAACACGTGATGTTTCGGGAGAAGGGGTACAGCAAGCATTATTAAAATTGTTAGAAGGAACAGTTGTAAACGTACCACCAAAAGGAGGACGTAAGCATCCGGACCAAAAATTTGTTGAGGTAAACACACAAAATATTTTGTTTATTGCCGGAGGTGCTTTTGATGGAGTAGAACGTATTATTTCAAAACGTTTAAACCGTCAAGCTGTTGGTTATAGTACATCTAAAAATGTAGACAATATCGATAAAGACAATTTATTGCAATACATCATTCCAAAAGATATTAAAGACTTTGGATTGATTCCGGAAATTATCGGTCGTTTACCAGTTTTAACGCATATGGATCCTTTAGATAGAGAAACATTACGTGCAATTCTTACTCAACCTAAAAATGCATTAATCAAACAATATCAAAAATTGTTTTTAATGGATGAAGTAACGTTTACAATTACTGATGAAGCATTAGATTTTATTGTAGACAAAGCATTAGAATATAAATTAGGTGCACGTGGATTACGTTCTTTATGTGAAGCAATTCTAACAGATGCAATGTATGATTTACCAAGTTCAGATGTTAAAACATTAGAGATTGATAAAGATTATGCAAAAGAAACATTAAATAAAAACTTATTGAAACGATTAGAAATCGCTTCGTAATGTTTAGAAATAAATTTGTCTTGATTTTTTAAACTAGATAGATTAAACAGAAATATACCAGTTCAGAAATGAGCTGGTATTTTTTTTTATCTCATTCTTAACTTCTGCTTAATATTTTACCGCCTTGAGGATTGCTTTAAATTTGAATTAAATAATTCGTAAATTTATATAAAAATGGTTTTGAATTTAGATGGACAGCATTGAAAGCTATTCTTCATGGATGAAAGTCAGGTTCTAAAAGCTTAAAAGTCAATTTATAGAGATAATCTTAAACGATTCAATATGATAACAGTTAAAAGTACGGTAAAAGCACCTATAGCTAAAGTTTGGGAAATATGGAAAACTCCAAAGCATATCCAAGAATGGAATAGCCCTTCGCCAGAATGGCATACTCCTTATGCAGAAAATGATTTACAAACAGGTGGTAAATTTAAATCTACAATGGCAGCTAGAGATGGTAGTATGAGTTTTGATTTTGAAGGAGAATATACTCTGGTAAAAGAAAATGAAGCTATAGAATATATAATTCTAGACGGAAGAAAGGTTGAAATTGTTTTTATAGAAACGCCAAACGGAGTAGAAGTAATTGAAAGTTTCGATCCAGAAACTGAAAACCCCGAAGAGATGCAACGTGGCGGATGGCAAGCTATTTTAGATAGTTTTAAAGATTATGTGGAGAACAAAACAACTTAAAATGTTAAAAAATGGCAAACCAAATATGGCTCAATCTGCCCGTAAAAGATGTAGCAAAATCAAAAGTTTTTTTTTCGGAAATAGGATTCACTTTTAATGAAGAACACGATACACCAAAATCAACTTGTATGTTGGTTGGTGAAAATAAATTTGTAATAATGCTTTTTGAGGAGGAGTTATTTGCTGATTTTTCTCAAAATGAATTAACAGATACCAAAACAAGTTCAGAAATATTAATTTCTATAGATGCTCAAGATAAAGAAGAAGTAAATGAACTTGCTAAAAAAGTAGCAGCAGCAGGAGGGATAGTTTTTGCTCCTCCAGCCGAAAGCCAAGGATGGATGTATGGTTGTGCTTTTGCTGATTTAGATGGACATCGATGGAACTCTTTATTTATGGATTTTAGTAAATTATCATAAGAAAATAGAAGAAAAAATAATAGAAAAAAAATAAAATATCATGGCAGCAGTAAACCCTTATTTAATATTTAATGGAAATTGCGAAGAGGCATTTCTATTTTATAAATCCATTTTTGGAGGCGAATTTGCATATATTGGAAAATTCAAAGATATGCCTTCAGACGATGATTGTTCTAAAATTTCAAGCGAAGAAGCAGAAAGAATCATGCACGTAAGTTTACCAATTGGACAAACCATTTTAATGGGAAGTGATAGTACAACGCAATCGGGTTTTGTAACGGTTGGAGGGAATTTTTCGGTTTCAATAAATGTCGAAAGCGTAGCCGAGGGAGATCAAATTTTCAACGGGCTTTCAGCAGGAGGGAATCCATTTATGCCAATGAACAAAACATTTTGGGGAGCTTACTTCGGAATGTTTACTGATAAGTTTGGAATAAACTGGATGGTAAACTTTGATGAAAATATGGCAAGTAGCTAAAATTAATAATCGCGATAGCGTAATTAATCTAGGAGATTATTTAAGATGACTCAAGAATAGTATTGATCTGTTTTTTCAGTTGTTTCAAATAGTCTCTTTTTTATTTGAAGATCACAAAGTCAGCTTGTTTAGAGTATTAAAAACAAACATTAAATAATTTAAATAATTCATATCGATTTGTGTTTTTTCTTTATAAGAAAACAAAGCATATACTTTTTTATCAACAATAGATTGCCGATTTTTGTCACTTCTAAAACAACAACCAAAAAATGGCAGCAGAAGATAAAGAAATTATTTTATTAAAGGTTTCAGGGCATGATAAGCCAGGAGTTACAGCTGGTTTAACCGCTGTATTGGCTACTTATGATGCTATTATTTTAGATATTGGTCAAGCCGATATCCATGACACACTTTCTTTAGGGATTTTGTTCGAAATAGAAGCAGGTTCGACCTCTGGGCCAGTTTTAAAAGATTTGTTGTTTAAAGCTTATGAATTAGAAGTTAAGGTTAAATTTATTCCTATTTCTATTGAGGATTATGAAATGTGGGTAAAAACACAATCTAAGCAACGTTATATTGTCAATATTCTAGGCGAAAAGTTAGCAGCATCGCAATTGGCAGCAGTAGCTAAATTATTATCAGATCAAAATTTAAATATTGTTTCGATAATTCGATTAACAGGTAGAACATCAGTTGTAGAAACAGAAGAATACCCGCGTTCATGTATACAGCTTTCACTAACTGGTGATGTTGTAGATAAAATTGCAATGACAGCAAGTTTCATGGAAATTTCTAGAACCCTAAATGTAGATATCTCATTTCAAGAAGATAATATTTATAGAAGAAACCGCCGTTTGGTTTGTTTCGACATGGATTCAACCTTAATTCAAACTGAAGTAATAGACGAGTTAGCAGAGCTGAATGGAGTAGGCGAGCAAGTAAGAGCAATTACAGAATCGGCTATGAATGGCGAAATTGATTTTAACGAAAGTTTCAAGCAACGTATGGCATTGTTAGAAGGTCTGAGTGAAGACGTACTACAATCTGTTGCAGAAAGATTGCCAATAACCAAAGGGGCACATCGTTTAATGAAAGCCTTAAAATATTACGGATACAAAACCGCAATATTATCAGGAGGATTCACCTATTTTGGAGAATATTTACAAAAAGAATTAGGAATTGATTACGTACATGCCAACCAATTAGAAATTAAAGACGGTAAGCTAACAGGTAAGTATTTAGGCGACATCGTAGATGGACAAAAGAAAGCTGAATATTTAAAAGCTATTGCCGATAAAGAAGGAATTCACATCAACCAAACCATTGCAGTTGGAGATGGAGCAAATGATTTACCAATGCTTAATTTAGCAGGATTAGGAATCGCTTTTCATGCCAAACCTACTGTAAAAGAAAATGCATCAACCTCAATTTCGAGTTTAGGACTCGATGGTGTTTTATACCTATTAGGATATCACGACCGATATATTGATATGATTAATAAATAGAAACGCGAACTTTTGTCATTCTGAAGAATGAGGAATCTTATCAAGTAGCTCTACAATCTAAATAAAAAACAGATCTAACAGGTTTTAAAAACCTGTTAGATCTAATAGGATAATAAGAAAGTTGAGAACTATTTTATTAATAATCTTAACTCATTCCCTTCAACTGCTCTAAATAATCTCTTTGATTCGAAAGTCTAGGTATTTTATGTTGTCCGCCTAGTTTATTACGTTCTTTTAACCAATCGTAGAATAAGTTCTCTCTAGCCACATTAATCACCAAAGGATTTAAAGTCATATTATTGTAGCGTTTGGCTTCGTAATCAGAATTTAAAGATTGTAATGTTTCGTCAAGTACTTTTTGGAAAAGTCCAACATCAGCGGGTTTTTTCTTAAACTCAATCATCCATTCATGAGCACCTTTTTCTTTGTCTTGCATGAATATCGGAGCCACAGTATAATCTTTAACTTCAGTATTTGTTAGCTGGCATGCTTTGGCGATAGCTTGATCTGTATTTTCGACCATTAATTCTTCGCCAAAAACATTAATATGATGTTTGGTTCTTCCAGTAACTCGAATTCTGTATGGATTTAAAGAAGTAAAACGAATCGTATCACCAATTAAATAACGCCATAAACCAGAATTAGTAGTAATAACGATTGCATAATTTTTGTTTAATTCAACATCTGCCAATCGGATAACTTTTTGTTCCGGTTTTCCAAAAGTTTCCATCGGAATAAATTCGTAAAAAATTCCATAATCCAGCATTAGTAACAAATCACTAGAATTATTTAAATCCTGAATAGCAAAGAAACCTTCGGAAGCATTGTATATCTCGTAGTATCTAAAATCTTTTTTAGGTAATATTTTTTTGTATTGTTCTTTGTATGGAGAAAAGCTCACGCCACCATGAAAATAAACTTCTAGATTAGGCCATATTTCAAATAAATTTCCTTTTCCAGAATCTTCCAGAACGCGATTCATTAAAACCAGCATCCACGAAGGAACACCAGCAAAACTGGTTACATTCTCATTTTTAGTTTCACTTATAATAGCAGCAATTTTAGTTTCCCATTCGCTCATAAGCGAAGTTTTATTGCTAGGAGTACTGCTGAATTCTGCCCAAATCGGCATGTTTTCAATTAATATAGCCGATAAATCTCCGAAGTAAGTATTGTTGTTTTCGTAAATTTGAGAACTTCCGCCTAAGCGAAGACTCTTGCCTAAAAACAATTCTGAATCTTCATTATTGTTTAGATATAAACACAATAAATCTTTGCTTCCTTTATAGTGACAATCTTCTAAAGCCTCGTTACTTACAGGTATAAACTTGCTTTTTGCATTCGTAGTTCCGCTAGATTTTGCAAACCATTTTATAGGAGTTTCCCAAAAAACATTTTGCTCTCCTTGACGGGTGCGCTCAATTAAAGGTTGTAATTCTTCGTAAGTTGCAATAGGTAGCCTTTCAGAAAAAGTTTTATAAGATTTAATCGAAGCAAAATCGTATTGCTTACCAATAACAGTATTTTCGGCAGCCAATATTAAATTATGAAGTAATTCTTCCTGAACCTCATTTGGGTATTTAAGAAAAAGCTCTATTTGATGAATTCTTTGTTTAAGAACCCAAGAGGCAAATGAATTGATTATTGATAGAGGCATGAATGATTTTAGGTTTTGATTACTGATTTTTCTACAAACGTAAAAAGTCAGGAATTTAAGATTTGAATATCGGTAGACAAATACTAACTTTGGCGTTGTATCAAAAATAGTGTTTTTTTATAAACGACAATTCTATTTATGGTAAAGATTCCAAGTCAAAAATGGAATTTTAACAATAAAAACTTTAAATTCCTCAAAGCGAGTTTAAAATTTAAAAACAACTTCCGATAGCTATCGGAACTAAAAATTAAAATCTAATGCAATATCAAGGTGTACTTACAAAGATGCAAACCGAAATGGGGAGCCCAATTCAATATTATTTAGTTTTTGAAGACAGTTTTATTAACGTCAATCAATTACTGAATAAAGAAATTGAAATCAATTTTGTAGGCTACCAATGTTTGAATTGTGGTAAGAAGAAAAAAATATTCCGTCAAGGATTTTGTTACGATTGTTTTTACTCAAGTCCAGCTGTTGGTGATTGGATTATGAAACCTGAATTGAGTACGGCGCATTTAGGAATCCAAGATCGTGATTTGGTATATGAAGAAAAAGTACAATTGCAACCTCATATTGTATACTTAGCTTTATCTAGCGAAGTAAAAGTTGGAGTAACCAGAAAAACACAAGTGCCAACCCGTTGGATAGATCAAGGAGCAACACAAGCTTTGGCAATTGTTGAAGTGCCAAATCGATATTTAGCAGGAATTACCGAGGTGGCTTTAAAGAGTCATTACGCTGATAAAACCAATTGGAGAAAAATGCTTCAGAATAATGTAGAAAGCGTTGACTTAATTTTAGAAAAAGCTAAAGTCGAGAGTTTGATTCCAGAAGAGGTTCGTGATTATTTCTTTCCAGAGAAAAATGACTTGTATGAAATGCATTATCCAGTTTTAGAATATCCAAAAAAAGTAGCAAGTTTGAGTTTAGATAAAACACCAACTTTCCAAGGGAAACTTACAGGAATAAAAGGACAATATTTATTATTTGCAGACGGAACCGTTTTTAATGTTCGTGGATCCGAAGGTTATGTGGTAACGATTAACGTATAATATTCATTACTTTCTTATTGTCGATTCTCTCTCAATAATAAGCGTTGGGAGTTCAATAGTTTCATGCGTAACAGGAAGATGCTCTTTAATTTGAGCAATTTCGTTTATTAATATAGCAGCCGCACGTTGACCAATATCGTAACCGGGTTGGTCAATAGTGGTAAGCTTTGGAGAAATTACCGTAGACATAAACCAATTGCTAAAACCGAAGACAGCAATTTGCTCAGGAATCTTAATTTGCATATCGTTGAGGTATTTTATAATACCAATAGCCACTAGATCAGTAATAGCAAAAACAGCATCAACGTCTTTATGTTCTTCGACTAGCTTTTGCGCATTGGCATAGCCATCTTCAAAATCAGAATTGTGATCACACAAATAAACTAGTGAAGGGTCGTAAGGAATATTATGATCTTCAAGGGCTTTTTTATATCCAAGAAAACGATCAATAGAATTTTGAGGAGTATAAGAACCTCTAAAGTGAGCAATTTTTTTGTACCCTTTGTTTATTAAATAAGTTACTGCATCGTAAGCGGCCTTTCGGTCATTGATAATAACTTTTGAGCAATCAACCAGTTTGGCAATTTTATCAAACAATACAACAGGAGTATTCTTTTTTATGGCATCATTAATATGAGTGAAATCATCTGTTTCGTTAGACAACGAAATTAAAATCCCATCTACTCTTTTTTGCTGTAACAAAGCAATTTGCTTTTTTTCAAGCTCGTATTTTTCATTAGATTGTAAAATGATAACAAGATAACCTCTGTTTTCTGCCTCATCAATAATACCATTTAAAACACTCGAAAAGAAATGATGAACCATTGTAGGAATAACGACTCCTAGGGTTTTGGTTTCGTTAGTTCTAAGATTTACTGCATTGGCATTGGGCTTGTAATTCATAGTTGCTACCATTTCAAGCACTCTTGCTCTGGTAGTATCACTAATATCTGTGTACCCTTTTAATGCTTTAGAAACTGTGGTAACAGATATTCCTAAGGCAGCTGCAATGTCTATAAGTCTGGTATCATTCATCGAATAAATGTAATAAAACTAATTGATAATTATTTAATTTTAATTAATCGAAAACGTTTTCGGCGAAATCGAAAACGTTTTCGGTCAAAATCAGCATTGATATAAAAAAATAGGCAATAGTTTTACCTCTAACTAATAACCTAACCAAATAATAAATCATGAAACAGTTTAATTCAAACGCAATAACATCGTTCTGGATGGTATTGTTATTAATCATTCCAGCTCTAGCTTTTTCACAAGAAAAAGGAAGTGTCTCTGGGCAAGTATTCGACGAAAATGGGCAATCAGCTCCAGGTGCAAATATTGTTATTCAAGGAACTGCGGTAGGAGTAAGCACAGATGCAGAAGGAGGATTTACACTTCTAAATCTTTCAGGAGGAACTTATGTAATTCTTGTTACAAACATTGGATATAAATCTACTCAAAGAAGTGTTGTTCTTAAAGGTGGAGAAAACATAAAAATCGATTTTCATCTAGAAGCAGAATCTCAAAGTTTAAAAGAAGTAGTAATTACAGGTTCATCAAATCCAAGGTCAAAATTAGAATCAAGTATCGCAATTACTACTATGGGAGCAAAGGCAATCGAAAGCAGAGCGCCTATTAGTACAGCAGATATCCTTCAGACAATTCCGGGATTTGTTGTTGAAACATCAGGAGGAGAAGTAGGGAATAACCTTTTTGCAAGAGGAATTCCATCGGCGGGAGCTTATGAATATGTACAGATTCAAGAAGATGGCCTGCCTGTTTTTGAAGATGGAGCTTTGCAGTTTGCAAATGCAGACAATTGGTACAGACTAGATGAAACGGTGAGTAAAATGGAAGCAGTTAGAGGAGGATCGGCATCGATTTTTGCATCGAATGCTCCAGGGGGAATTGTCAATTTTATTTCGAAAACAGGACAGAATGATTTTCAAGGAAAAGCAAAACTTACCGTTGGAGATTATGGTTTATTCCGTACAGATCTAAATTTAAGTGGAGCATTGGTAAAAGATAAATTGTTTTTTAATGTAGGAGGGTTTTATAGAGCCGACGACGGAATTAGAAAAACTGGTTTTACCGCAAACAAAGGAGGACAAGTAAAAATGAATCTTACCTATAAGTTTGATGACGGAGGATATTTGAGAGTGAATTATAAAAAGCTAGATGACAGAAATACGTTCTACTTACCAATTCCTTTGAGAAGTAATAACGGAAAAGTAGAAGGCGTAAGTGGTTTTGATCCAAATTATGGAACGCTGACTTCTGCAAATTTCTCACATTTAAGTGTACCACAATATGGAGGAGGAACTTTTAAAGCTGATTTAGAAGATGGAGTTCATCCAGTTGTAGACGCTATTGGAGCAGAATTTAAAAAGAAAATAGCAGAAAAAGTTACCTTAAAAAATGCATTCAGAAATACTAAAATAGATTTGAATTACAATGCAATTTATAGCAGTGGCGGACCTTGGACACAAGCAGGATATGCAACAGATGTACAAAACGTAGCTCCAGCAAACACAGGAGATTTAAGTTATACATACGTAGATAATAATACAGCCTTAAATCCAAATGCGCTAATCATGAGAGCAGATCATTGGTACATTCATAAACAAATGGATAATTTTGCTAATAACCTATCTTTTAATTTTGATTTAAAGCCTGTTAGTCTTACAGTAGGATATTATTATTCTAATTGGAGATCAAAACAATACTGGAACTGGAGTAACTATTTAGTAGATGTTACTGACAATCCAAGATTAGTAAACGTAAACAATACTGCAAGTGGCATAGCGCATACTTGGAACGGAATAGAAAGAATTACTTGGTTAGAAAGAGATGCAGAAACAAAAGGGAAACTAAATGATTTTTATATAGATGCCGAAATCCAAGCTACAGATAATCTAACATTCAACGCTGGTTTAAGATACGACAAAAACATATATTCCGGATACAGAGATAATGCACGTTTTGGAGCTGAAAATTTAGGAATTTTAGATAATAATACTGCCGATGATGCAGTAACTACAGTGTTGGGAAATCCATATACCTATTGGAGATATGATGTAAGCGAGATTTCGTATACAGCAGCAGGGAATTATAAGTTTAATGATAACATGGCTTCTTATTTAAGATATAGTCATGGTTTTAGATCACCAATTGAAGAGGCATTTTATGAAAATGCCAAAGATTTGAGTAAACTAGAAAACACTTTTGTGAATCAATTAGAGCTAGGTTATAAATATGCCAATTCATTCCTTTCGGTAAATGCCAATTTGTTTCATATGAATTTAAAGAATGTTGCCTTTACAGATATATTAGCCGATGGATCTTCTGAAAATAAATTTGCTGATGTGAACAATTTAGGATTAGAAGTAGAAACGAACGTAAGATATGGCATAGCGAGATTGAATTTTAATTTCACAATTCAAAATCCAAAATATGATAATTTCACAGGTCAAAATGCAGACGGAAGTACTTTCGATTTTAACGGAAATACAGCCCGTAGAATTCCTAAATTCTTCTGTACAATAAGACCAGAAGTAGATATAACCAAAAGATTATCAGGATATGCACAATATACTTATTTTGATAAAAAATATACAAATCAGGATAACAGACAAGTTTTACCAGCCTTTAAAGAAGTAGGAGCAGGTTTAAGTTATGTGGTTAATAATTTACGATTTGCTGTTGATGGAACTAACTTGTTCAACGAGATTGGTTTAACCGAAGGGAATCCAAGACAATCAACATCAGATACAGATGTGTTTTTGGCAAGACCTATTTTAGGACGAGCATTTAGATTTTCAGTAGCAATCAACTTTTAGTTTTTTTTATATTAATTAATTCAGCCAAATGCTGTTGTAATAACAGTATTTAGTTTTTTGTTACATTCGTTAGTAAATCAATAGGGTAGTATGAAAAAAGCAGGAATAACGGCAGTATTATATCTCAATTACTTTGTATTTGCGATACTACTGAATAGTGTTGGGATAGTGATTTTAAAAGCACAAAAAAATTATGGAGTAAATGAATTACAGGCTAGCATTTTAGAAGCTTTTAAGGATTTACCCATTGCAATAGTATCTTTTTTAATAGCTTCTTTTCTACCAAGAATTGGATATAAAAAAGCAATGCTTATTGGGTTAGGATTGGTAACTTTTGCTTGTATAGCTATGTTTTATGGCAATTCGTTTAATTATGCCAAATTACTTTTTGCAACCGTAGGAGTTTCTTTTGCTCTAATAAAAGTATCTGTTTACTCACTTATTGGCACAGTAACAGAAAATCAGAAGGAGCACAATGCATTAATGAGTAGTGTCGAGGGTGTTTTTATGATAGGGATTGCACTAGCTTATTTTTTATTTCCAGCTTTTAATACCGATACAAATCCAGATTCATGGCTTAATGTGTATTGGTTTTTGGCATTACTAACATTGTTGTCATTCGGTTTTTTGTTCTTTATAAAAATAGAAAAACCAGTAGAAATTCCAGGAGTAAATCTAGCCGATGATTTTATGCAAATGATTAAGCTAATGGCAAAATCATTGGTAATCGTTTTTGTAGTTAGTGCTTTTTTATTCGTAATGATAGAACAAGGAATCATGTCTTGGTTACCAACGTTTAATGATAAAGTACTTCACTTATCCGAAAACAATAGCATAATGATGGCTAGTATTCTAGCTATTTCTCTAGCTGTTGGGCGAATTCTAGCGGGAGAAATTACAAAGAAAATAAACTGGATTTGGGTACTAAGCTTCTGTATTATATGTGCCATGTTGATTGTAATTTTTGTATTGCCAAAGACGGTTGGGTTAGAAGTAAAAACGATTCATTCTTTTCAGGATATTCCATTAATAGGTTTCGCATTTCCACTTGTAGGATTATTTATAGCGCCTATTTATCCGTTGCTTAATTCAGTTATATTAAGTGCTTTGCCTAAAAATTTACATAGTTCAATGACGGGGTTAATTGTAGTGTTCTCTGCTTTGGGAGGAACAATAGGTTCAAGAATAATAGGTTGGCTATTCCAGAATCAAGGGCCACAGAATGCATTTTATTACACCTTGATTCCAATGTCATTACTATTGGTCTCATTCTTTATATTAAAAAAAATTACGACAAAAAATGAAATTTAAACTAAACATAAATCAGACACTTCAGCGCTTATTAGCCCAAGAAGATACAGATGGGGATAAAAAGATTACGATTGATGATAAAGGACCTAAAAGTTTTTTATTGGAAGATGAAAACGGAAATTCATTGCATGTCGAAGGGACTTATTATTTATCTAATCTATTACAAGAATTAGCATTGTCTAAAAAAAGCAATTTAGAATTTGCTGAAATAGATAGTTCTGAAATAATCGAAAATCCAGTAAGTCGTATTTCTAGAAAAATAAAGGATTTATATTGGAATGGATTAACAAGAACTATCGATGCCAAAGGAGTTGCTAAAATTGTAGAAGATGAAAAGATAGAAAACGCAGTTTCTTATTTGTATGTTCCTGCAACAGATAAAATAGCTTTTGAGTATTTTAAAGCGTTAGAGAAATCTATTCCTAAATTGCAAGTAGTGCAACTAGCCAATGATATTTCTTCAGAATATGTATTGACGTTGAACAAAAAGCCGGGGATTCTTGCTCTAGCATTGCAACAGGAAAACGGAGAGACAAAAGGAGTTCCTTTTGTCGTTCCGGGAGGTAGGTTTAACGAGATGTATGGTTGGGATAGCTATTTTATTGCTATTGGACTTTTATTAGATAATAAACCAGAATTGGCTATTGGGATAGCTGAGAATTTTAAATACCAAATTGATCATTACGGAAAAATTCTTAATGCAAACAGAAGTTACTATTTAACCCGCACGCAACCACCATTATACACTTCGTTGATTGTTGCAATTGTAAAAGAGGCGAAACCAACGAAAGATTGGATAGCAAGACACCTTCATACTGCGATAAAAGAATATCAAACGGTTTGGATGGTAGAAGGAAAGCGACTTACTTCAAATGGATTGAACCGTTATAAAGCAGAAGGAATTGGACTTCCGTTTGAAGTTGAGGTAGGACATTTTGATGATGTTCTTGAAAAATATGCACAGTTATATAAATTACCTCTAAGAGAATTTGAGAAGAAATATCTTGATAGAGAAATTATTGACGCTAGTCTAGATGCCTATTTTGTACACGATCGTAGCATGCGAGAAAGTGGTCATGATACTACGAATCGATTTGTGGATATTTGTGCTGATTTAAATACAATAGATTTAAACAGCTTACTTTATAAATACGAAACCGATATTGCTTACTTAATTGAAACCGTATTTGAGAATCATTTTGCAGATGAGCAACAAACAACTTATACTGCCGAATACTGGAAAGAGAAGGCAGTTTCTAGAAAAGATAAAATCAATGAATTGCTTTGGGATAAGAACACAGAGATTTATTATGATTATAATTTTGTAAAGAAAGAACCACATGTATTTGATGCTGCAGCAACATTTTATCCGCTTTGGGCAAAATTATGTAGTGCAGAGCAAGCAGCAATTTTGGTAAAAGAAGCATTACCAAAATTTAAATTAAAAGGAGGGATTGCAGGAAGCACCAAAGAGGAGATTGAAAATCTAGATGTAAATTCACCACAGCGACAATGGGATTATCCTTTTGGATGGGCACCACATCAGGTTTTCCTGTGGGAAGGGCTAATAAATTATAATTATGTAGATGAAGCGCAAGAAATGATTTATCGCTGGTTATGGCTTATTACACGTAATGCAGTAGATTATAATGGCACCATTCCGGAGAAATTTAATTTAGAAACAAGTTCACTTAAGATTTTTGCAGAATATGGCAATGTGGGTACAGCATTCGATTATATAACCGAAGAAGGATTTGGTTGGATGAATGCTTCTTATCAGTTAGGATTAAGTATTCTAAAAACAGATTTAAGGGCAGAGTTAGAAAAACTAACAGATCCCGATAAATTGTTTTAGAAACAATATAGGAGTAATTAATTTTAACGCATAGAAACATAGATTTTGTACTCTTAAAATAGGCGTTTCACTTTTCTTAAGTACACAAAGGTTGTTATGTGGAAGAAATGTATTTCTTTTTTTACATAAAATCTATGTTTCTATGTGTTGAATGAAAATTTGCTGACTTGTAAATGAAAAAAGCCTAAGAATTGAATTCTTAGGCTTTTTTGTAATTTAATAATATGTTTTTAAGGAGTCGTTGCCGGCTCTTCTTTTTTCTTTTTCTTAAACAAACCGTTTATTAAATCGGCAGCTTTGTTTACCTGTTCGGTAGTTTTTTCTTTGTTGGCTGCACCTGCCTTTGTAGTGTCTTTTGATTTAGTGTTTTTATTAATCAAATCCGTTAAAGCAGTTGTTCCTTGTTTAGTCAGTTTCTCTTTTTGTTGGTTAACCAATTGTGTTGTTAAGTTAGTAACAGCACTTTTCATATCGGTAGAAACTTTTGGATTAGAAAAATTACCAGTCAAGAATGCATTAATCGGAATGCTTTGCAGTTTTGCGGCATCAGCAGGAGACATTTTAGCTAAGAAAGCATTTGCCTCAGATCCAAGGTATTTTGCAGGAACATCCAACTTTATAGTGTAGTTCATTGTTTGGTCAAAACCATGAGTTCCTCCAATAGTTGCTTTAATGTCTTGGTATTTTATATCGAATGGTTTTACATTTACTTTTCCATTATCAAATGTAAGTCCGATTTTTAAGTCATTTAAGTTTAACTTATTAATATCAAGAAATTTAATATTAGAAGTTAAAGCATTTAATACAGTCGAATTCTGGGCATTTACAGTTGTAGAAAGTAATTGACCTAACAAATCACCTGATATAGATTTTAAGTCAGGAGTTAATTCGTTAGCATCGAGGTTTCCGTTAAGTTTTATAGTCGAGTTTATTTTACCATTGACAATTCCTGCTATTGGAGCAATCTTTTTCAACAAGTCTAATTGCGTAAACGATTGTGCAATATCAACTTGATTGAATCCTAAATTCATATCAAAAGTTGGTACTTTTGCTTTTGTAGATACTGCTCCGTTTAAAGCAATTGTACCTCCAAAAATAGCCGTTTTAAAGTTCTCTAAAGTTGCTTTTTCATCTTTTACGATTATCTTTCCAGAAACATCTTTTAGTTTTAAATTATCATACAAAACAGTAGCTGCTTTTGCTGTTAATGTACAATTTAAGAAAGCTGGAATTTTCATTGCTTCCGCTGGCTTAGCTTTTGCTTTAGAATCTGCTTGTGTTTCCGTTTTAGCAGGTGCAGGTTCTCCGGTAGTCATAAAATCAGCTACAGCCAATTGGTTTGAGCTCATATTGAAATTACCTCTTAGTTCTTGTTTTTTAAACATGAAACCATAGAAATTTTCAAGAACTCCATTGATGCTCATGTCACTTTTTCCAGTAGTAGCATCAAATTGCTTTAAGTTAATTGTGCTTGGAGTAAACTGAACCAAAGCAGTACTAATATTCATCGATTTGTTATTTTCATCTGTATATTTAAATCCAGATAAACTCATCGTACCAGCATTTTTAATGTTTTGATATTGACTTTTCTCAACTGAAGCCATATCAAAATTAGTAGTCACATCCGCTTTTAAAATACCAGACAAAGGTTTGTCCATTTTTATAGGATAAGCTTTAGAAAGGTTCGCTAAGTTAATAGTTCCTTTTAATGCAGCATCTACAATAGGATTTACAGTAATATTCTTAATATTCGCTTTAGCATTAAAAACATCTTGATCAATCTTAAATGATAGTTTGTCTAAATTTACATAAGTATCATTTAGGACACCAGTTTCGTTTATAATCCTAGTATCAATAACAATGTTTTGAACTGATTTTGGCAAGTTTGGATATTTAAATGAAGCATTGTTAGATGCAATTTCAATATTAAATTTAGGAACAGTAGTGTCCGAATATTTTCCTTTGGCAAATCCTGCAACAGTAAAATCTCCGGTAGTTTTTACACCATCTAATCCAGAAGAATAAGCAGATGGAATTAACCCTAAGAAGTTGGTGAAAGATGAGGTAGGCGTTTTAAATTTTAAATCATATTCTTGCCCCCCTTCAACCATTTGAATAAAACCATCAAATTCTAATGGCAACTGATTGATTAAAGCTTTGTTCTCTTTAAAAGTATATTTGCTTTTTTCTAAATCGATACCTAAAACTGCATCAAGAGTTAGCGATACATTTTTCATGTAATTTACTTTATCCATGTCCAAAGATACTTTGGCAGTCGATTTTGTAACTAGGTCAAGATTTGAAGCGGTAAAATCACCTTTTCCTTCATGGTTTAAGCTATCGATAACCATTTTTATTTTTGAACCTTGGTCAAAATATCTAAAAGTGAAATTTTCAATTTTGTACCCTTGGATTTTTAAAGAAAGAGGTTTGCTGGCGGTTTCGTCTTTTTTAGATTCGTCTTTTTTTAGTGCAATGTCAAAATTACCCACACCATTTTTATCAAATATAATATTGATTAATCCATTTTTAGTATCAATTCCTTGAATGTTCAACGCTTCCTCTTTTCCTTTGAAAAGCTCTTTGATACTCATTTTTAAATTTAACTCACCTAATGAAACTAAAGTATCCCCTTCAAAAGGAGCTTTATTTATAATCACTAATTTTTCTATGGTGACGTTAGCATTCGGAAAGTTTTTAAATAAGCTCAAATCGGCGTCTACAAAACTAACTTTGGCATCAACGCTCTCATTGATGGCTTCGGATATTTTGTTTTTAATTTGGTCTTTAAAAAAAAACGGAATGGCAAATAAAGAAGCAATCAGTAAAACGATCACTATTCCTGCGATTTTCAGAGCTTTCTTTAGCATATGTATAGTTATTAATATTCAGTTATTACAAGCAAATTTTGTGCCTGCTTATCACAAAAATAAACTTTTATGAGAGATTCCTTTTGAATTTCCTTTATAAAAAGAAATTTAGTCCTATTCTTTTAGAAGTCTTCTAATGAGTTTAATCTAAAAAAATAGCCTACTACATATCGAGGGGGGCGATACGAGTAAGCTATCCAAAAAAATAAACAGGGTTATGATTACTATGAATTCTACTAGCTTAAAATGTCTTAAATGCTTGTATAGTTGCCCTTGTAATATTTGGCTAAAGTAGCAACAACATCCACTTATGTATGTTACCGCTAAATTAAACCTGAGTTAACTTTTGGCGATTTGGTATAAAACAAAAAATCCGCTTAAGTCTAACTTAAACGGATTGTAATTGTAATAAATTTATAAATTATCTAATGTTAATTTCAAATGGCATCATGGCTTGTACGCCTTTTTTAGCTTGTAATCTTTTTACTTGTTCGATAATAAAATAATTTTCTTCTCCTATTTCTTCTTTAATAAAATTCTCTTTTGATTTTGCAAAAGGTAAATTTTGCAACATATCGTTGAATTTCTTTTCGTATTCCGGATAGTTTTGTGTGCTGTAATCTTTTACTTTAGCAAGAGTTGCAGCCTCGGCTATAGCGTCATTCAAGCCTCCAATTTTATCTACAAGACCAATTTTTAGTGCTTCAGAACCAGTCCAAACTCTACCTTGTGCAATAGCATCAACTTGATCAAAAGTCATTTTTCTTCCTTCAGCAACATGAGTTACAAAAGTTTTATAGATATGTTCAACACTTTCTAGAGTTACCGCTTTGAAGTTCTCGTCTAAAGGGACAAATGGACTGTAGTTAGCAGCATTTGTATGTGTTTTTACTTGTTCAGTATTAATTCCTAGTTTGTTGGCCAATGGAGTGAAATTTGGTAATACTCCAAAAACTCCAATAGAACCAGTTATTGTATTGCTTTCAGCAAATATTTTATTAGCATTACACGCGATATAATATCCTCCAGATGCGGCGTAATTCCCCATAGAAACAACTACAGGTTTAATCTTCTTAGTTAATTCTACTTCTCTCCAAATTAAATCAGAAGTTAAAGCGCTTCCACCAGGACTGTCAATTCGTAGTACAATTGCTTTTACATCTTTGTTCTTGCGTGCATCTTGCAAAGAACGGCGCATTGATCCTTCTCCGATAACAGTAACATCACCTTCTCCACTTTGAATTTCTCCTTGAGCATAAATAATAGCTATTTGGTCGCCCGTAGCACTAGAGCTAATCGCAGTAGTGATAAAGTTTTGAGTATAATCAGAAATAGAAATTTTATTATAATCATCGTCGCCAGTTACCTTTAAGGCTTTTTTAATCGCTTCATGATAAACATCTTCGTAAGCTATAACATCTACAAGACGTTCTGCTTTTGCCATTTCAGGAGTTCTAGCCAAAAGACCATTAGCGATTTCATTTAATCGATCAACAGGAATGTTACGGCTTTTAGAAATATCGGCAACAACAGTATTCCAGATTGAGCTTAATAAAGCACCCGTTTGTTCTCTGTTGGCATCACTCATTTTGTTTTCAAGGAATGGCTCAACTGCACTTTTATATTTTCCATGGCGAATTACTTCCATGTGAATACCTGACTTATCTTGAAAATCTTTGAAAAACATAATTTCAGAAGACAAACCTTTAAAATCTAATTCACCAACAGGATTTAAATAGATTGTATTTGCAACAGAATTTAGATAATATTCTTTTTGAGAATACCCATTAGAATAAGCCATTACAAACTTTCCTGATTTTTTAAAACTCTCAAGGGCATTTCGTAAATCTTTACTTTGCGCCATTCCTAAAGAAGAGGCGTCATTAAGAATAGAAATCCCTTTAATGTTGTCATCTGTTTTTGCTACATCTATTGCGTTAATGATATCTGTTAATCCGATACCTTTTTGCTCAGAAAAAATAGTTACCCAAGGGTCTTTATATTTCCCGGCATAATCATTTTGTATTTTTCTTAAATCGAGTTCAATTACAGAGTCCGTTTTTATTGTAACAGCATTACTATCGCCTCCAAAAAGTGCCGCTAATAACATTATTCCAAAAAAAGACAGCATGAAAAAAACAAAAATACCGATTACGGTAGCTATTACATTTCCTAAAAATTTCATAATTACAATTTTTTAATAAGTAGCAAAAAAGCTAAAATGTTACAAATCGCGACTTTATATTTTTTTATTTTGTTATAAGTCGATATACAAATATATTGCTATTTCTAAAATACTTTTAGTTAATTTGCATCTAATTATGAAATCACAATATCAGGTCGTTTTATCCCTAGGAAGTAACCAAGGAAATAGGTTAGCAAATATCGAAAACTGCATTAATTTGATACATCAGGAAATTGGTACTGTTGTTCAAGTTTCGAAGTTATATGAGACACCGGCTTGGGGTTTTGAAAGTGATGCATTTTATAATTGTGCTTTGGTTTTGCATACCAATGCGTCTGCACAAAAAATATTAAATCAGGTTTTAAAAGTAGAAAAACAATTAGGACGTACTCGTTCAGAGCAACAAGGTTACCAATCTCGACTAATAGATATTGATCTCATTATTTACGAAGATGAAGTTGTCGATACAGAAAAGCTCAAGGTGCCACATCCTTTGATGCAAAATCGAAATTTTGTCTTGCTGCCTATTCAAGATTTGAATTTAAACTGGAAGCATCCAATTTTTCAAAAAACAATTTCAGAATTAATTGCAATATCGCCAGACGATAGTGTTTGTACAGTTGTTCAGAGTTTGAAAAGTCCACTACAAGAAATTCCGATGCAACGATTTAATTATATTGCCTTTGAAGGGAATATTGGTGCAGGAAAAACAACTTTAGTGCATAAGATAGCAGATGATTTTAATGCTAAAACGGTATTAGAACGTTTTGCAGACAATCCTTTTTTGCCCAAATTTTATAAAGATCAAAATCGATATGCTTTTCCACTCGAAATGTCTTTTCTGGCAGATCGTTATCAGCAATTATCGGATGATTTGGCTCAATTTGATTTGTTTAAAGATTTTATCGTAGCCGATTATCATATCTTTAAATCATTGATTTTCGCTAAAATTACACTTGCGGAAGATGAATATCGATTGTATAGAAACTTGTTCGATATTATTTATAAGGAAATGCCAAAGCCCGATTTGTATGTGTATTTATATCAAAATACAGAACGTTTATTGCAAAACATAAAAAAACGAGGCAGAAGCTACGAGCAAAATATTGAGGCTGCTTATTTAGATAAAATCAACAATGGCTATTTGGAATATATTAAATCTCAAGCAGATTTAAATGTTTTGATTATTGATGTCTCAGACCGTGATTTTGTAAAGAAACATGAAGATTATCTTTTTGTTTTAGAAGAAATCCAGAAAAAAATAGGCTAGCTATTCTTTTCTTAACCAACCTAAGATTCTATCATTATTAATTGTCCATTTTCCTTCTTTTTCAATTAAAGAGAAGGTTTCTCTAGATTTACTAAACGGACCTGGGTTTTGCTGAATTATTTCTATTTCATTAGCAGTAACATTCGAAACAATTGCAACGTGTCCAAATCGGTTAAAAATAGTTCCGCTGTAAATTAGCAGGTCGTCAACTTTGGGTTTGCTTATACTTGGATTGGTATATTGTATTAAATTCCTCTTTTCATTTTTTTGACCATCAGAAAGTTTTTCGTTAAAAAAATCTTTGGCGTGACCATAACTATCAGGCATTTTGTGGTTAAAATGCTCGTAGTAATATCTCTTTACAAATTCTACACACTGGTATTTTAGGCCAAGATTGTAATTGTCGGCGGTGAGATTTCTATCAGTAACATTATTCACTCCTCCGTTGTAATAAACGCAAATACCATTTAGGCTATCCAAAGGCTGTCCTATTGTATGTTCAGAATTGAAATTAAATTTTTTAAAAGCCCATATTCCTGAGAAAAGAAATAGTAATAATCCAATTAAGAAGTAAGTCCAGCGTTTGGTTTTCATTGTGATAGTAATGTTGTTTTGTATTCTGTCATTTCGAAACTAGAAGTTTCTAAAATTATTTTGGCCAATTCATTTTCTGAAATAAATCCCAAACAACAATACCAGCACTCACAGAAATATTAAGTGAATGTTTGGTTCCTAATTGTGGAATTTCAATACAACCATCGCAAATTGCAACAGCTTCTTGAGATACGCCATACACTTCGTTTCCAAATACTAAAGCATATTTTTTGTCTTTCTCTACTTCAAAATCTTGCAAGAAAATAGCGCTTTCAACTTGTTCGATTGCTAGTGTAGTAACGTTTTCCTTTTTAAGATTTTCGATTACTTCTAAAACGCTTTCGTGGTGTTCCCAAGTAACGGTTTCAGTAGCACCAAGTGCTGTTTTGTGTATTTCCTTGTTGGGTGGAGTTGCAGTGATACCACACAGGATTATTTTTTCAATTAAAAATGCATCTGCCGTTCTAAATACAGAACCTATATTGTGTAGACTACGAATGTCGTCTAATACTAAAATAAGAGGTGTCTTGTCTGATTTTTTAAAAGCAGCAATAGATTTTCTTTCGAGCTCGCTGTTTTCGAGTTTTCTCATAATTATTTAAATTCTAGTAATAAAAAAAGCTTCCAAATATAAGGAAGCTTTTCGTTTATTTTTTTTGCTGTTTTACGATTTAGCTTTTTGGAGCATCATTTGCTGCTAAAACTGTACCTTTAATCGTAAGAGTTTTTGTAGGTTGTCCAGCTGCGTTAGATGAAACTGTTACTGTTTTAGTAAAAGAACCTACTCTATCAGTAGCATATTTTACACCAATGATACCTTTTCCACCTGGAGCAATTGGCTCTTTTGGAGAAGTTGGAACTGTACATCCACAAGATCCTTGTGTGTTAGTGATGATTAATGGTTTGTTACCGTTATTAGTAAAAACAAATTCACGTTTTCCATCTGCATTTTGTGCAATTGTTCCGTAATCTATTACTTCGTTAACGAAAACCATTCCAGCACCATCAACTTTAGCTGTTTTAGCTTTAGCTTGTGCGTTTGATGTAGCAACGCTTAGTACTGTAAACATTACAAGTAGAACTATTTTTTTCATTTTTAGTTTATTTTTTAATTATTAACAAATTTATGTAAAATAATGAAAGTGTACCTTAAAATTACCTTAAAAATATTTTAATTTTTTCTGGGATTCTTTATTCGCTTTAAAATTTATAAATTCGCTGTCATAATATTTCATTTAAAAACACAGTAATTTGGCAGCGAAAGAGAAAGTGGTGAAAGAAACACCGTTAATGAAACAATACAATGATATTAAGAGAAAATATCCAGATGCATGTTTGCTTTTTAGAGTTGGTGATTTTTACGAAACCTTTGGAGAAGATGCTGTTAGGGCTTCTAAAATCTTAGGTATAACATTAACAAAAAGAGGAGCAGGCTCAGAAACCGAAACAGCTTTGGCGGGTTTTCCACATCATTCTATTAATACGTATTTGCCCAAATTAGTAAAAGCAGGACTTCGTGTAGCGATTTGTGATCAGCTAGAAGATCCTAAAATGACTAAAACAATCGTTAAAAGAGGTGTTACGGAGTTGGTGACTCCAGGTGTTTCTCTAAATGATGAGGTATTGCAGTCTAAAGCCAATAACTTTTTGGCATCAGTTTATTTTGTCAATAAAAATATAGGAATTTCGTTTTTGGATGTTTCTACGGGAGAATTCCTAATGGCCCAAGGAAATACTGAATACATAGATAAATTATTACAGAATTTTAGACCAAGTGAAGTACTGGTTCCTAAGCACAATAAAAATGATTTCAAAGAAGCTTTTGGAGAAGATTTTCATAGTTTTTATTTAGAAGATTGGATTTATAAAGAAGACTATGCTTTAGAGATTTTAACGAAGCATTTTCAAACTGTTTCTTTAAAAGGTTTTGGGGTAGAAGAATTAAAAGAAGGAATTATTGCCTCGGGAGCTATTCTATATTACTTATCCGAAACGCAACATAATAGAGTACAGCACATAACAACAATTCAGCGAATTGCCGAAGACGCTTATGTGTGGATGGATCGATTTACGATTCGAAATCTAGAATTGTATCACAGTTACAATCCGAATGCAGTTACGCTTTTGGATGTTATTGATAGAACGCTTTCGCCAATGGGTGGGCGATTGTTGAAACGTTGGTTGGCGTTACCTCTTAAAGATAGTGAAAAGATTAAGAGCCGTCACGAAGTAGTTTCTTACTTAAAGGAGAATCAAGAGGTGCTTCATAATATTCAGTATCAAATTAAGCAAATATCAGATTTAGAACGTTTGATTTCTAAAATTGCCGCAGGTAAAGTTTCTCCGCGTGAGATTGTTTATCTGAAAGAATCATTAGATGCAATCATTCCTATAAAAGACCTTGCTCTTAAGAGTTCACAAGAAGCAGTAAAAACAATAGGCGTTAATTTGCATAGTTGTGATTTATTGCGTGAAAAAATTAAAACAACTTTAAATCAAGAGGCAGCACCTGTATCTATTAATAAAGGAAATGCTATTGCAAAAGGAATTAGTGAAGAGTTAGATGATTTGCGAGCTATTTCTACTTCAGGAAAAGAGTTTCTGGAGGGGATTGAAAAAAGAGAGTCGGAGAGAACCGGAATTACTTCTTTGAAGATTTCATTTAATAACGTTTTTGGGTATTATATCGAAGTTAGAAATACGCATAAAGATAAAGTACCGACAGAATGGATTCGTAAGCAAACTTTGGTAAATGCAGAACGTTATATTACTGAAGAGTTAAAAGAATATGAAACTAAAATTTTAGGAGCTGAAGAGAAAATTCATAAAATAGAATTAGAACTTTTTGAGGGATTGGTTTCTTGGATAACAACATACATCAAGCCGGTGCAAATGAATGCAAATTTGGTGGCGCAACTAGATTGTTTATGTTCATTTACGCAATTGGCAATCGAGAATAAATATGTTTGTCCGGAAATTGATGATACTTTCGAATTGGAAATTAAAAACGGAAGACATCCTGTTATTGAAAAACAATTACCAGTTGGTGTACCATATATAGCTAATGATGTTTTCTTGGATAGAGAAACGCAACAGTTAATTATGATTACAGGGCCTAACATGTCTGGTAAGTCTGCTATTTTGCGCCAAACTGCTTTAATTGTATTATTGGCTCAAATGGGAAGTTTTGTTCCTGCGGATAGCGTTAGAATGGGAATGGTTGATAAAATCTTTACAAGAGTAGGAGCGTCGGATAATATTTCGATGGGAGAATCTACTTTTATGGTTGAGATGAATGAAACAGCTTCAATCTTGAATAATATTTCAGATAGAAGTTTGGTGTTGTTAGATGAGATAGGAAGAGGAACGAGTACATATGATGGAATTTCGATTGCATGGGCTATTGCTGAATTTTTGCATGAGCATCCGTCGAGACCAAAAACATTGTTTGCTACACATTATCACGAGTTAAATGAAATGACAGATTCGCTACCTAGAATTCAGAATTATAATGTTGCAGTAAAAGAATTAAAGGATACGGTTCTTTTTGTTAGAAAGCTTGTAAAAGGAGGTAGCGCACATAGTTTTGGAATTCACGTTGCAAAAATGGCAGGAATGCCTCAGATTGTTATCTTGAAGGCACAAAAGCTTTTGAAGAAATTGGAGAAAGACCATTCAAGTGATGCGTTAAACGGGATTAAATCGGATAGTGATGAAATGCAAATGAGTTTCTTTAATTTAGATGATCCGTTATTGGAAGAGATTAAAGAAGAAATTTTAAATCTTGATATTAATGCGATAACACCAGTAGAGGCGTTAATGAAGCTTAATGAGATTAAAAGGATGATTACAAGAAAATAATTTCATATTTAAAGTTTAGGTTATCAGTTGATTATAAAATAAGTGAAATTTTTTTTCAAAAAACGCTTGTATAACTCAATAAATGTCTTAAATTTGCACTCGCAATACGGCACAATTCAAGTATTGTAGTTCTTAATTAGAATTTGAAAGGCGAAAATAGCTCAGTTGGTAGAGCGCGACCTTGCCAAGGTCGAGGTCGCGGGTTCGAGCCCCGTTTTTCGCTCAACACCACATAATGCTCGGATGGTGAAATTGGTAGACACGCTGGACTTAAAATCCAGTGAACAGCAATGTTCGTGCGGGTTCAAGTCCCGCTCTGAGTACAAGAAACCTCTTCTTTTTGAAGAGGTTTTTTTATTTTACAATAGTCTGTAGTCTGTAGTAAACTTATAATACTTGATTTCTGGCTTTAATAAATCTTAGTCGATTCTAGAATCGACAATCTAAAAAAAATCTAAAAATATAAATGGGAGCTTTTGTTATAAGTAAGAGGTTTAATGATGAGTATAAGTTTGTGTTTACTTCTAGAAAAGGGAAGGTCATCTTTACGAGTCTTAGTTATGAGCTTAAATTTGAGTGTGAAGAAGAGATTGAGAAATTTAAGGGTAGTATTGACTCGGCTAAATTTTTGAAGTTTAAATCGTCTGGGGGAAAGTTTTTTTTCAAGTTGGTTTTTAATGATAATCATTTTGCAACAAGTAGAAAGTATACGACAGAATTGCTTCTTCAAAAAGGAATAAAAGAAATTGTTACTTATGGTTCAAAAGCAGAGATTTTGGATTTCTCTGTAGATGATTTTGTTTTTGAGGACTAGTGGGAGGGTGGTTGAAAAAAAGAGAGCATTTTGATTTATCAAAATGCTCTCTTTTTTTTGTTTAAAATGTATTGCTGCGTTTTAATCCAATAAAAAAGCCATCACGCTAAGCGGATGGCTTTAAAAATTTTAGAATTTAAGTTCTAATTATTTTTTTGCAGCTTCAGTTGCAGTAGCAGCAGCTTCAGTAGCAACAGCAGCAGCAGAATCAACTACAACAGCAGCAGAATCAACTACAGCAGCAGCAGAATCAACAACAACAGCAGCAGAATCAACTACAGCAGCGTCGTCAGCAGGTGCAGCGTCAGCTTTTTTACAAGATACAACAGTTAAAACAGCAACAACAGCTAAACTTAAAAATACTTTTTTCATCTTACTTTATTATAAAAGGTTAATTATTAATTCGTGGCAAAGATATAAATTTTTTAATATGTAAAATATTTTTTTATTTTTTTTTTAAAATATTCTTCATTGCCTACGTTATATCTTATTAACAAATAACGTGCCAAAAACGTTAAATAGCTTTCTTAAGTGATAAATTGATATTTGATTTAATGTTTTTAGGACGAAATTGTTTGGTAACGCTAGTAGAATCAGTGCTTTCTGGTTTTTGATTAATTTTTTCACAATAAAAAAAGACTAGCCTTAGAGGTGTGATAATTAAATTTAAGAATTCATTTTTGATCTAAAACAAACAGAAAATTATGATTTGGATAACAGTTTTTAGGGAAAATTAGGGAGTCAGATTAAATTGCATTCATAATTGTATCTGTTGCGCCCTTTTTTTCTTGTACATAAGACTTACAAATCAAGCCTTTTTCGGCAAGGTAGCTTTGATTTGAAATAAGATTGTTAAAAGCGTTTTCTAACTCTGTTGCATTGGTGATAGAAATACAGCCTCCTAGTTGAACAAGTTCAATAGCTTCGGCAAAATGAGAGTAATTTGGGCCTATTACAATAGGAAGACCAAAAGTTGCTGGTTCAAGTATGTTGTGGACTCCAGGGTTTCCAAAACCACCGCCAACATACGCAATTGTTGCGTAGCTGTATATCTTGGTAAGTATTCCAACAGTGTCAATAATGAAAACATCATTGTCTGCTAAATTCTTTCCTTCTTTTTCAGAAAATAAGATTGTCTTTTTAGTGATAGAATTTTGTAACGCAGTAATTTGTTCTGGTTTGATGTTGTGAGGAGCGATAATGAATTTTACTTGTTCTTTTGTGGTGTTGATGTATTGAGTTAGTAGCGCTTCGTCCTTGGGCCATGAGCTTCCAATAACAATGGTAGGAGTGTTGTTCTTGAATTCAGAAATAAAATCTAATGTGTTGTTTCGTTCTAAAATTGCAACCACACGATCAAATCTAGTATCGCCTGAGATAATTACGTTTTTGTAGTCAATAGATTCAATTTTGTTTTTTGAGCTTTCGTTCTGAACGAAAAAATAAGTAAACGCGTCAAGTGCTTTTTTGTAAAAGCCTCCGTACCATTTAAAGAATATTTGATTGTCTCTGAATATTCCAGATACTAAATAGGTAGGAGTGTTGTTCTTTTTTAATTCATTAAGGTAGTTTGGCCAAAATTCATATTTAATAAAGAAGACCATCTCGGGATGTACCAACTTTAAAAATTGTTTTGCATTTTGTTTGGTGTCCAATGGTAAATAAAGAGTAACATCGGCAACAGTATTGTTTTTTCGTACTTCATAGCCAGAAGGAGAAAAAAAGGTAACGATGATTTTATGTGAAGGGTATTTTTCTTTTATTTTTTCAATTACAGGTAAACCTTGTTCGTACTCGCCTAGCGAAGCAGCGTGGAACCAAATCGTTTTGTCTGTGAGGTTTATCTTTTCTTGTAGGGTTGTGAAAACGCTTTTTCTGCCATCTACAAAAAGTTTGATTTTACGGCTAAAAAGCGCTACTATTTTTAATAAAAAACTTACAATAATAACGATTAGATTGTATAAGAAAAGCATAGTTGGATATTTGGGGCTAAAATACGTTTCTTTCAATTATTTTCATTGGTTTAAACTCATTAAATAACTATTTTTGTTGCTCGTTTTTGGAAGTATTATTTTGAAAGTCAATTAAAATTGAACTTTTTTTAATTCAAGGACGCAAACTTTAAATTAGAATATCACAATGAAAAAAATTCAAATGGTTGACTTAAAAAGTCAATATGATAAAATAAAAGTAGCAGTAAATGCTTCAATTCAAGAGGTTTTAGATACAAATACATATATCAATGGACCGTTGGTTCAGCAATTTCAAAAAAACTTAGAATCGTATTTAGGGGTAAAGCATGTTATTCCTTGCGCAAACGGTACTGATGCATTGCAAATAGCAATGATGGGATTGGACTTAAAACCTGGTGATGAGGTTATTACAGCCGATTTTACTTTTGCAGCTACAGTTGAGGTAATTGCTTTGTTGCAATTAACACCAGTTTTGGTAGATGTTGAAATGGATAGTATGAATATCTCTATTGAAGCTATTAAAAAAGCTATAACTCCAAAAACTAAAGCAATCGTTCCTGTACATTTATTTGGTCGTGCGGCTAATATGGATGCGATTATGGAGCTTGCTGCAGCACACAATTTATATGTAATCGAAGATAATGCGCAAGCAATTGGAGCTGATTATGTTTCTAAATCAGGTGCAAAAACTAAAGTAGGAGTTATGGGGCATGTAGCTGCAACTTCATTCTTTCCATCTAAAAACTTAGGTTGTTATGGAGATGGTGGAGCTATTTTTACCAATGATGATGCTTTGGCTCATATTATTCGTGGAATCGTAAATCACGGAATGTACGAACGTTACCATCATGATGTAGTGGGAGTAAATTCTCGTTTAGATAGTATTCAAGCAGGAGTTTTAAATGTGAAACTTCCATTGTTAAATGACTATAATAAAGCACGTCGTGAGGCAGCAACTAAGTATAATGTAGCATTAGCAGGGCATCCTAATATTATTACGCCTTCATTTAATGCTAGTGAAAACGATCACGTTTTTCATCAATATACATTGCGAATTATAAATGCAGATAGAAACGGATTATTGCAACACTTGCAGGATAAAGGAATCCCATGTGCGATTTACTATCCAATTCCGTTGCATTCACAAAAAGCTTATTTAGATGTTCGTTATAAAGAAGAATATTTCCCAGTAACCAATCAATTGGTGCAAGAAGTACTTTCATTACCAATGCATACAGAACTTGATGATGAGCAAATTAAATTTATTACCGATAGTGTAATCGAATTTTTGAAATAAACCAAATCAAATAAATAGCCAAAAAATAACCAAGAAATGAAAGTATTAGTAACAGGAGGATTAGGATTTATCGGATCGCATACCGTAGTCGAATTGCAAAATGAAGGCTTTGAAGTTGTGATAATCGATAACCTTTCTAATTCATCAGAAGATGTTTTAAAAGGAATCGTAGCCATTACAGGTAAAACTCCATTATTCGAAAAATTAGATTTAAGAGAAAAGGGGGCAGTACAAAATTTCTTTAAAAAATATGATGATGTTACTGGGGTAATTCATTTTGCGGCTTCAAAAGCGGTGGGCGAGAGTGTCGAAAATCCACTTTTGTATTACGAAAACAATATCAGTAGTTTGGTGTATCTTTTACAAGAACTACAACAAAAACCAGAAGCTAGTTTTATATTTAGCTCTTCTTGTACGGTTTACGGTCAAGCCGAAAAGATGCCAATTACAGAAGATGCTCCTGTGCAACAGCCAATGTCTCCATACGGGAATACCAAAAAAATAGGAGAAGAAATTATTAGAGATACTGCGAAAGCAACTAATATCAATGCTATTTTATTGCGCTATTTTAATCCAGTTGGGGCACATCCATCTACAGAAATAGGAGAATTACCAATTGGTGTTCCTCAAAATTTAGTTCCTTTTATTACGCAAACCGGAATCGGATTGCGTAAAGAGCTGTCTGTTTATGGAGATGATTATCCAACAGCAGATGGTACTTGTGTGCGGGATTATATTCATGTCGTCGATTTGGCAAAAGCGCATGTTGTGGCTCTGCAAAGATTATTGAATAAAAAGAATCTGGCCAAAGTGGAAACTTTTAATCTAGGGACAGGAAAGGGAAGTTCTGTTTTAGAGGTGATTTCTAGTTTTGAAAAAGTAAGTGATAAAAAACTACCATACAAAATTGTAGCACGTAGAGAAGGGGATATCACAGAAGCTTATGCAAATACAACAAAAGCTAATGATGTGCTGGGTTGGAAAGCGCAATCAACGCTAGATGAAGCGATGAAGAGTGCTTGGGAATGGGAACAAAAAATAAGAAGCAAGGTTTCTTAGTTTGAAATAGATACTATTTTAAAAGTCCCAAATTATATCATTATAATTTGGGACTTTTTTATTTAAGACATATACACAGCATTAGGCAATGAAACAAAATCCGGATTATAAATTATTTCTCTGTATGGCTACAGTAGGAATCGTATGGGGAACAACTTTTTTAGGGATTAGAATTGCGGTGGAAACTATTCCGCCTTGGTTTGTGACTTCTATCCGCCAAGGGTTGGCAGGATTAATATTATTGATTATTTTGTTATTCAAAAAAGAACTAAAATGGATTGGTTGGGAAAATTTTAAACACCAATTAATTCCGGCTTTATTGATGATTGTTGTTGCTAACGGATTTACTACTGTTGCGGAACAAACATTGCCAAGCGGATTGGCATCGATAATGAGTGCGTTATCACCTGTGCTTATTTTTATAGGGAGTGTTCTGTTTGGATTGCAAAAGCCAAGTTTAAAAGGGTTTATAGGTGTTGTAATTGGGTTTTCGGGTGTGGTGTTTATTTTTAAAGAGGGACTTGGTTCGTTTTTGGATTCTAATTATAAACACGGACTTGTATTTATGAGTTTAGCAATTTTAGGTTGGGCAACTGGAACAATTTACACAAAAACACACGCTCATAAATCGAATAATATTAAATTGAATTTATTTTATCAATTTACTATCGCTACTTTGGTTCAGCTTGTTTTGGCTTTTATTTTTTCACCAAGTCCAGATGTGAGTTCATGGAGCTCAAAAAGTATTTTTGCAGCTTTGTATCTTTCAATTTTTGGGTCAATACTTGCTTTTTTTGCGTACCATTATGCTTTAAAGCGAGTTACAGCAATTCAAGTTTCAATTTTATCATATATCAATACTATAATTGCGGTTTTTCTGGGTTGGTTGCTGTTGGATGAAGTTATTACTACCGACTTTATTATTGCAACAGCTTTGATCATTACTGGAGTCTTCATTATTAATTATAAGAAGAAAGATAAAAAGATTGCTTAAAAAGCAATTGTCTTTTTGACTAGAGCAGCATCTCAACTTATCATCTTTGATAAGTTGGGATTTTTTTTGAAATTATATAACTGATTTTTAATGTAGTACTAATGGTTTTTACAATAAAATTGAATTTATTTGTAAAAAGATAAATTATGATTTCTATTCAAGGTTTACGTGGTATTGTTTTTTTAGGAGGTGCTATTTTTTTATCTTGTGCTTCACATAATAAGCTACCAATGGAAAACGCAAAGTATCCCACTTTAACCGGAGCAAATCCTATTGTGATTGCTCATCGAGGCGCATCAGGTTATTTGCCAGAGCACACTATCGAAGGCTATACTAAAGCCATTGAAATGGGAGCTGATTTTATAGAACCCGATTTAGTAATGACAAAAGACGGACAGCTTGTAATACGCCATGAGCCAATGCTTTCTGGGACAACAAACGTGGCTGAAATACCTGCTTTTGCTTCCAAAAAAACTACTAAAAATTTGGATGGAGCTATGGTGACCGATTGGTTTGTTTCTGATTTTACTTTAGCAGAAATAAAGCAATTAAAAGCAAAACAGGCTTTTGCGGAGCGTTCACAAGAATATAATAATAAATATTCGATTCCTACATTTGCGGAAGTAATCGCTTTGGCAAAACAAAAATCGAAAGAATTAGGACGCGTTGTTGGAATTTATCCAGAAACAAAACATCCTTCTTTTCATGAAGCCTTACATTTAAAAATTACCGATAAGTTGTTGGAAATGTTGACTGCTGAAGGGTGGAGCAGTGTTGAGGCTCCAGTTTATATTCAGTCATTTGAAGTTTCTAATTTGCAATACATCAGGAGTAAATCAACAGTAAAAACGATTCAATTGTTAAGCTGTTTTGATGTGGCTATAAATGGTGATTTGATTTTTACAGTTCCTAAAGGCGAGGCAATTTCTGACGGACAACCGTACGATTGGTATTTAAAAGGAGATAGCAGAGATTATGGTTTTTTTAGAACGCAAGAAGGATTAGATTTTGTTAAAACATATGCAACAGGAATTGGTCCATGGAAGCCATTTATAATTTCGTATAAAGGAACAGATACGAATAAAGATGGAAAAGCAGATGATATAAACGGTGATGGGAAAGTAGATGATTCGGATAAAGAAGCGTTACTGCCTACAACGTTAATTGCAGATGCACATAAAAAAGGATTACAAGTGCATGCGTACACCTTTAGAAATGAGGCAAAACGATTGTTACGAAATTATAATAACAACCCAACCTTAGAATATAAGGCTTTTTATAAGTTAGGATTGGATGGGGTATTCTCAGATTTTACAGATACAGCCGTTAAGGCAAGATAATTAATTATGGAATCCCAAACTATTACATTATGGTTTGGGATTTTTGATTTTATAACTTATTATTAATGGGAGTCAAAAGTTTGAGGGATTTTTTGGTTTTCTCTTTCTTTATCAAATAGCCACGATATAATCCACCATCTTCCTTTGTTGTAATAAAGTTGGATGCTGTTAATGCCTCTTCGTTCAACAGGGCCATTTTTTACTAATCGAGTTTCATAAGTGCTCCAAACATGGGCAATATTACCAAATACGCGGACTTCTCGATTTATCTCATTTTCATAAAAAGCAGTTGTGGCAACCATAGAATCTGTTTCTTTATGAAAATCTTTAAGGGACATTGTGGTGTGTTGCGGTTGTCCCGCTTTTTTTTCTAAAGGAAAAGAATAAATTGCATTTGGATCATGAAGAGAAAGATCGCGTTCCCATTGTCTTTTTTCACCAGCTTCTCCCGAAACGGCTTCGTAAGTTGCTTTTATTAACCCGCTAATAGTGACTACGTCTTCTTTTAAAGGGTATTTTTGTGCATTCGAGATTTGTGTAGTCATAATAATAGTTAATGTGATTTTTAATATTACTTTAATCATTACTGAATTGTTTAATGTTCAGGCAAATGAAGGTAAAGTAGGAAACACAAAAAACTATTTTATACAGACGTGTGTAAAAATGATACAGATTGTTCCTTTTCTTATGTTGACGGTTACAACATGAATCTATCGAGTGTATTAATTAGGCACTCTTTGTAAGTTTTACCAATAGTTATTTTGTTTCCTTTAGCAATAATATGATTGTCTTCAATGCAATCAATATTGGTTAGGTTAACTATAGATGAATTGTGAACCCTCATAAATTCATCGGGTAATACTTCGATTAAATCTTTCAGCGATTTATAATAAGTATATTTTGTATTATCAACTGTTATTATTTGAACATAATTTCCTAAACCTTTGATAACAGCGATGGAGTCAAAGTGTAATTTGATAATCTTTTTATCTGCTTTTATAAAAGTGAAATTTTCATTTGGCATTTTAGAAATATAGATTTAATGATTATAAAATTGCACTAACAAGTGGTAAATTTAAATAAAAAAATCCTCACAAACAGTTGCTTGTGAGGATTCTATTTTGTTGACAATTTTTAGACTGATTTAAAATCGTAACTGTTACTTAAATTATGCATTTGCAGTAACGGCTTCTTTATCAATTTTTCCAATTAACCCAGCTAAAACTTTTCCTGGACCTACTTCAGTAAATAAAGTAGCGCCATCAGCAATCATTTGTTGTACAGATTGAGTCCATTTTACAGGAGCTGTAAGTTGAATGATTAAATTCTTTTTTATTTCATTTGCATCCGAAACTGCGCTTGCAGTTACGTTTTGATATACAGGACAGATCGGAGTAGAGAAAGTAGTTGCTTCGATAGCAGCTGCTAATTCTTCTCTTGCAGGTTCCATCATTGGTGAGTGAAATGCTCCTCCAACAGGTAATAATAAAGCACGTTTAGCACCAGCTGCTTTCATTGCTTCACAAGCTTTTTCAACTGCTGTTGTTTCACCAGAAATTACTAATTGTCCAGGACAGTTATAATTTGCAGCAACAACAATTCCATCAATCGAAGCACAAACTTCTTCAACTACATTATCTGCTAATCCTAAAACTGCAGCCATAGTAGATGGAGTGATTTCGCATGCTTTTTGCATTGCTAAGGCACGTTGAGAAACTAGTTTTAATCCGTCCTCAAAAGACAAAGTACCATTGGCAACCAAAGCAGAAAACTCTCCTAAAGAGTGACCCGCTACCATTTCTGGTTTAAAATCTTCTCCTAAAGTTTTAGCTAAAATAACCGAATGCAAGAATACTGCAGGTTGTGTTACTTTAGTTTCTTTTAGTTCTTCGGCAGTACCTTCGAACATGATATCTGTGATTCTAAAACCTAATATTTCGTTAGCTTTCTCAAATAATTCTTTGGCTAAAGCCGAATTCTCATATAAGTCTTTGCCCATTCCTGTAAATTGTGCGCCTTGACCTGGAAATACGTATGCTTTCATTTCTTTTAATTTAAAATTTAGTAATTCTAAAATTGAAAAATTAGTTTCAATTGAAAGGCAAAAATACTATTTTTTTAGCTTGAATAATTCTTAAACATGTAAATCCATAACAATCTCGAAAGTCGGATATTAAAAAAAGAAAAAGCAATGATTACCACGGCAATAATTGGGATAATTCTTAGGTCGAAATTTTTTTCAAAGAAAAATTGAGCAATGCAATACGTAGCAATACCTTGTGCAACGGTTAGCCCGTAACTCATATACATGGCGCCAAAAAAGAAGCCAGGTTCTTTCTCGAATTTAAAACCACATTCGCTACAATCCTTATTCATTTTTGGAAACTTGAAGGTAAAAAATATGTTTTTTTCATCAAGAACTTTTCCTTTGTGACAATTAGGACATTCATTTCTTAAAACATGAGTGATCATATATGACATAATTGATTCGTTTTTTATTATATACAAAGATACTTTGCTAGTTATTAATTCTGTTTTTATATCTTCGCTTGTTATAGCACGATAAAGACATTTACAGCCATGAAAAAGTACCCAATTTATAGCGTCACTAATTTTAGTTGTAACGATACGAGAAGTGATTTTTATGTAAATTCTTTTACGGAACATTTAAAAACACACAGTTTTGTCGAAAAACCACATCGCCATGATTCTTATTTAATGGTGTTTTTTACGGCTGGCTCAGGAATTCATGAAATTGATTTTGATCGATTTGATATAAAAGTGGGAAGTCTGTTTTTACTTCAGCCAGGACAAATTCACTTTTGGAGTTTGTCGCAAGATATAGAAGGGTTTGTGGTAATCTTTTCACAAGAAATATACAATCTGTATTTCGGTCAAAAAAAAATAAATGATTATGCTTTTTATAGCTCTATTAATAACAAACCACAAGTTTATTTTGATGTCAAGGCAACAAAAGGGATTACGCCATATTTTGAATTACTAATGCATGAAAGTAAGCAAAAGAATAAATATCAATTAGATAAGATGCTCAATCTGTTAGATTCTATCCATATTGAAATTGCAAGAAAATATGATGATTCTGAGATTCATGAAGTACATTCGTATAATCTAAAAATAAAGAAATTTGAAGAACTTCTGGAGTTGTATTTCAAGACAAACAAATCTCCTTCATTTTATGCGGAGCAATTGCATATTACCTTAAAACACCTGAATAGGATATGTAATGATATCTTGAAAAAAACAGCAACAGAAGTTATAGCAGATCGTGTTGTTTTGGAGATAAAAAGAATGCTGATTGATAAACAATTGGCAGTAAACGAAATTGCAGAAGAAGTGGGCTATGATGATTATTCTTACTTCTCTAGAGTTTTTAAAAAACACACGAACCTGTCTCCAACTGAGTTTCGAAATTTGAAAAAGTGATTTTTTAGTTTAAGCTAGTGTTAAAATCTTTCAACTTCGCTTAGGAAGACAATACTGAAACTGATTACTCAATAGAGGATAAAAGGTTCAGAGAAGGACAGGTTTAAAGGTATGTTGGCGAAAAAACTTTGCGATTCTGCGCCTTTACGAGAAATAGTCTCACTGACTAAGGAACAAAGGTTCAAAGTAGCAAAGGGGTAAAACTGAACACTGAGACTGTCCTTCTAATCCGCTCAGAAGGACAATTTGATTGTTGAGTGTGAGTACGATTTTTGTTGTGTTATATTGATTGTGAATGCATGTCAGGCTGAGCGGAGTCAAAGCCCTGTACTTTTCTGAAAATTGTATAGAAAAAACAAAACCCTATACTTCTTTCAAAGCATAGGGCTAACCAAATTAAAAACTAATTTTATGATAGGGTAATTATTGTTTTGCAAATTGTAATTCAATATTCAAACGAACATCATCGCTTACTAAAACACCACCAGCTTCAAGAGCTGAGTTCCAGTTTAATCCCCAGTCTTTACGGTTGATTTTTCCTGTAATGTTTAAACCAACTTTTGTATTTCCCCATGGATCAGTCATGATTCCGCTAAACTCTACTGGAAGTTTAACTTCTTTTTCAGTACCTCTAATGTTTAATTTACCAGTAAGCTCATAGTTTCCATCATCAACTTTTGTGAAAGAACTTGATTTGAAAGTCATTTTTGGATTGTTTTCAATATCAAAGAAATCAGCACTTCTTAAGTGATTGTCTCTGTCTGTATTTCCTGTATCAATCGATTTGATATCTGCAGAAAAATTAATAGATGCATTTTCGAAGTTATTCTCCTCGCTGGTAATTGTTGCTTCGTAGTCATTAAATTTACCTGAAACATTTGTAAACATCATGTGTTTAACTTTAAAACCAATTTCTGAGTGTGTAGGGTCAATTGACCATTTTGTAGTTGCCATAATTTTTTGTTTTTATTTAAATAATAATACTTTCGTTTTGATAGGACAAAGTTACTTCGGTGATAGATGAATCACACTTAACCTAGATTAAGAAATGAAAAAGAAATAAATTAAATTTTAGCTTTTTTGATTTATGTAAAAGGTTAAAGCCCCAGAAGGGCATTTTTTGACTGCCTCTATGATTTTTTCGGTACTTGAATTTTTGGCTTGTATCCATGGTTTTTCTTTGGGATGGAATACATCGGGATTGTTTTTTACGCAATTTGCAGAATGAATGCATTTTCCAGATTGCCATACTATGGTTACTTCGCCATTAGTATATTCTTTTATTAGGTCGTTTGGATTCATAATTGAAAGTTTTGCGGTTGATTTAAATCAATAGGTCTTATAAAGTTAATCTTTCTTTTGGTTTTTATGAAAGGTTATATAAGAAAAACGGAGTTAATGATTTGTTTTTTAAATCATTAACTCCGTTTTTGAAGCTTTTTTTATTGTGTATCTGAATTAATAATTCATCGGAACTTCCATTAAAAGAAATTCAGCATCAGTGTTTGCTTTAATACTTACAGTTTCAAAATCTGTAATTCCAATAGCGTCACGAGTGTTTAATTCTTGACCGTTTATGGTTACGTTTCCTTTTAAGATAAAAGCATACAAACCGTTTCCTTCTTTTTTAATTGAATATTCTGTTGCAGTTCCTGCATCAAAATTCCCCATATGAAACCATGCATCTTGATGAATCCAAACTCCGTCGTCATCTGGATTTGGTGACAGAACTTGTTGTAATTTATTATGTCTGTCTTCGGTATTCAAAGAGATTTGTTGGTAGCGAGGGGTAACATTACGTTTGTTTGGAAATAACCAAATTTGTAATAGTTTAGTTTGTTGGTCAGCATTTGGATTGAACTCGCTATGCTGAATTCCAGTTCCTGCGCTCATTACCTGAATATCTCCATGTTTGATGATTTCAGTATTCCCCATGCTATCTTTATGTGCTAAATCACCTTCAAGCGGAATGGTAATAATTTCCATATTATCGTGAGGATGTGTTCCAAAACCCATTCCTGCTGCGATTGTATCATCATTTAAAACACGAAGTGCTCCAAATTGTATGCGTTCTGAATCGTAATAAGCAGCAAAACTAAAGCTATGATAAGCATTTAGCCATCCGTGATTTGCATTTCCTCTTGTTTCTCCTTTGTGAATTACTATATTTTCCATGATTGTATGTATTAGTTGTTATTTGATAGGGCAAATTTACAACCAAAGTAGAGGGAAAGCACTTAACCTAGATTAAGATTTTTGAGTTGCAAAGGTTCAGAGGTTCAAAGAGACAAAGGAGCAAAGGTTCAGAGTTGCAGGGGAGTAAAGGTACAGAGAGGCATAGGTTCAAAGCAACCACAAACTTGTCATACCGAGGTACGAGGTATCACAATAGCAAGTTTGACAAGATTGACTACAAAGATTGTCTAATAATCTAACAATCTAAAAGTCTAACAATCTAATAATCTAAAAAAAACTAGCTGTATTTCGCAATATATTGTTGTACAACTAAATCGGTGTTTTCGTGTCGTTTTTTGCTTTCTAATTGTTTAGGAGGAGAGGCTCTTTCTAGGCAGTTTTTTACGGCACAAGTTTCACAAGTAACTCCGACGATTTGTTTTACGACTGGTTTAGTGTCTATGAATTTGAATTTCTTTTTCATAGTGGGAGTAATCAGTATTCCTACTGAAATACTTCGCATGCAATTTTCTACAAAAGGATCTTTAGTTGCCGATGAAAAAACTAAATATTCGTTTCCGCTATTTTCATAACTAGAAATCTGAGCGTCAAAAAAATGGGCTTTATTTTGTTTGATGGCTTCGTCGATGGTTTTAATAGATACCCAACGGCGGCAATAATGCTCGTTCATTTCATTGGCATGTGGTTCCTGCTGATTGGTGATATGAAGCTCTTTTTTTATTTGATAGGTACCCGATCCTATTTGGTGGGACATTCTCAAGAAGAATAAATTCTTTAAATGAAAATCTTTGGGTAAGAGATTCGTTAATCTTTGATAAAATGATTCAGGTGAGACATTAAACTTTTCGATTAATGCAACAAATTCTTCGGGCTTTGGATTCTCTTTGGTTAAAAAAAGATTGATATCATCAATTAGTAGCTTTCTTGGTAATAATAAAGCGCCAGCAAAATAGGAAGCATAGAAATTGTGCAAGACTTGATCGAAATTATCAAACTTTATCCAGCTGAATGTTAGTAGTCTGTCTGTTATTTCTAAGTAGTTGTATGCTATTTCTTTCGCTAATATAAAAGCCCTTTGTGGATCGTCTATTTCTTTAGAAAGTAATAATGTTTTACTTTTTGGAACGTAAATAGATCTCAAATCACCTAAAGCTTCTTGGTCTTTAAAAAGAAGTTCTTTAATCGTGTAGCCGTATTCTTCCTTTAGAATAGCACTCAATTCAAGTGTCGAAATTTGATTTTCAAGATTAATCTGAAATGATTTAGAGAATGCAATTACTTTATTTTCTAAATCTTCAAAGTAATTAATATGAGCTTCTTGGTACGAACGTAGCGATGCTAAGAAAAAACTCTCTCGGCTTAAATTATAATGCTGAGCAATTTCGATTATGGTACTGATAAAGGCATTGACTTTTGCGGGAGCATTGGCAATAATATCAATTAAATCATTTTCATGGATACCAAAAAGTTCTAATGGGATTTCTTTAAGAATTCCGGATTTTAAAATTTCACCAATAGGAGCTAAATTATTATCCAGCTTCAAAGAAACCATCTGATCGTAACTAACGTCGAGTTTTTCGCATAAAAGCAAAATCTTGTCCGTCTTAGGATATTTTTTTCCTTTTTCTATTTCGTTCAAATAAGATTTAGAAAGGTTCGTGAGTTTGGCTAAGCCAAATAACGAAAGGTTTTTTTGAGTGCGGACTTGCTTGAGTTTTAACCCAAAAATAAGCTTGATGTAATCTTTTTCGATATCCATAATATCAAATGTAGCCAATAAAAAAATAATCGCCAAAAAAATATTTTAAAGATTTAGCGAACGTTCGCTTGTTTTGTAAAAAACTTTTTTCTAATATTGTGGTGTAAAACATATTAGCTATGAAAAACCAATTAGAAACTACAGAGTCGGCAATGGAATTTTTAGCCGAAAAAAACAATTCTTATCCTACTATTTGGACAGATGAAGCTGTTGCATTTATCACAGAATTGCACTTGAAATTTGATTCACAACGAAAATTATTGTTGTTACAAAGAGAGCAACAACAAGTTTTATTTGATAAAGGTGTCTTGCCTACTTTTTCAACTGAAACAAAATTAGTCAGAGAAGATAATTGGACGGCTGGAGCAATTCCGAAAGATTTATTAGACAGAAGAGTGGAGATTACAGGGCCTGTTGATAGAAAAATGATTATCAACGCCTTAAATTCTGGAGCCAAAACTTTTATGGCCGATTTTGAAGATAGTACTTCACCAACATGGGACAATCTAATGAGCGGACAAGTCAACTTAATTGATGCGGTAAATAAAACGATCAGCTTAACAGATGAAGTAAAAAACAAGTCGTATCAGTTAAATGAAAATATAGCGACTTTAATTGTTCGTCCTAGAGGATTACATCTTACAGAAAAACATGTTTTGGTCGAAGGTCAAGTAGTTTCAGGGGCATTAGTAGATTTTGGTTTGTATGTTTTTCATAATCATAAAAAATTACTTGAAAACGGAACAGCTCCATATTTCTATATTCCAAAATTAGAGCATTATCTAGAAGCTCGTTGGTGGAATAACGTTATTGAGTTTACTCAAAATTATTTAAGAATTCCTCAAGGAACGATTAAAGTAACAGTGCTTGTAGAAACAATAACGGCGAGTTTTCAGTTGGATGAAATTATATTCGAACTAAAAGAGCATATCGTTGGATTGAATTGTGGTAGATGGGATTATATATTCTCTTACATAAAAAAATTCCACAAGCATGCATCGTTTTTGGTTCCAGACAGAGATCAGGTAAATATGACTTCACCTTTTATGAAAGCATATTCTAGTTTGGTAATTCAGCGATGTCATAAAAGAGGAATCCATGCAATTGGCGGAATGGCAGCCCAGATTCCGATTAAGAATAATGATGAAGCCAACGCAATTGCTTTTGCAAAAGTAAAAACGGATAAAGAACGCGAAGTAAATAATGGTCATGATGGAACATGGGTAGCGCATCCAGATTTGGTTTCGCTAGCAATAGAAGTATTTGATGGAGGAATGCCAACACCAAATCAGATTCATGTAGCAAGACCACATCTTACAATCACTGAACAAGATTTGCTTGAAGTGCCCATTGGAACAATCACAGAAGAAGGGGTTCGAAAAAACATCAATGTAGGTGTATTGTATTTGGCTTCGTGGTTAAATGGTCAAGGTGCCGCTGCAATACATAATTTAATGGAGGATGCAGCAACAGCAGAAATTTCGAGATCGCAATTGTGGCAATGGCTATATAATAAAGTGGTTTTGGATAATGGGAAACAGTTAAATCTGGCGTATTATCACGAATTGGCTTTAGATGAATTCAGTAAAATTAAAAAGGAATTGGGTGAAGAAAATTACGAAAAACGCTGGTTTCCTTTGGCTGAAAAAGTACTAGAAAGGTTGGTTGTAACGCTCGACTTTGAAAACTTTCTTACTATACCATGTTATAAATATTTATAAAACACCAGTAAGTTTTATAGTTGAAAAAAAATAAACACATAGAAACATAGATTTAGAATTTGAAATTAAGGAAGTCTTAAAAAATCATGATTTTCACACATAGCTCTATCTGTACTTAGGCAAGTGAAACGTCTTTATAACCATAAAGGGAAACTATGTCTCTATGTGTTAAAAATTAAATTCAAAAAACAAAAAATTGCTTACTAACAACCCAAATAACTATACGATGAAAACAACAGAAGACAGAATTCAGGAATTGATCAAGGATTGGTTAACAAATCCAAGATGGGCAGGAGTAGAAAGACCTTACACAGCAACCGAGGTGGTTACGTTACAAGGTTCTTATCAGATAGAACATTCTATTGCTCAAATGGGAGCCCAAAAATTATGGAGAAAACTTAAAAGTCAAGATTTTGTAGCAGGATTAGGAGCTTTAACGGGCAATCAGGCAATTCAAGAAGTAGATGCTGGTTTAGAAGCGATTTATCTTAGCGGATGGCAAGTCGCTGCTGATGCAAATTTGGCTGGAGAAATGTATCCTGATCAATCTCTTTATCCTGCTAATAGTGTACCTATGGTGGTTAAGAAAATAAATAATGCTTTATTGAGAGCCGATCAAATTCAGGTTGTTAATGGAGTAGAAGATAAAAAAGATTATTTAGTACCAATTGTTGCCGATGCCGAAGCAGGTTTTGGAGGAAATCTAAATGCTTTCGAACTAATGAAAGCAATGATTGAGGCTGGTGCTTCAGGAGTTCATTTTGAAGATCAATTAAGTTCAGCTAAAAAGTGTGGCCACTTAGGAGGAAAGGTTTTGGTGCCAACGCAAGAAGCTATTAATAAATTGGTAGCTGCAAGATTAGCAGCAGATGTTATGGGAACTCCAACGCTTATTGTAGCAAGAACAGATGCTGATGCAGCTAATTTGCTTACAAGTGATGTTGACCCGAGAGATGCTCAGTTTATTACTGGCGAAAAAACGAATGAAGGTTTCTTTTATGTAAATAGTGGAATCGATCAAGGAATTGCACGAGGATTAAGCTACGCTCCTTATGCCGATTTGATTTGGATGGAAACAAGTAATCCAGATTTGGTTTATGCTAAAAAGTTTGCCGATGCCATGCGTGAGCAATTTCCAGATAAGATGTTGGCGTATAATTGTTCTCCTTCATTTAATTGGGCAGCTAAACTATCAGTTAGAGAGATGGAAACATTTAGAGAAGATTTAGCAGCAATGGGATATAAATTCCAATTTATTACTTTGGCTGGTTTTCATGCTCTGAATACAAGTATGTTCGAATTATCTAAAGCATATAGAGAAAGAGGAATGGCTGGATATTCTGAATTACAGGAAAGAGAATTTGCATTGCAAAGTAGCGGTTTCCGAGCAGTAAAACATCAAGGGTTTGTTGGAACTTCTTATTTTGATGCAGTTCAGAATACAGTAACGATTGGAAAATCGACCACAACGGCAATGGAGCATTCTACCGAAGTAGAGCAATTTTAATTCATAAAAAAAACACGGTTCGATCATGAACCGTGTTTTTGCTTTTTAGCCACAGATTGCACAGATTGAAATGATTTTTTCGACAAGAATTTCACGAATTAATTTGACTCAAAAGAGATATAAAAATTAGGGAGAACTTTTTTAATCCTTCTAATCTGTGGCATTTTTATTTATTTTCACCATTAAGAAGTCAAGATAATTTAGGTTTAAAACTTAATGAGGTTTAATTTCTTAATGGTGATTTTTTTAAAATAATTTATTTCTTCAAAAGACGTGCCTTCATCTTACTGAAGAACTCAGGTGTGACTCCGATAAATGAAGCAATCTGTTTTTGAGGTACTTTTTGAATAAGCGTTGGGTATTTGGCACAGAATTTTTCAAAGCGTTCTTCCGCAGACAAACTCAAATTATCCATTAATCGTTGTTGATTAGCAACTAATGAATTTTCAATTAAGATTCTGAAATAACGTTCTAATTTTGGAATATCAAGATATAATTGTTCTTGATTTTCTTTAGATATTGAAACTACTTCAGCGTCTTCTATGACTTCTATGAAAAGTTGTCCGGGTTTTTGTGAAAAATAACTGTACATATCACTCATCCACCAGCCTGAGCAGGAAAAAGCTAGAACATGCTCCACAATATTATCGTTTATGTTGAAGCTTCTCAAAATCCCAGAATTTACAAAATATGATTCTTTACAAACATCTCCTGCATTTAGAATGATTGTTTTTGCTTTGTAAAAATGAGTTTCTGTTTTAGATAAAAAATGTGCCTCTTCTTCTGGTGTTAAGGAAATATGTTTGGCAATGTTTTCAAGAATTAAAGCCATTATTTTTCTTTTACCAATGTAAACGTAGTTACTTTATATCTGTTATTTTCTATTTTTCCAGTAACTGAAGCTTTGCGGATAGCATTGCAAAAACCATCTTTTGCATGAGCATCTCCATGTTCGTCAATTTTGGTTCCGTCTACAAAATAAGATTTCCCATCAATACGGACAGCTAAGTCGCAACCTTTACCTTCCATTCCGAATTGGCATTCACCGCAAGCAGCTTCTACAATTTGAGGTTTTTCAGTTGTTTTTTTATCTTGAGCATTGATTGCAATACTTAAAAATAGGAATAATGCAGTTGTGATTTTTTTCATTTTTTATGAATTAACGGTTATTAATTGTGCGGTTTTTTTGGCTCTTTCTACTACTTCTTCTATCGGGGTTTCTAAAATGTCATTTGATAAAACAACTCCCATGCGACGATAGGGTCTTGAAGTTGGTTTTCCAAAGATACGGAAGTCTGTTTTAGGTAATGCAGCTACTTTTTCTATTCCTGTATAGGTCGGATTATCGGAATCTTTAGAAGCTAAAATTACTGCGCTTGCACCAGCTTTCTCTAATGTGATTTCAAAAATAGGCAAGCTTAGAATAGTTCTTAAATGAAGTTCGAATTCATTGAAGTTTTGTGTTCCTGCTAAAGTTACCATTCCTGTATCATGTGGACGAGGGGAAAGTTCAGAGAAATAAACACCTTCGTCAGTCAGGAAGAATTCTACTCCAAAAAGACCTGCTCCACCTAAAGCTTCGGTTATTTTTTCGGCCATGTCTTGGGCTTCGTACAAATCTTTGTCTGAAATTCTAGCAGGTTGCCAGCTTTCTTGGTAATCTCCACGTTCTTGGCGGTGACCAATTGGAGCACAAAAAAGTGTTGGATTGTTGTTTTGTGTAATCGTTAGAAGCGTAATCTCAGAATTGAAATTTACAAATGCTTCAACGATAACTTCTATAACATCGCCACGAGAACCTGCAACGGCATATTCCCAAGCTTTTTGTATATCTTCTTGGTTTTTTATGGTTGATTGTCCTTTTCCAGAAGAAGACATTAGTGGTTTTACTACACAAGGCATTCCGACTTCCTGAACGGCTTTTTGTAATTCCTCGGCTGAGGTTGCGTATTGGTATTTGGCGGTTTTAAGTCCGAGTTCTTTAGCAGCCAAATCACGAATTGCTTTACGATTCATGGTGAAGTTTGCCGCTTTCGCAGAAGGTACAACTGTGATGCCTTGTTTTTCATAATCATAAAAACGTTCGGTGCGAATGGCTTCTATTTCGGGGACTATAAAATCGGGTTTGTGTTTGGCTACAATGCGATCAAGGGCCTCGCCATCGAGCATATTAATGACTTCAAAGCCATGAGCAACTTGCATTGCTGGAGCATTTTCGTAATTATCAACAGCAATGATCGTTTGACCAATTCGTTGTGCGGCAATGGTAAACTCTTTGCCTAATTCACCTGAACCTAGAAGTAGTATTTTCATTTTAGTGTGTTGTATGAATGGAGTAGTAAAAGTAAAGAAAAAGGATTTTAGTCGCAAAGTTCACAAAGTTTTTGTTTTGAGTAGAGAAAAAGGAATTTAATCGCAAAGTTCGCAAAGGTCTGCGCAAGGTTCGCAAAGTTCTTGTTTTGAGTAGAGAAAAGGATTTTAATCGCAAAGTACGCAAAGTTCTTGTTTAGGCTAAGAAAAAAATGTACACAAAGCTTTGCGAACCTTGCGAAAACCTTAGCGAACTTTGCGGTAAAAATAATATGTGTGTTAAAAAATATCCTAGGTAGTCAACAATTATTAATGAAAATGGTTTTCTTCAATTATTAATGGAGTGGGAAGTTTTTCTTTAAAAAATAATCGCAAAGTTCTTGTTTTGAGTAGAGAAAGGAATTAATCGCAAAGTTCGCTAAGGTTTTCGCAAGGTTCGCAAAGTTCTTGTTTTGAGTAGAGAATGGAATTAATCGCAAGGTACGCAAAGGTCTGCGCTAAGTACGCTAAGCTTTGTCGATTTCTTGAAATAAAAAAGGTTCTTAAAGATTTAAAAATATGTCTTTGCGAACCTTGCGAGAATCTTTGCGAACTTTGCGGTAAAAAATATCTTAGGCAGTCAATTATTAATGGAATAGGAATTTTTCTTTAAAAAATAATCGCAAAGTTTTCGTTTTGAGTAGAGAAAAGGATTTTAACCGCAAGGTACGCAAAGGTCTGCGCTAAGTACGCTAAGCTTTGTCGATTTCTAGAAATAAAAAGGTTCGCATAGCTTGGAAACTTTGCGAACCTTTTGCGAAAATCTTAGCGGACTTTGCGGTAAAAAAACCTTTGCGATAAAATATCCTAGGCAGTTAAATATTATTAATGAAACTGATCTTCTTCTATTTCAAATTCGGCATCTTTCTCCCAAATTTCCATTTCGCAAGGCTTGCAATTGAACTTTAGTTTGTATTCTAGTTCGCCTTGTTTTAATACTAATGGTTCTTTTACTTTAACGCCCATTATATCTTTTTGGTGGATTGGGCATTTTTTTAATTCGTATTTAATGCAATATTTGGTTGTCATTACACGAGATTTTCCTGGATCCCATTGTAATTCAAATGCTTTTTCGATTTCGGTTACCCCATGACGTTCGTAAAATTTACGAGCCGTTTTGTTTGAAACGTTGTACATAAAGTCCAATTTGGTTTCAGGGTAAGGATGTGACGTTTTTTCTATTTGATGCTCTTCGCGTTTGTAATTGGCTAAACGTATTTCTGATAATTGCTCAAAAACATTTCTTCGCATTTCGTTTACTTTAGAAATAGGAAGGAACCAGTTTTGAGAGAACATTACATTAATTTCATCGGCGCTATAAGGAGTAAATCCTGTTTTTGCCAATTGAGCTTTGATGTTGTCTTCAATCGATTCGTTGTTTTTTGTTTGTTCTTTAGAATGAGCTAGTTTTACGATACTTACGTTTTGATCTTCATCGGTAGCGATTAATTCAAAACCTTCTTCATTTTCAGTAAGTAGTAAAGTAGTTCCGATTTTACGAACAGCACTATCTTCTCTTTCTACAATTTTGATGAATGCAATATCATTGTTACGATAAATGAAAGTTCCCTCTTTTATTTCTTTTAGAACATTTGGATATGCTTTTCCATTTTCGACTTTATTTACATAAATTCCATCGGCTTCATTATTTTCGTTGATAAAACAAAGTCCATCACCGTTGTTTAGTAATTCGCCATTTTCAATTTCGTAGGCGTTACCAACGGTTTTGATAAGTTTACCAATATATTGTCCTTTTGATTTTGGGCTTTCCCAAGAACCAATAGAGCTGTGTCTTTCGTTTACGAAATAATCGGTATAGCCACGATTAAAGGTTCTGTTTAGAGTAGAGTCAAAAGTGAATGTGCATTTTCCAGAAGAAGCTTTGATGTATTTGTCACTTCCTTCTAAATAACTGTCTAATTTCTGACGCAGGTAAGACACATTGTTCTTAACATAAGCAACATCTTTTAAACGCCCTTCTATTTTAAAAGAAATAACTCCAGCCTCAATAAGGTTTGGAATTTGATCAGAAACATCTAAATCTTTAATAGAAAGTAAGTGGCTATTCTTGATTAAAGTGTCTCCATTTCCGTCGATTAGGTTATAAGGTAAACGACAGTTTTGAGCACAAGAGCCACGGTTTGCACTACGTTCTCCGTTAGCAACACTCATATAACAGTTTCCGCTAAAGGAAACGCATAAAGCACCAGTAACGAAAAACTCTAGTTCAACATCTGCTTTGTCATAGATATCTTTAATTTGATGCAGATTTAGTTCACGTGCTAAAACCACACGTTTTATCCCAGCATCTTTAAGGAATTTAATTTTATCAGCATCACGATTATTGGCTTGTGTGCTGGCATGAAGTACGATAGGAGGAAGTTCCATTTCCATGATCGCCATATCTTGAATAATCAATGCATCGACACCGATATCATATAATTTCCAAATCATCTGACGACAGGTTTCAAGTTCATTGTCGTACAAAATAGTATTCATAACCACGAAAACCTGAGCATTAAATAAGTGCGCATATTTTACTAATGCGGCAACATCTTCAATTGAATTGTTTGCGTTAGAACGTGCTCCAAATTGAGGTGCTCCAATATAAACAGCATCGGCACCACTATTTATAGCTGCCATTCCGCCAATTAAATCTCTGGCTGGAGCTAATATTTCAACTTTCTTCTTCATTTTTAAAACTTTAGGCTTTTGTGGGATTCACTTAAAAAAGCTTGCAAAGGTCTTATAAATTATTTGAGATTGCTAGTGCTGAGGTGATTTTTTTTGAAATTGTTGACTTATATAGAATGAAGAGATTTAAGGGGTTATACGCTACTGGTGTAATTGGTTGTATGTATCTCTTTCGTTCTCGTAAAAATAAAATTTAATTCCAGTTTGTTTTACCTCAATATCGAAATCACGTTTGATTAGGAAATTTGTTTCAAAAATTGTCGAAAATACTACTTGAATGCTAACCAGCAATACTGCAATGATATACAACACAAAGGACAATGATTTTTTAAATTTTATTTCAGAGAAGTATCTATTTAGGGCTAATAATATTGTTACTATAACTAAAAAATAAACCAATAGATCAAAAAGAAGTTCCATTATAAAATATTGTTCTGCCATTGAAGTGTGAAACGCTGGAGATTTATAGATTAAAGGGAATCCATATGCAATACAATTGCTTGCATCAACAACTTGAACTATCCACCATTTTGTTAAAAGTATAAACAAGATGATTGTTAATGGAACTGCTAGATTTAATATTGCCTTTGAATTAATTTTTGCCATTATTCTAAAAGTTAATTATTCTAGCTATTTTTTTTGCATTACCATTTCACAGGGAAAGTAAAGCCTATGGCTGCTGCTCCTGAAAATTGTTCTGCAGCTGATGTATAATAATATGTAAATGCCACATCGAAATTATTTTTGCGACCTAACGCTAAACCAATACTGAAAGGTACATGCGTCAATAGTCCCTTCTTTTTTATTGCAGTTAATGGTGTATAGGTTTCAAATGAGCCAATAGAAGCACCAATACCAATCTCGAAATATGGAGCAACCCATGGTAGAGGTGCACAAATACGGGCTTTTCCACCAATTAAAAAAGCATTAGTTGTTACTTTGTAATCAAGTTGGTTATGTTGATTGGAATTTTGATTGGTCGATGTTAAAATAAGTCCAGCATAAGGTCTTAAGTTGAACCATTTGGTTAAACCAAATACATATTCTCCTTGTGCATAAAAACCAGTGCCACCTATGTCAGTTTCGTCATAAGAGGACGTCAGTCCTAGGCCTACTGCAACATTAATAAATTCGCCTTTTCTTGGTTGGGCTTTAGTCAGATTAGAAGAAAATGTTATGAAAATTATAATGATAAATATTTTTTGGAATAGAGAGGTCATGATTAAATAGTTTTTGGTTTGTAATGTTTTGTTAAGACTACTGTTTTTAACTAATTACGATTGAGTTTTTTTAAGTGGTATTTTTTTGTTGGCTAAAATACTAATAAAATAATCTAAAAAGCAAGGTTTTTTTGAAAAGAGATGTTATGAATTTTGAATTCATAATTTTTGATATACCATGTTTTGTGCCTTTTTTTTGTAACCTAAAGAGTTATAATGTCGTCAGAAGAAATAGCAATCATTAAATTAATAATCAAATGAAATTAGTTCTTAGAATTTTTACAGTGCTATTTTTAATATTTGATTCTGTTGTTTTTTCTCAAACTTTAGAGAATCGAATAGATAGATTGTTGAACGAAAAATTTAAGTCAGAAACACCTGGTGGCGTTTTTTTAGTTGCGAAAGGAGGTAAAGCAATATATAGGAAAGCTTTTGGAATGGCTAACTTGGAATTGAATGTCAAAATGCAACCAGATTTTGTTTTTGAAATAGGCTCAATGACCAAGCAATTTACAGCAGTTTCAATTTTGATGTTAGTCGAACAGGGTAAGCTTAAATTAGATGATGAAATCACCAAGTTTATCCCCGATTATCCTACTAATGGAAATGGTATTACAATACATCATTTACTAACACATACATCAGGAATTAAGGATTTTACAAGTATGAAATCAATTAAAAATATTGCTAGAAGTGATTTGTCGCCTAAAGAATTAGTTGATTTTTTTAAGAATGAACCAGTAGATTTAAACCCGGGGAACAATTTAAATATTGCAATTCAGGTTATGTTTTATTAGGATATATTATTGAGATTGCATCGGGACAAACGTATCAAGAATTTGTGAATCAGAATATTTTTGCGAAGTTAGGAATGACGAATACTTATTACGCAAGCCATGAGAAAGTAATAAAAAACAGGGTTTCAGGTTATCGAGATAAAGAGGGATATGTAAATGCTACTTATATTAGTTTTTCTATTCCTTATGCTTCGGGTTCAATAATGTCAAATGTAGATGATATGTTAAAATGGCAAAATGCAATAGATGCTAATGTATTGCTTAATCCTATTACTACCGAAAAAGTATTCACGAATTATAAATTAAATAATAGTGCTAATATTGATTACGGATATGGATGGCATATAAAAGAGTTGAATGGGGAACTTGTGCGCGAGCATGGAGGTAGTATTTTTGGCTTTAAATCTATGGGAGTTTATGAACCAACAGAGCAGATTTATGTAATAGGTTTGAGTAATTGTGATTGCAATTCTCCAACCACGCTTACAAGAGATATAGCGTCTTTATTGGTTAATTAGAAGAATAAAAAAAGCCTCAAGAAAATTCCTGAGGCTTTGATCTATATAATTTGAATCTTGATTAAGCAGTTAAAGCTTCTTTGATTCTGCGTAAAGCTTCTTTTAAGATGTCTTCGCTTGTTGCATAAGAAAAACGAATACAGTTTGGATTCCCAAAAGCATCACCTGTTACAGTTGCTACGTTAGCTTCTCCTAAAAGATACATTGATAAATCATTTGCGTCTTTAATTTCTGTTCCTTTTAATGTTTTTCCGAAGAAAGAAGAAACGTCTGGGAAAACGTAAAAAGCTCCTTCAGGAACGTTGATTTTTACACCAGGAATTTCTTTTAATAATCCAACCACTAAATCTCTACGACCGTGGAAAGCCTTAACCATGTGGTTTAATACACTTGGGTCAGCATCTACAGCAGTAATTGTAGCGCGTTGTGCTACAGAGTTTGCTCCAGAAGTTACTTGTCCTTGAATTTTTGTACATGCTTTTGCAATAAATTCAGGAGCTCCAATATAACCAATTCTGTATCCTGTCATTGCAAATGCTTTTGCAACTCCGTTTACAGTGATTGTTTTTTCTAACATTCCTGGGATTGAACCGATGCTACAGAAAGTACCTGAGAAATTGATGTGCTCATAAATTTCGTCGGCAACTACGTATATATTTGGGTGTTTTTCTAAGACTTTTGCAAGAGCAGTTAATTCCTCTCTGCTATAAACAGATCCAGAAGGATTACAAGGAGAACTGAACCACATCATTTTTGTTTTTGGTGTGATAGCTGCTTCTAATTGCTCAGGTGTAATTTTAAAATCAGTATCTACAGATGTTGGAACTTCAACAGGAACTCCACCAGAAAGTTTAACGATTTCGAAATAAGAAACCCAGTAAGGTGCAGGTAAAATAACCTCGTCACCATCGTTAAGCATTACTTGTGCAATGTTGTATAAAGATTGTTTTGCTCCTGTAGAAACAACAATTTGTGATGGTTTGTAATCTAATCCGTTATCTCTTTTGAATTTTTTGCAGATAGCCTCTCTCAATTCTAAATATCCTTCTACTGGAGAGTATGTGCTATAATTTTCGTCAACTGCTTTTTTTACTGCTTCTTTAATGAAATCAGGTGTGTTAAAATCAGGCTCACCTAAACTTAAACTGATAATGTCTTTTCCTTGGGCTTTTAATTCGCGTGCCAAAGCAGCCATTGCTAAAGTTTGTGATGTCGCAAGGTTGTTGATTCTGTCTGAAAGAATATGGTTCATTATAAAATTTTTGAATGTCCTCAACTCTAACTGTAATTGAGGAGGGTTAATTATTAGTAGTTATTTTTTAGTTTAAGCAGATAATCCTGGTTTCATACCTAACTCACGCAAATGTTTAAAGTGAGCAACAATAGCACTTCCCATTGTTTTGTATTCGTAGTAAGGCAAGTTGCATTCATTTGCAGTCTCTTTTACAATTTTTGCAATTTTCCCATAATGAATGTGACATATGTTTGGAAAAATGTGATGCTCGATTTGGTGATTTAATCCCCCAGTATACCAATTTACAATAGCATTTTTAGGAGCAAAATTGGTTGTAGTAAATAATTGGTGAATTGCCCAAGTGTTGTCCATTTCTCCTAATTCATTTGGAGATGGATTTGTAGTTTCTTCTACAACGTGTGCCAATTGAAACACGATGCTTAAAATTAATCCAGCTGTATAGTGCATTACAAAAAATCCGATAAGTACTTTCCACCATGTAATTCCAATCAAGATTGGTAAAACAATCCAAATTGATACATATATGACTTTAGTTATAATTAGAGTTGTCCAAAGAATTTTCGGGTTTTTTGGTTCACCATAAGATAGTTTTCTTTTTAAGTAGTTACGCATTTGCTTAAAATCAGTTGTGATTGCCCAATTAAAAGTCAATAAACCATATAAGAAAACAGAATAATAATGTTGAAAACGGTGAAATTTATGCCATTCTGCGTGTTTTGTAAAACGTATAATTCTTCCAGCATCAAGATCTTCATCATGCCCAGGAATATTTGTATAAGTATGGTGTAAAACATTATGTTGTACTTGCCAGTTGTAAACATTTCCTGCTAGAACGTAAATTGTTCCCCCCATGAATTTATTAATCCAGTTTTTATTAGAAAAAGAACCATGATTACCATCATGCATTACATTCATTCCAATACCAGCCATTCCGATACCAATTACAATTGATAATAGAAGCATTACCCAAAATGGCATGTTAAGTGTAAGGATTAAAAAATAAGGAGTTAAAAAAACAGCAAAAAGTATAACTGCTTTTAAGTGTAATTTCCAGTTTCCAGTTTTCTGAATATTATTTTCTTTAAAGTAATTGTTAACCCGTGAGTTAAGTGTTCTGAAAAATTTCAGATTGTCTTGTCTTGCAAAAGTAGGCGCAGTGTTATTCATAATGAAATTAAATAGTTTTCAAAGATAATTATTATAAATTTTCATTTTGCAAAATTGAGTTAAATATTTCAATCGTAAAGTAGTACTTTTGTTAAAAAAATAGAACAATGGACGAGATATTGAAATATTTTCCTGATTTGACCGAACTTCAAATCGAACAATTTCAAAAATTAGACTTTTTATATCACGATTGGAATGAAAAAATCAATGTTATTTCTAGAAAAGACATTGATTCCTTATATACAAAACACATTTTACATTCGTTAGGGATTGCAAAAATCATGAAATTTGAACCAGGAACTTATGTTCTTGATGTGGGGACTGGTGGTGGATTTCCGGGTATTCCTCTGGCGATACTTTTTCCTGAAACTCGTTTTCATTTAATTGATGTTATCGCTAAAAAGATAAAAGTAGTTCAAGGTGTTGTAGATGCTTTGGATTTAAAGAATGTAAAAGCAGAACAGCTTCGTGCTGAAAATGTAAAGGGCGATTTTGATTTTATCGTAAGTCGTGCTGTAACTAATATGCCTGATTTTGTTTCTTGGATTAAAGATAAAATCAAGAAAAAACACAAGCACGAACTTAAAAACGGAATCTTATATCTTAAAGGAGGAGACTTAACCGAAGAGTTGAAAGATTTCCCTAAAGCTACAGAATACAATTTGACTGATTTCTTTGAAGATGAATTTTTTGAAACAAAAAAAGTAGTTCACTTGCCTTTAAAGTTTACAGTTTAAATTTTCTTAATACGATTTACTATAAAACCCTGTCATATATATGATGGGGTTTTGTGTTTTTATGACGATAATTGGTATGATAACACAAAGATAATTTTGTTGCTAAGTGTATTTTTTTATCTTTGAAACACTTACAAAACAAAGTAATGATGGATAGAAGGAAGTTTTTTAGAAATGGCTCTTTATTTACAATTGGAGCAGCAGTTATGAATCCGTTTCAGGGTTCGGCTAATATCTTGGATTTAGAATCAGTTAATAAAAACAAGAAAGCCAAAAATATTATTCTTTTAGTTAGTGATGGGATGAGTACAGGTACTCTAAACATGGCTGATTTGTACTTAAACAGAAAAACAGGAAAAGGATCCAATTGGATTCAGTTATATAAAGACAATAGAGTTTCGAGAGCGCTAATGGATACAGCTTCGGCTAATTCTATTGTGACCGATTCATCAGCTGCTAGTTCTTCGTGGGGAGGTGGTTTTAGAGTAAACAATGGAGTGCTTAATGTTAGTCCTCAAGGAGAACCACATTTACCGATTTGGCAAAAATTCAAGAAATCAGGTAAAATGGCTGGTTGTGTAACTACGGTTCCAATAACGCATGCAACTCCTGCTGGTTTTTGCGTAAATAGTAAGAGTAGAAATGCTCAGGACGATATCGCTGAACAATACTTAGACCTTGGTTTTGATGTTATGATGGGGGGAGGTTCAAATTATTTTAAACCAGAAGTAAGAAAAGACAAAAAAGACATGTATGCTGCTTTTAGAGCCAAAGGATATCAGGTTGTGAATACTCGCTCTGATATGGAAGCAGCTTCTAATTCTAAACCTATTTTAGGAGTGTTTTCAGAAGATGGTCTTCCGTATTATGTAGATAGAAATAGTGATGAAAATCTTAAGAAAACAATTCCAAGTTTAGCCGAAATGGCTCAGAAAGCGATTGACAGAATGAAAGACCATAAAAATGGTTTTGTTTTGCAAATAGAAAGCGGAAAGGTTGATTGGGCTGCTCATGGTAATGATATTGCAGGTTTGATTAATGATCAAATTGAGTTTGATGAAGCAGTAAAAATTGCAATTGATTTTGCTGAAAAAGACAAAGAAACGTTGGTCATTATTACTACAGATCACGGAAATGCTAATCCAGGGATTATTTATGGTAAATACGCCAATGAGAATTTTGATAGTATTCAGAAATATACGCAGACTAACGAATGGATTTTAAATCAAATTAAACCAGATTCTTCTATTTCGCAAGTAAAAGAAATTATTGAAAAGGCTAACGGACATTCGGTTTCTGATGATGATGCAAAAACAGTTTTGAGTTATTATGATGGATTGCATAAGGAAGATGGATTGTACAATTACAAAAAATTACCCTATAAAGCGTTTGCAGAAATGCAGGGTAAAATAAATTCTGTAGGTTGGATCAGTATGGATCACTCTGCTGATTATGTCGAATTGGCAATGTTTGGCCCAGGAAGCGAACTTTTAAAGCCTTTTGTGAAAAATACAGATTTACATTATTTGATGTTACAAGCTGCTGAGGTAGAGAATAAGTTTTAATTTACTTCACAAAAAGAAACAAACCCCACTAATTTCAGAATCGCCTGAAGTTTGTGGGGTTTTGCTATTTGATTTTATTTAGTGATGTATTATTTTACACTAAGTAACTCAGGTTTTGGTGTAAATAAGTTCTATATTTGTTTTGCAATTAAATGTAATCGCCATGATCCCCCAAGATTTTAAATCGACTTTAGACCTAATTAAAGCATTTCCAGATGAGCAAAAATGTATTGATCACTTGGAAGCTTTGCGTTGGGATGGTAACGTAATAAGTCCTTTTGATGCTTCATCAAAGGTATATGTTTGTAAAAGCAATAAGTACAAATGCAAAAATACTGGGAAGTATTTCAACGTTAAAACCGATACCTTATTTGATAATACTAAAATGGAATTACAAAAATGGTTTCTTGCTATTTATTTGGTTACTTCTCATAAAAAAGGAATTTCGTCTTTACAATTAGGACGTGATTTAAGTATCACTCAAAAATCAGCGTGGTTTATGTTGCAAAGGATTAAAAAATGTTTCGGTATTGAAAACAACAACGAATTAGATTAAGTAGTTGTGAGAGAGATAGAACTTATGTAAATGGCAAAAGATAAAACTGAAACAATTGAGCGGTAATTTAAAAACTAATGTAATTACGTGTTTGTTCTTTAGTATTCTAATTTATTACTTTCAAATTCAAATAATCATTCAACTTATAAAATGTAATTAATGTATAATTCGGAAAAAGACACAAAATTCATGTTTTATTCTTCTAGTGAAGGTAATACAAGTATAAAGGTTATTTTGGATGAAGAAAATCAAACAGTTTGGGTGTCTCAAAATAGCATGGGTGAAATTTTTGAAACTACTAAACAAAATATCAGTTATCACTTAAGTAATATATATGATGAAGGAGAACTGAACAAATTTGCAACTGTCAAAGAAATCTTGACAGTTCAATTAGAAGGTTCAAGAAATGTTCAAAGAAATATAGAGTTTTATAATTTAGATGCTATAATATCTGTTGGATATAGAGTAAATTCTCAAAAAGCTACTTTGTTTAGAATATGGGCTACATCAATCTTAAAGGAATATCTAATAAAAGGCTTTGCATTAGATGATGATAGGCTAAAACAGGGCAAAAATCTATTTGGGAAGGATTATTTTGAAGAATTATTAGAGCGTATAAGAGAAATACGTGCCAGCGAAAGAAGGTTTTATCAAAAAATAACGGACTTGTATGCAACAGCATCAGATTATGATTCTAAAGCAAAAATAACTAGTACTTTTTTTGCTACTGTTCAAAATAAATTAGAGTTTGCAATAACAAATCATACCGCGTCTGAAATAATAAAGCTAAGAGCTAACTCAGAAAATCCAAATATGGGTTTAACTACGTGGAAAAACTCTAAAAGTGGAGGGAAAATTCTAAAAACCGATGTAGGTGTTGCTAAAAACTACCTTACTGAAGATGAAATATCAGAACTAAATAGAATAGTGACTATGTATCTTGATTATGCTGAAAATCAAGCGAAAAAAGGCAAAATAATGACAATGAAAGAATGGTCTGGAAAGTTAGATGCATTTCTTGATTTTAATGATTATGACCTTTTAAAGGATGCAGGAAAAATAAAAACAGATGTTGCTAAAAAATTTGCTGAGAAAGAATATGAAAAATTTAGAGTAGTACAAGATATTGAATACAAATCTGATTTTGATAAAGTTGTTGAAAGTATCAGAAGTACAGGTGTATTACCTAAAGAAATTGATTCGGTTAGTATGAATCCTTTAGCTACAAAAGCAATTAAACAATTATCAGATTTTGACCAAAAACTTAAAAAGGGGTTAGACTTCAATCCAAAAGTAGATAAAGAATAAAAAAATCCCGAAGTGATTCGGGATTAATTTTATCAAATCTGCTTAAAATTATATGATAGTTACCTAATTTTATTTAGATACAGTAGCCAATTTTCTTTATAGCTACTTCCTATTGGTATTTCTATTGTGTTTATCTCGACTTCATTTTTAGTGTAAGCAGTTAGTTTTTTTGTTTGAATAATAAAAGAGCGGTGCACTCGAACAAAATTTGAATCTAGTACTTTTTCGAAAGTAGAAATGTTCTGTTTAAGATGATGTGATATTCCATTTTCAAGATGAATCGTGATGTAATCTTTTAGACTTTCTATATATAAAATATCTTCAAAAATTATCTTGATATTTCTATTCCCACTTGATACAAAAATATGATTTTCCGGATTTGCTTTTTCTTCTTTTCTTGGAGCTTGTAATTGTTTAAACTTCTCTATTGAAACAAAAAAACGGTCAAAAGTAATTGGTTTTAAAAGGTAATCAATAACATTGAGCTCGTATCCTTCGATGGCATATTCGCGATAAGCAGTTGTAAATATTACTTTGGGTGGATTTTTTAGTTTCTTTAAAAAATCATTTCCTTTTAACAGTGGCATTTCAATATCAAGGAATAATAAATCAACAGTATTTGTTTCTAAAAATGTATAGGCTTTTAATGCGTTTTCAAATGAATCGACTAGTTCAAAATTATCAAAATTAGTGAGATGAGATGCAATTAACTCTCTAGCCAAAGGTTCGTCGTCGACAATAATGCATTTATATTTCATTTGAAAGTTTTATATTTAATAGATGTAATTTTAATCTATTTGTTTATAATCTAGTCTATTTATTTTGTTGTTTCTTTTACAATGCGTTCTAAAACTTCTTTGCCGTTTGTGTTCTCAGGATTAAGAGCAATAGATTTTTTATACATAGCAATAGCTTCTTCTTTTTTATTAATTTTCAATAAAGCTTCGCCATAGCTATCATACGCATTTGAGCTTTTAGGATTCAATAATACATTAAGTTTGAATACTTCGGTTGCTTTTTCATTTTCATTTTTGCGTAATAATTCGTATCCCCAATTATTTAGGTCGTCTTCGGAATTATTGTACGCTAATTGCTCTTTTTTGCCTTCGTTAAAAGATTGAATTGCGTATTGTAAAGTGCGCTCTTGAATCTCTGTTTTTTGTTTAGAATCATTGTCATACATTTTAGCAATCGTAGTGATTACTAATTGAGGATTGTCGATCCAGATAGCATGACCACAACCGTAAGCAGTTATACTGGTAACGTTAGAATTGTTTGCAGCATATTTTTTATGACACTCTTTCCAACGTTCAATTTCTTCAGGTGTTTTTAAAAAAGGAATTTCGTTGACAAAATCAATAACAGGAATGTTTTGAGGTATCGACAACTTACTCATTGTTTTTACAGTTTCGACGATAGTTGCCGACATATAATAAATGCCTTTGTTGGTTTTTTTCCATTGCGGTATAAGCTTGTCTTGAGTAGCAAGTACTTTTTCAATGTAGCCATCTTCATAATAGTTGTGGTTAACGTCAATTAAAATAACACCTTTAATAAGTTTGGGATGTCTTGTAGCATAAAGAGTTGAGAGATAGCCACCATAAGAATGTGAGACTAACATGATTTCTTTGTCATAGCCAAGTTTTTTTAGACCGATTTCTAAATCTTCTACACTGCTTATAATTCCGTTTTTCAAATCATCTGTTTGTAAAGTATCAATAGTACTTGTGCCAAAACCAGCTCTGTCATATGTTATTAAAGTTGCATCTGTTAATTCGGAAATAGGCTTTAGAATCGAATTCCATACAGAACCATCATTCCCTCCACCTGCATCAAAAAGGATAGGTGTGCCTTTCCCTTTTACGATCTTAAAATGAATACGGTGCTTACCGACATCGACCAAAGTGTCAATAGTTTTAGATTGGCTATTTGCAGTAATAAAACAGAGAACAAAAAAAAGACTAACAATGATGGATTGTTTTTTCATAAAATTTGAAATGATTAGTTTTTGGTAGTAAGTTGATTCAAGAATGTTAAAGAGTAAGAACAAGTTTAACGGTATAGGTATTTTGTGTTTCTTCTATTTCTAATTGATGTTTTTTTGGATATAATAAATCCAATTGTTTTCGGACGTTTTCTAATCCGATTTTTGATTTATCTGAAATTACTGTACTATCATTTTGAGGTTTTGTATTCTCTATGCTAAAAATAATTTGTCCTTTTTTACTCTCTAAATTCAGCTTAATGTTGGCTTTTTCAGTCTCATTAATAACACCATGTTTAAAAGCATTTTCTATAAACGTTAATATGATAAGTGGCGAAATTTTATTGCTTTCCTGAATGTTTTTGGTAAACGAAATATTTAATCTGTTTTCGCTATAGCGGAGTTTTTCCAAAGCAATATAATTTTCGATTAAGGCAATTTCTTTTTCAATAGAAACATAATCTTCATTGCAACGGTATAAAACAAAGTCTAAAATTTCAGATAATTTAGCAATTACTTCAGGTGCTTTGTCATCCTTTTTCAGTGTTAGTGTATATAGATTATTTAAAGTATTGAATAGGAAATGAGGGTTCAGTTGATTCTTCAATACTTTTAATTCCATTGATTTTTTTTCTTCCTCTAATTTTAAAAGGCGTTGTTGCTTGCGGTTAAAACTTATAAAGCCTAAAATGATAATAGGGTAAGTGATAAAAGAAAATTCTCTAAAGATCAATTTAAATGAAGTTAATCTTTCGGGAATCGACATTTTATGTCCAAGCCAATCATCAAAGAAACCAGGGAATTTTGGCTCTAGGTAATAGAATTTAAAAATCATTAAAAGAGCAAAAACAAAATAGAGCCAACTTGTCGCAAAAAGTATAAAAAGTAAATATTTCTTTCGATTAAGTGTCTTGGGGATAATCCAATAAATTAATCCGTAAGCAGCAGTTGCTTGCGCTAAAATTTTCCACACATAAACAAACGTAAAATCATAATAAGAATCATTATCTGACTTTCCATTGACGTATAGTAGCAAAAAGGAAATCCAATAGATACAGTGTAAAAGGATCCTTTTTAGGTCGATATTTTTTAAAAATTGCATTATAATGTTTTAAGAGGGAACAAGATAATAAAATATAAAAGTCTGCTTTGTTCTTTGCTTTAAATAAAGTGTTATCACACCTAAAAACAGTGTTTGAGCATACGAATGATGTATTTTTTCAGTATCGATTATTTGAATGCTAAAACCGGGTTTTCAATTGCGCAATAAATAACAAATTGGTACTGTAATTATATTCGCTTTAAATATATAAATCATGATGAAACTGATTCTTCTCTTCGCAATATTTTTAGTAAATGCACTAAAAAGGATACTGTTTTAAATAATCTCAAAAGCAACAATTAAACCATAACAAAATGAAGAAAATGATTAAAAATGCAATTGGTATTCTGATTTTAATGAATACTGTAAATTTATTTTCACAAGAAGACAAACAACAGATTGTTTATAGTGAGGATTTTAAAATGATTAAACCAACTTTGTTTGCTGATCTGGGCGAAACTTGTCAAACTCCCGATGGGCTAGCATTAGATAAAAAAGGGAATCTGTATTTGTCAATCACAAATCCAGTTACGTTTGAAAAGCATGGGAGTAAAATTTTAACTTTTGATGAAAATGATAAGCCAATAACATGGTTTGATCAATTACCATTGCATCCTATTACGAAGAAAGTACATCCTATGGGAATGGAATTTGGTCCTGATGGAAATTTATATTTAATGGATAATCAGTTTTTTACGGATAACGAAAATTTCTCTAGATTAATAAGAGTTGTAGTTGAGAATGGCAAACCTAAATACGCTGAGGTTTTGGTTGAGGGATTTAATTTTGGTGAAGCTGTAAGATGGTATAAAGATAGAGTTTGTGTTACAGATGCTCTTTTTGAGAATAGAAGAGAAAGCGGAATTTATAGTTTTTCGTTGAAGGAATTAAACTCGGGTAAAATAATTTTGGATAAGAATACAAAACCAAATTACCTAGTAACGACATTTACCCTTAAGCCAGAAATAACTAAAAGAACGATTGGTATTGATGGAATTGCTTTTGATAAAAAAGGGGATTTATATGCAGGGAATTTTGGAGACGGTGTAATTACAAAGCTTGAATTTACAAAAGATGGAAAGCTTAAATCTAAAAAGGTTGTTTTTGATTCAGATAAATTAAAATGTTGTGATGGTTTTTTTTATGATGAGAAAAGAAATTCAATTTTCATTGCCAATTACGACAATAATAGTGTTCATCAGTTGGACTTGAATGCAAATAAAATGTATCTAATTTGGGAAAATGATAATGCAGATGGTTCAGACGGACAATTGGATAATCCGTGTGAAACAATCATTTATAAAGGAAAATTATTAGTTGTAAATTATGATACTTTTGAAGGGAAAAAGAATACTGAGATAGATTCTTTTCATACGATTTCTAGTTTTGAATTAGAAAAATAGACTTAGTTTAAAAAAAGAAAACTCACAAGTTTTAATAAATATCAAAAACTTGTGAGTTTTATTAAATGTATTGGTTTAGATGGCTTCTTTAGGTGAACATAAAAAAGGGTTTATCTCGTAATCTAAACTTGCAACAAAATTTTTAATTGCAATTTCAGATGATTTTGCTGAGTACTCGTAAAGAGGATCAAAGAAAAAATCTCGACATATTACAGGTTCTGATGAAGGATTGTATTTTTCTTCATTACTTTTTAAATTGTCATAAGAATATTGACAAGGGAATAATAGAGTAAGGTCTTTTAAAGTAGTTTTAAGCCATTGATTAAATATTTTTTTCTTAGGTGTTATATGACGTGCTAGTAGTGCTAGTCCTACGATTTCGCTTTGAAGATAGTAGGATCCTTTTCGGCGCAAGACATCTATCATTCTAACATTCATTAATGCAACCCATAAAGGTCCGTCTACAGGTCCAGATGCAGGGGTATTCATATTTAGGTCAAAAATTAACGGTTTGGTGTATTCTGGATTTGATACTGAGCACCATAGCGCTTCGATACGAAGGTTCATTTGTTCAGATGTTTCAGTATGATCTTTATAACGCCAGTAGATCCATTCGAGTAAGGCCGCTGTTAAACCCAAAGAGGCTTTATGGCTAATGCTAGTTAATGCCATTTCTAATTTTCCATGCTTCTCTGATGGATCTATTAGTTTTTCCATTATTTTTCCGTTCCATTTAAAATCAATTGGATGATTCGTACTTTTGGCTGCACGGATAATTTTCGGCGCTTTTTCTATACTTTTCATTTTTTCTTTGTTTAATATTTAGATATAAATATTTTATTATTTTTCTCTTGAGTCTATTTGTTTGATCAAGAGTTTTCAAATTTACAGTTGTGTTTAATTTTTTCTATGTCATGATAAGTTTAAAAAATAACACGATTGGGCATTTTATTGGCTGTATGTTTTTGAAAATCAACAAAGAGAGAAAAGCATTACAAAGAACTGTGTATTTGGTAGGAAGAATTTCTTAAAAAACAAAACCCACAAGTTTCAAAATAGTTGAAGCTTGTGGGTTTTTATGGTTTTAAACTCTAGTGATTATTCTCCTAAAAATGGATATCTATAGTCTTCTGGAGTTACAAATGTTTCTTTTATTGTTCTTGGCGAAGCCCAACGCAATAAGTTTAATGCAGAACCTGCTTTGTCATTTGTTCCTGATGCTCTTGCACCACCAAATGGTTGCATTCCTACAACAGCTCCTGTTGGTTTGTCATTAATATAGAAGTTACCTGCTGCATTTTGTAATTTTGTAGTAGCTACTTCAATAGCGTAACGATCTTGACTAAATACAGCTCCAGTAAGAGCATATTCAGAAGTTGTATCAACTAATTCTAAAGTCTCTTCCCATTTTGCATCTTCATATACATAAATAGTAATTACTGGTCCGAATAATTCGGTTTCCATTGTAGCGTATTTAGGATTTGTAGTTACAATAATAGTTGGTTCAATAAAGTATCCAACTGATTTATCATAATTTCCACCAACGATTATTTCTGCATCAGCATCTTTTTTAGCTTGGTCAATAAAACTTGCTAATTTATCAAAAGAACCTTCGTGAATAACAGCAGTAATAAAATTACCAAAATCTTCTGGTGAACCCATTTTCATAGATTTCACATCAGTAATCAATTGTTCTTTTATTGTTGGCCATAAACTTTGTGGGATATAAGCTCTTGAAGCTGCAGAACATTTTTGTCCTTGAAATTCAAATGCTCCACGTACAATTCCAGTTGATACTTGTTTAGCATTAGCACTTGGATGAGCAATGATAAAATCTTTACCACCTGTTTCACCTACAATTCTTGGGTATGTTTTGTAGTGGTGAATGTTTGCACCAATTTTTGCCCAAATATCTTTGAATACATGAGTAGAACCTGTAAAGTGAACTCCTGCAAAATCACGACTTGCTAATACGGTATCAGTAATCATTAATGCATCACCAAAAACAACATTTATTACACCGTCTGGAACACCAGCTTCTTTAAATACGTCGATGATGATTTTAGTTGAGAATACTTGGCTATCACTTGGTTTCCAGATTACAACGTTACCCATCATTGCAGCACTTGCAGGAAGATTTGCAGCAATAGCAGTAAAGTTAAAAGGAGTAATTGCATAAACGAAACCTTCTAGAGGTCTGTATTCAAGACGATTCCAAGTAGTAGAATCAGATTTTGGCTGATCTGCATAAATTTGAGTCATGAACTCAACATTGTAACGTAAGAAATCAATTAATTCACATGAAGCATCAATTTCAGCTTGGTGAATGTTTTTTGATTGTCCGATCATTGTAGCTGCATTTATTCTAGCTCTGTAAGGACCAGCAATAAGTTCAGCAGCTTTTAAGAAAATAGCAGCACGTTGTTCCCATGCCATATTAGCCCATGCATCTTTTGCTTCAAGCGCATTAGCAATTGCCTTTTCTATATGTGTTTTTTCAGCTAGGTGGTAAGTTCCAACTACATGTTTGTGATCATGAGGAGCTGTAATGTTTTTAGTGTTACCAGTTTTAATCTCTTCACTTCCAATATATAAAGGAACATCAATTTTAGAGTTCCACATTGTAGTGTAAGCTGCTTGTACTGCTGCTTTTTCTGGTGAGTTTGGTGCATATCCTTTTACGGGTTCGTTTACCGCTTTAGGTACATGAAAAAATCCTTTTAGCATATTGTTTAGAATTAGATAATTAGACAAATTAACAGTCGGATAATCCATTTTATAAGAATTATCTAACGCTCTACAAAAGTACGAAGGTTAAATTAATAATCTGATAATTTTGTTATAAGTTAACTATAAAAAATATTTAGATGCAATAGAAATTTAGTTCAAAGCAAAAGGAGCACACATTCTAAAATTAGGTACTATAACTTTGAAAATTTTTGTAGTAGTAAAATTTACCATATTGAAATATCCTTTCATTGCTCCGTAAGGAGATGACAATAGACATCCTGAACTGTAAGTATGAAACTCGCCAGGTTTTAAAACTGGTTTTTTTCCTATTACGCCTTCACCATCAACTATTTCGATATCGTTAAGCGAATCGAAAATTTCCCAATGACGAGAGGTAAGTTGTACTGAATCTTTGCTATGGTTCTCAATAGTAACCACATAGCTAAAGGCAAAATGAATCTTATAGTTCTTGAAGTAAGTGCCTTCAAAACTAGTTAAAACCGATATCTTTATGCCTCTTGTTATTTGAGAAACCATACTAAAGTGTTATATATGTGCGTAATAGAAGCAAATTTACAAAAAAAAATGATTTAAAAGAATCATTTGTAAAATGTTTTTTAATTGATGATATTCAGTGAGTTAGCTGACCCTTTTCCGATAACACGATCATAACGGTCACTATTCTCACGATAATAAACCAATATGGTGTATTCATTCTCGGTTTGATAAAAATTACCATCAATTGCATTTTCAAAATCAATTACTCCCTTTTTGTCGGCTATTTGATATTGATAATTTGTAAACCCTTGTTTTATCATTATTGCTTTTTCATAGACTCCTTTTTCTGTATTGTAGTCCATTTTGTTTTCAGGAGTTAAACTGTAATTGTCGAACATTCCATTAACATAAATGTCTTTGTTGAGTCGAAAAGCAGGTGCCGAAAGTGTAAAGTAAACCCAAGCATAATCAGCTTCGATTTCATTATTTGCTGCGTTTATATTTTTTACAAGAAAGTTACCATTTATGTCTGGATAGTTGGTATAAGGAAAGTTACCTCTGGCTTGGTTGGTATATAAGTACGAGTTGTATATGTCTTTGCTCGAATCGACTCTCCCTACATTGTTACCTGCGTTACGGATGTCTTTATTCTCAAAATACAGAAATTCGTTTCCAGCCCAAAATTGAGTTTCATTATTGTATTTATATATTAAGTCATTCCCGATAGTATATTGTGGTGGAATGTTCTTTATTACTGTGTTGAAATTGCCATTTTGCATTAAAACCACTTTTACATTTTGCAACGGAGTTTGAAAGTTAAGAGCACTTGATTTTATAGAAAAATCTAAATTATGCTTATATTCAATATTGCTTACTGTTCTGCTTCTTTTTACCTGTGCAGGAACAGTTACCAAATTTTCATAAACAATGAACTTTCTGGAAAAAACAACTTCTTTATCTTCATTCAGGATTTTCAGAATATAATTACCTGTAATCAATACTTGAGTGAATTGATTAGGTAAAGAGAGTTTATAGTGTGAATAGATTTGTAATGTATTGAACGAGTTAGTGTAATTAGTGATTCTCTGACCATCAAAACCTTGTAGGTATTCTGTTTTAGGAATGTCTGATGGAATCCAATTGTAATTGCAATGTGTTATTTCGTAGTAATAATCGGCTTCATTACCAAAAAGGTCATCAAATTGTAGTTGAATCTCACTTCCTAATTCGAATATTGGAACAATATTTTGCCCGCCTTGCACAAACGAAACAGTCTTTATGTTATAAGGAGGAGCAATTTCAGATTGTACTTGGGCTGTTGCCGAAGTAAAAACAAGAAGGAGAACTATTTTTCGAAGGATAGAATTTAGCATAATATAATACGTTGCAAAAATGTAAATATAAGAATTTTATATAACGAAAAATGAGTCAGTTTGTTAAGTACCCAATATGTATTCCAAATTAATTTCGATTTCGTCGCTAATATAGCTTTCTTCTAATAGGGAATCAGACAGTAGTTTTTTGTTTTCTTGTAGTTTAATTATTTTTTCTTCAACTGTATTTTTCGAGATAAATCGAATGACATTTACTTTGTTTAATTGTCCAATTCGATGTGCTCTTCCTACTCCTTGCTTTTCAGCAAAAGGATTCCACCAAGGATCTAAAAACAAAACATAAGAAGCTTTCGTAATATTCAATCCAACACCACCAGCTTTAAGAGAGATAAAAAACAGTAAAGGATTCTCATTTTCCTGAAACTGATTCACTTGCTGTTCTCGTTTCTTAGAAGGGGTTTCACCTGTGATTTCACAAAACGCTATTTTGTTATCCTTACACCAAGAGGTATAAAAATTCAAATTGGTGACAAACGAACTAAATATGATAACTTTTTGTTTTCCTTTAACTAAATTTTCTAGATAATTAGTTACTGCAATATATTTTCCAGAATCAATTTCTGAATCCTGATCTACCATTTTCGGATGATTACTCAACTGCCTTAACTTCATCAGCGTATTAATAATGCTGATTTTATCAGGAGTAGAACCATCAGTTTTTAATAAAAAATTACGTGCTTTCGATTTCTCTTTTTCATATAATTTCTCCTGTTCGGGTTCCATATCGCAATAATAGATCTGCTCTGTTAATTCAGGTAAATCTTTTAAAACCTGCTCTTTAGTTCGTCTTAGAATATAAGGCTGAATCAGAGTCTTTAATTCAGACAAACTATTTTCGTCTTGTTTTTTCTCAATCGGAATTTTAAAGTTTTCTGCAAAAAAGTTATAAGTACCTAAAATATCAGGATTTATAAATTCCATTTGTGACCATAAATCATCCAAAGAGTTTTCGATAGGCGTACCACTTAAGGCTATTTTATGAGCTGTTTTTATTTTGTTAATTGCTTTAAAAATCTTCGAACTTTTATTTTTAATATATTGACTTTCGTCTAAAATTAAATAGCGAAAATTATATTTTTCTAGAATTGAAATATCACGATGAATGATGTTGTAGCTAGTAAAAATTAAGTCAGATGATTCTAATCTATTCACTAATTGTTTCCTGTCGTTACCCACATATTGTATTTTCGAAAAATGGGGTGTGAATTTTTGAGACTCGTTGTACCAGTTGAAAACTAATGAAGAAGGTAAAACAATCAAGGTTTTTAAAGGATCTCTTTCAATAGTAGTTTCGTTTTGAAACAAATCAAAATTGGTGGTTTTGGTTGTAAATCCTAATTGTTCCTGTACAGCAACCAGAACGGCTAAGGTTTGTAACGTCTTACCAAGTCCCATATCATCAGCCAGACAGGCACCTAAGTTAGAATTAAAGTGACCTAAAAGCCATTTAACGCCATCAATTTGATAAGGTCTCAAAGTTGCTTTTAGCAAATCAGAAGAGGTATATTCGGCTTTGTAAATAGGGTTTACATCGTTTTTAATTTCCGGAATAGCATCCAAAGCAGCAAAATTACTTTTGCGCAGCAGAAGATTTCCATCTTCAGTTTTAGCCAATTTTGCTAAAGAACCATATTTGCTGAGCCATTCTATTGGAATCAAAAAATAGTTACCGTCAGGCAATAAAAACAGCCTTTCTTTGCTTTTTATATTTGGAATAATTTCGCTAAAATTTATAGTAAAAGTTCCAATTGTAAGCGTTATTTTGATGTCAAACCAGTCTTCTTTTGTTTCTTGTCTTGAAGCCGAAATAGTATGACTTTCTGTAATTATTTCTTTGCTTTCTAGTTGGAGATTTTCTATTGTAAAACCTAAGCTTTTTAGTTCTTTTTTACGATTGATAACCAATTGAATAGTAGCGTAAGGATCAGGAGTTTTGGTATTTGAATTCCATCCAAACAATTCATTTTTAATTTTTATAAAACCAAATTCAAGTAGTTTTTCGGTGTATAAAGTTTCATCAGCACTTCGTTTGAACTGAATTATCTTGGGCTCATTAGCAATGCTAAAATCGACAAATGTATGTGTGTTTTTGGTTTTGCTAGCATCAAATGAATAGCCATTATATTCGAAATGTAGATTGAGATAATAGCAATTTTTAAAGAAATCATAAACGGGTTGAATCGTACAAGAGATAATTTTATCACGAAGTTCTATTTCAAAACCAGTTGCTTCAATGTCTGTTTTTTTTGCTATTTCAGGGATGAAATTTTTAAAATAGTCATCAACTAATCGTGAAGGGATTTCGATTGATTTTTTCTTTAAAAAAGGCGTGAGTTTCTTAGAATTTAGCTCTTTTAGCTGTCCTAGTTTTTTATTAATAATTAACCAACCTGGCTCGTCTAAAAGAATATCAATACTACTATCCATGGGCGAAAATGTAGTTTCGTTTTCTTTTAAAGACAACGTATAAGTAATTCCTTCTGAGTGTTTGTCAAATTGAATTAGTGGCTCAAAATCGAGAGGGGCAATGCTAACTCTCGAACGGTAAAAATCTTTTTCAACTCCCATGTTAATTGATAACGGAAATTGTTCTTTTACAATTAGCATGTAAAAGGAGCTTAAATTAAATTGCAAATGCTGGCGTATTGCAAAATCAATTTTAGAGTCTTTTTGTAAATCCGTAATTGTTTTTGCGGATTTGATTTTTGCGCTAAATTTCTTGAAAATAAATTCAGGCTTCAATGCTTCACAAGCAGTTAGTATTCTTTTTGAATTCGAATCTAAATCTTCGAAAACAATTCCGAAACTTTCTAGAACGCCTGTTGTTGCTTTTTTATTTAAATATCTAATTTCATCAGTGTTTTCAATGATATAAGCCGTCGGAATATAAGTATTTAGGTTTTTATCAAAACTGATGTCAAAACAAAATTGAAATAATTTAGTAGGTTGCAAGATGATAGGTTTGGTTTGGTTGTAATTTGAGGACTTGTATAAAATTAAAAAGTTTTCAAATTATTGCTATTTTGAAAACTTTTTAAATGTGATTGTATCACTTGGAGAAAAGACTATTTAGTTTTCCTTTTTGAAGCAAAGTGGAATAATTTCTCCTTTTGCTAAGCAATATTTTTCTACCAGTTCGGGAGAAATTTTATTGGTATAATCTTCTTCGATAACAATGAAACCGATACTTCTTAATTTATCAAAATAATCACGACCGTAAATACGTACGTGATCGTATTGTCCGAATATTTTAGCACGTTCTTTTTGATCGGTTATAGAGTCATCAGCAAAAGTTGTTGCTCTTGATAAATCTTGTGGAATTTGTAAAACGGCCATTCCGCCAGGTTTCAAGACACGAAATAATTCTTGCATCGCTTTGGTGTCATCTGGAATATGTTCTAAAACATGATTACATAAAATAACATCATATTCATTGTCCTTAAAAGGTAAATTACATATATCTGCTTTAACATCTGCCAAAGGCGAAAATAAATCAGTTGTGGTGTAATCTAGGTTTTTTTGCTTGCGAAATAGTTTGTAAAAAGCCTGTTCAGGGGCAAAGTGCAATATTTTTTTTGGAGCTGTAAAAAAATCAGTTTGATCGTTAAGGTATAACCACAGTAAGCGATGTCTCTCTAGCGAAAGAGTGCTTGGTGACAATACATTATTACGTTGTTTACCGTAACCATATGGCAAAAACATTTTAAAACTTTTACCATCTATAGGATCGGTAAATTTATCTCCTTTTAATGTAAAGGCTAAAATTGGACGCGCCACATAACTCAACCGAATTAACAATGGACGTGGAATGGTATTAAGAACTAGTTTGAAAAGTTTTTTCATAATTATTTCGCAAAGGCTCACAAAGGGAACTCAAAGATTCGCTAAGTTTTTAAATATTTGATTTTGAGTTTATAAATCTTTTTATATTGTTTTTTAATATAGTGCTATTGTAATTTATTAACAAACCTAATGGGTATTTTCCCAGTTTCAAGTATGTTAATATTTGAGCAAAATGTGCAGGGCTAAAACTTTCAACAGTTTTTAATTCGATTACTAATTTATCTTCTACAAGTAAATCAATCCTGTATCCTTGTTCTAGTCTAATTTCTTTATAAATAATTGGAAGTGTTACTTCTTTTTTAACTTTTAAACCTGCATTTTTAATTTCATAAAATAGGCATTCCTGATAAGCAGATTCGAGCAAACCAGGACCAAGTTGCCGATGAACTTCTATTGCCAATCCAATTATCTTGTATGATATAGCTTGTAAATCTTCAGGTATTTCGGAGAACTTGTCACTCATCTTTAGGCTTATTTGAAACTAAATCTTGGCGTTTACTTTGTGAAACTTTGCGTAATAACGTGTTATAATGTCAATGGCACTTTTCTAAATTCATCTTCTTCGTTGCTTTCTATTCCTAGTGCTTTATAGATGTATTGGAAAGTTGATAAGATTTCTGGTTTACCATCAATAAGAGCTACATCATGTTCAAAATGTGCACTTGGTTTTCCATCGGCTGTTGTAATTGTCCAACCATCTTTATGTTGTTTTATGTTTCTTGTTCCAAGGTTAATCATTGGCTCGATCGCAACAACCATTCCTTCAACAAAAAGTTTACCTCTACCTTTTTTTCCATAATTAGGCATTTCTGGATCTTCGTGCATTTTTTGCCCAAGTCCATGACCAACTAGTTCACGAACAACTCCGTATCCATGTGCTTCAGTATATTTTTGTATGGCACTTCCAACATCTTCTACGCGGTTTCCAGCTTTAAATTCGCGGATTCCAACATATAAAGATTCTTTAGTAACTTGTAGTAATTTTTTAACTTCTGGAGCAACTTCTCCTATCTCAAAGCTGTAAGCATGATCTCCATGATATCCATTTTTGTAGGCACCACAGTCTACCGAGATAACATCACCACTTTTTAAAGGAGTGTTGTTTGGAATACCGTGTACAACTTGTGAGTTTGGACTCATACATAATGAGTTTGGAAAGTCATATAAACCTAAAAAACTTGGAACTGCACCGTGATCACGAATGAATTCTTCGGCTAGTTTATCAAGATATAATGTGGTAACTCCTTCTTTTATTTCAGAAGCAATCATTCCTAATGTTTTTGATACGATTAAGGCACTTTCGCGCATTAATTCTATTTCTTCACGTGATTTTACAATAATCATAATTTCGAATTTTCTGTTTGCAAAAGTACAATTTTAATATTATTTTCTTTAAGTAGCCTTTGGTTTTAATTATATCATTTAAAACTAGATTTAAAAGCAGTCTATAAATATATAGAAAGTTTGTAAAATTATCTTACTAAAATGAAAACAGTTGTTGAAACAATTGAATAAATTAGCTTAATAATTAATTCTTCCTATCATGAAAAGTATTAATAACCAAGAAGTAATAAGCAAAGTAGCAGGTTTGATCAAAATGAAACGATTTGCTTTAGGAGTATTGGGTGGAGCTGTACTGCTTTTTTTAATTGCAATTTATTTTAAAATAGGCTGGCTCAAAGCTTTTAGCGAAGCGGCAATGGTTGGTGGAATTGCAGATTGGTTTGCGATAGTGGCTTTATTCAGGCATCCTTTGGGTTTGCCTATTCCGCATACGGCTTTGATACCCAATAATAAAGATGCAATTGGTCAAAACTTAGGCACTTTTGTTTCAGATGAGTTTTTGATTAAAGAGAAATTAGAGGCAAAAATTGAACAGTTTAATTTTGCTGCAAAGGCAGCTGATTGGCTATCTGAAAAAAACAACGCAAATACTATTGCTTCTTTGATAATTGAAGATGTAATTCCAGGTATTTTAAAAACGATTGTAGATGAAGATGTTCAGAAATTCATACAAGTGAAATTTGAAGCCAAATTGCAAGAAATAAACTTTGGAGAATGGATTGCAATTGGGTTGGAGTCTTTGACTAAAAGCGAAAAGCAGGAGCAGTTAATATCCAATGTCCTAAAAATACTTACTGAAGAATTGCAGAATAATAGAGAAGTGATTCGGGAGAAAGTAAATGAATCAACTCCTTGGTACACGCTTGGAGTGGCAGATAAAAAAATTGCAGACGGTATTTTTAATGGATTGTATGAGTTTATCGATGAAGCAAAACATGCAAATAGTAGCATTCGAAGAAAAATAAATACATATGTTCTTAATTTTATCTCCGAGTTAAATAGCTCGCCAGAGTTGCAACAAAAAGTAAATGATTTGGTTATTGAGTTTGCTCATAAGAAAGAAGTCATTGAGTATATTGGTGCTATATGGAGTCAAATAAAAGATGCAATTGCTACCGATTTAGAAAAGAAAGAGGATTCTAAAATAAAGAACAGAATTATAAGTATGATTCAGAATTTCGGAATCAGTATAAAAAGTGATCTTGTTATGTTGAGCAAAATAAATGATTTTATAAAAATAGATTTGCTAGGTATTCTTCTTAAAAATAAACAAATGATTGGTGATCTGATAGCATCATCAGTAAAGAGCTGGGACAAGGAAGAAATCTCCAATAAGCTAGAATTAGAAATAGGTAAAGATCTCCAATTTATACGTATTAACGGAACTGTGGTAGGAGGGATTGTGGGGCTTTTAATTTATTTTGTAGAGCATATTATTACCTAGAATCTTTAAAAAACAAAAAGAGACAAGTTTTAGAATTTGTCTCTTTTTTGATTTGTTTTATACTGGTTTTAATCTGGGTTTGCCATGATTTTAAAAAGTTCCGAATTTGAGATGTAAAATCGGTTTTCTAATGCAATAGCGGCAAGCTTAGCGCTAACCAAATTATTTTCTCGGGTATTAATTAAGAATAAAGAGCTCTCGCCAAATGAGAATAATCGTTCTTCGGAGTTGAGCATTGTAATGTTATTTTCGACCAAATCTTTGGCAAGTTTCTTCTGCTTTTGCAATGAAGTGATTTCTATTTTTTGTGCACTTATTTTATTCGTTAATTGCACTTTTTCTAGAGCCAAAGCAAATTCGTTTTCTTGAACTTTGTATTTTGCTAATCTTAAACTTCCTCGTTCTTTTCTTAAAAATAGAGGGAAATAAAACTCCACACCAAATTTGTAATCTTGAAAGCGATAATTGTCAATATAGCTAGGTTCCGATAAATAGGAGTAGCCCAAGTTTATTTTTGGTAAGAGCATATTCTGCTTTAGATCTTTCTCTACATTCAGAATGTCTATTTTATTTTGCAATGCATTTATTTTTGGATGTGCATCCAAGCTAAAGTCTTTTTGTAATAAATCATTAGTTTTTAGTGTTTCTTGCAAGGTGTTTTCTAGCACCGTTTCTGGTATAAGATTTTCTGAAACTTCTAAGGGAATATTATTTTCTAGCCAAAGAAAATTAGATAGTTCTAATTTAGATTTGGTTAGTTTTAATTTAGAATCCTCAAAGCTTAATTGTCTGTTTTTTAAACTTATTCCTGCTTCAATACTGTCAATAGCAGGTTTGTCGCCGCGGCTAATAAGAGATTTAATTCCTGATAAACGTATTTGAGCATTGTTATTGTATGTTTCATAGAGCTTCATTTCGTCAAAATTCTTCTTCCAATTAAAATACGCAATCGAAGCATCGTATAAAATACTAATGGCTTGGAGTTTTCTTTCAGATTCACTAAGCTTCATTTGAATTTTAGCTTTTCGAACATCCGCCATTCTTTGATTAATGAATAATCCTTGCCCGATAGGCACATTGATTCCTAAAGAAGTTAATCCTTGATTTGGAGTAGAATTTTCGGGATTAAGATAAATACCTTCACTATTGTCAAATCCAGCTTTTAATTCGATTCCGTACCAAGTTGGGATTTTAAAACTGCTATTTAAAATCGAATAGTATTCTTTGTCTTTAAATTCCTTTTTACTAAAATCGACTTCAATTTTTGGATCAAAACCACCTCGAGCCATCATTAAATTAGCTTGAGCTTTGTTAACTTCTAAATTGGCATTTTTAACCAAAGGATGGTATTTTTTTACATATCCAAGAAATTCATTATAGGTGAATTCTTTGGAGATTGGTTCTTGGCCAAAAAGCGTAAAACCAATAAATAGGAAAACTAAATATATCGGTTTCATTATTTTTTTTCTTTAGTGGTTTTTGTCTCACTTTTATAATAATTAGGAGGGAATCCGTTTAGGGTTCTCCATATTTCAAACCAAATTGGCACCGTTTCTAATAAAGCAAGCGTTTGAGCACCAGAACCAATACTTAGTTGTTTTGGCCATTTTGCTTCTGATGGATCTGGAGCGATAAGGACTCTGTATTTGCCGTTGGGACTAATAAAATTTTCTATAGCAACCACTTTTCCACCAAAGGTTCCATATGAAATATCTGGCCAGCCAGAAAATACAATCGTTGGCCAACCATCAAACCAAATACGTACTTTTTCTCCTTTTGTCATTAATGGTAAATCAATAGGACTTATGTAAGTTTCAACAGCAATATCATATTCAGATGGCATTATAGTCACAATTGGAGTGCCTTCTTTTATAGTTTCTCCTATACCAGCAAGTAGAGCTCTGTTAATGTAACCATTTTGAACTGCTTTAATGTAATACATGCCATTTCGAACGCTATAATTTACGTATTGATTTTCTAATTTATTGACTTGTGCTTCCGTATCAAATTTATTACTCAAAGTGGTAAACTGATCACTTTTTGCTTTGGCAACCTTCTCAGAATATTCAGCCGTAATTCTATTGACTTCTACTTTAGAATTGATGTATTCATTTTTGCTAGTTAGGTATTTGTTTTCCTGAGTTACAATCTTAGCATCAACATCTTGTAATTTTAAACGTTTTTCTTCAACATCAGTCAACGGTTTAAGTCCTTCTTTATTAAGTTGTACGGAACGATCGTATTGTGTGTTTGCAATTTTTAATTGGGTTTTGACTGCAATAAGATCGATACTATCACTTTTTATTTTTAAAAGAGATTGCTTTACTTTGTTTTTAGCTTGCTCTAATTTTAATTTCTGTTCATTTTCTATAAATTGAATTTGCTTAGAAAGGGTATTCACTTTTGAGTCATATGATTCTAGAGAATGTTTTTTTGCAGTTACTTGGTTTTTAGTATTCTCGACCAAGTTTGGATCCATGTAGTCTTCTTTTACCTCAGATATGTACATGATTGTATCTCCCTTTTTTACAAAATCACCTTCTTGAACATACCATTTTTCAATTCTTCCAGAAATAACACTCTGAATAGATTGTGGTCTTTGATTTGGTTTTAAGGTTGTCACGGCTCCTGATCCAGAAATATTCTGTGTCCAAGGCAAGAACAGTGCAATTGCACCAAAGATAGAAGTGCCTATAATGATTTTGTTTAGAATTTTGTAATGAGGCCTATTACTTAGGTTTTTTACAGTTTCATATTTGTCAAGAGGCTGTATTTTTGTTTTGTTGTCAGAAATGTTTAGCATAGCTTTTATTTTTTTTGATCAAGTATGATATGTCCTCTTTGCATCGTTATTTTTCGAGTAGATTTAGTCTCCCAATACGGATTTTTAGATGAAACAATAATGGTCCATTTGTTTTTGTCTGAAGTAATAAAATCAATGATTTCATTTGCAACAGTATCATCCATAGTATCCGTTGGATCTTCATAAAAAAGAATTTTTGGCTTATGAATAATACTTCTCGCTAGCAGTAATTTTTGGGCATTTGAGGAAGATAATTGTTGTCCTTCGGGAAAAATATGGGTATCTAAACCTTTTGGTAATTGTCTGATAAAGGAGCCAAGTTGTACTCCTTCGATAGCCCATTTTAGGTCTTCAGAGCTTACAGTGGGGTCATTAAAGGTTAGATTTTCTAGAATAGTTCCTTCAAACGGAGTCTCATTATAATTTATGTAGCTAATTTGTGAGCGGTATTGCTTTATATTTATTTTTTTATACGTGTCATCATTGATGTAAAGAGAGCCTGAATTTTGTTTTAAAACTCTTGATAATAAGCGAATCAGTGTTGTTTTTCCAGAACCATTCGTACCATCAATTACTACTTTTTCACCTTGTTCTATTTTAAGATTAATACCCTCTAAAATATAGTTCTCGGAATCTGGAAATTTAAAATTCAAATTTTCAGTTTCTAATGTTATGTTATTGTAGCAATTATCCTCTTCAGAATCTGTATATTCTTCTAATTCTAAGTCGTTTATTTGTCCTATTTTTTCAACAGAACTTAAAACATCATAGAAGGTTTGAAGTCCTAAGATAATTTTTTCTACAGAGTTTATTACCAATAAGATTATAATTTCTGCAGCTACAAACTGTCCGATGTTCATTTCCTGATCTAGTACTAAAAATCCTCCAATGGATAATAATCCAGCAGTTATTATTATTTTAAAGATAATTAATTGAGTAAATTGTTTTTTAATGACGCTAAAATGTTTCTCGCGATACGTAAGATAATCGGTAATTAAAGTGTCGTTTTTTTGAAGTGCAAAATCATGGGTGAGTTCATTGATAAAACTAAAGCTATTACGTGCAATTTCTTGTAGCCAGTTTACAACACTATATTTAGCTTTTGATTCTTTTAAGCTGGTTTCTAAACCAGGATTGTAAGAAAATTTAAAAATAAAGAATAAAAGTAAAAGAAGAAGCACACCGAAAATAATAAAATACGGATGATATAAGGATAATAAAATAATTCCAAAAACGATTTGAAGTAGCGCAGCCGAGAAATCTATTAACAATTTGGAAGTTCCTTTTTGGATCGTTAGCGTATCGAAAAAGCGGTTCGTTAATTCCGGTAAATAATGTCCGTATATCTGATTTGATTTGATTTTTGGTAATCGTGCAGCAAACTCAAAGGAGGATCGGACGAATATTTTTTGTTGTAAATTTTCGGTAATACGCAATTGCATTAAAGATAGAATTCCCACTAATGCAACACCTACTACAACTAATATGATGAGTATTATCCATGAAACACTTACTCTACCAGATTGTATAAAGTTTATGATTGCCTGAATACCTAATGGGAGTGATAAACTGATTAATCCTGCAAAAATAGCATAGAAGAAAATTTGATAAACGTCTTTTTTATCTAGCTCAAGTAAATTGTAAAATCGTTTTAATGGAGTCATGTTTTTTCTTTTTAGCGCAAAACGTTTTCTGCAAGGTTTAAATAAAATTGAGTAGTTGTAACAGTCTCATTGCAATCTGTGATTGTTTTTAAATGATCTGTTAGAAAATGTTGGTGTAAACTTCCTTCTACAATAGTTGATATTAAAGATTTTGCAAAAGGATATTCTGGGTTCACTTCTTTTACAATAGCCACAATTCGGCTAATAACTCTTTTGTATATTAAAAAAAAGCCTTCTTTGTTTTCTTGATCGACCTCTTTAGTATGAAGCGTTTTGGTAAATTCTGCAATTATAATTTTATTTAAAATTGCCTCGTTAATATGATCTGTATTAGTATCGTCTGTTACTTTTTCAGTAACAATCGTTATCGCTTTATTTAGTTTTTCTTTTTTATCTGTGATGTTAGTGGTGCTAAATACAAGTTTGTATTCCATCCAGCTCCAATACCAAGAAGATAAATAAACTAATAATTTGTGTTTGTTTTCAAAATAGCGATAAATAGAGCTTTCGTTTGAGCCTATTTTTTCGCCTAATTTTTTAAATGTAAAATTATCAAAACCAATAGCATCGATGAGGAGTATACTATGTTCAATGATTTTTTTTCCTAATACAGATGTTTCTGGATCTTTTACATAGATCTTTTCGTTGATTTGGATTTTTAAATTTGATAGTATAATTTCCATATAAGTTATTTTAAATGCAAATATAATAGTATTACTGTTATATTTACGTTTTTAACTTTTATTTATGTAAAAAAAAAGCTACTCTTATAGTTAAGAATAGCTTTTAGTTTTTTTGTTTCAAATTGCTTACAATAATGAATGACAGGTCATTGCAGCAGGTTGAGGTATTCCCATTAACTCAAGTATAGTAGGAGCAATGTCACCTAGAACACCATCGTGTATCGTTTTTAATTCTTTGTCAACCAAAATAATTGGTACAGGATTAGTCGTGTGTGCTGTATTAGGGCTTCCGTCAGGATTAATCATCGTTTCACAATTTCCGTGATCTGCAATTACAATCGTAGTGTAATCATTTGCAAGGGCTGCCTCGATAACTTCTTTTACACAAGCATCAACAGCTTCGCAGGCTAATATAGCAGCGCTCATAATTCCAGTATGTCCTACCATGTCTCCATTGGCAAAATTTAAGCATACAAAATCTACTTCGCCTTTGTTTAATTCAGGAACTAATGCATCTTTTAATTCAAAAGCACTCATTTCAGGCTTTAAATCATAAGTAGCTACTTTTGGAGAATTTCTTAAGATTCTAGTTTCGCCTTCAAAAGGAACTTCTCTTCCTCCAGAGAAGAAAAAAGTTACGTGAGGATATTTCTCCGTTTCGGCAATACGAATTTGTTTTCTATTGGCTTTTTCTAAAACTTCACCTAAAGTTTCTGTAATGTTGTCTTTATTGTAAACAACTTTTACATTTTTATACGTTTCGTCGTAATTGGTAAGTGTAACGTAGTATAAGTTTAGTTTATGCATGTTTTGCTCGTGAAAGTCTTCTTGCGAAAGCGCCTCAGTAAGTTCACGACCTCTATCAGTTCTAAAATTGAAGAAAATAACAACATCATCCTCTTCGATAGTTGCCAAAGGTTTGTCGTTTGCGTCAACCATAATGATTGGAGCAATAAACTCATCGGTAACATCATTTTTATAACTTTCTTTGATTGAAGCTACAGCATCTTTTGAGTGTGCTCCTAAGCCGTTAACAATTAAGTCGTAAGCAAGTTTTACACGTTCCCAACGTTTGTCACGGTCCATTGCATAATAACGACCAATAACTGATGCTATTTTAACTGGAGTATTTGCAATATGGTTTTCTAAATCTTGAATATAAGTTGCTCCAGATTTCGGATCTACATCGCGGCCGTCTGTAAAAGCATGAATAAACACTTTGTCTAAGCCATATTCTTGAGTAGCATCTATTAATCCTCTTAGGTGAGAAGTGTGTGAGTGAACACCACCATCTGAAACTAAACCTAAAAAGTGAACTTTTTTATTGTTTTCTTTAGCGTAAGTAAAAGCGTCTACAAGGACTTGCTCTTTTGCCAAAGTATTGTTAGCTACTGCAAGGTTGATTTTTGCTAAATCTTGGTAAACGATTCTTCCTGCACCAAGGTTCATATGACCAACTTCACTATTTCCCATTTGTCCTTCAGGTAAACCTACGTTTAAACCATCGGTACGAAGTTGAGCGCTTGGGTAGTTTTTGTAAAGGCTATTTATAAATGGAACATTTGCATTGTCTATTGCAGATACTTTAGGGTCAGGAGATTTTCCCCAACCATCTAAAATCATAAGGATTACTTTTTTGTTCATCAGAATTTATTTTCTACAAAGATAAGAGATTTATAAAATGTTTAAGGACGACAGAGTTACAATTATGCTTTATAAAGGGAACTGTATTAAAAAATAATAATTTAATTGCGGATGCTTAATTTTTTTATAATATATGCAGATTAGAATTTATTTTAGTTGGTAGCATAATTGAGGAAATGATAAATGACTATCAAAAATGGTTCTTCTTAATTTCTGTGTTTACTTTCTGTTTCAAATTATTATAATTCGTAAAAAAGACATTTAACTTATAGAAATATAGTTCCGATAGCTATCGGAACTAGGTGTGAAAATAATGATGCCCAAGGGATTTGATAAGTCTCTTTAAATTTGTATTTGCTTAATAATAAAACAGTTAATTAAAGAGGTTTAATGCTGTTATTTTGCTGAAAATTATAAGATTTGAGTTGTATTTTGCTGTTATTCAGAGTTTTTAATTATAGTTTTATTAAGAGAATGCAATAATTATTAGGTTTGATTCGTTAAAAATTAATTAAAAAGCCTTTTGTTTTCCTTTTAAAATTTTGAAAGCTATGATTTTTTTATACATTTGCGAACCCAGAAATAAATTATAACCTAAACATATTCAATGATTTATAAGATTTATCCCGCGTTGCTTTTCTTGTTTTTGTCATTTACCACGGATACAAAAACGACAACAGAAGTTAAACAAGTTGAGAAAAAAAATATCGCCAGTACAGTAATTACAAGCTTAGATTTAAGAGTTAAGGCGGTTTATAGCACGCTTAACGCTAATAACTTCGATTTACCAGATGCTAAAAGTTTTACAGAAGCCTTAAAAGGTTTTTATTTATTAAAAGATAAAGGAGTTATACAAAAAAATCTTTTGACTCTAATTGATTTTAGTATGTCTTCTAATATGAAACGTCTTTGGGTAATTGACCTTTCTACTAATACAATATTATTTCAATCTTTAGTTGCACACGGAAAAAATACAGGAGAAGAATTTGCATCTGATTTCTCAAACACAAATTCTTCTTTTAAGAGTAGTCTCGGGTTTTATGCAACTGCAGAAGTATATAAAGGAAAGCACGGAGTTTCATTGCGCTTAGATGGTTTAGAAAAAGGAGTTAATGATAATGCACGTGAAAGAGCAGTTGTAATTCATGGAGCCAATTATGTTTCTGAGTCATTTATCAGAGGCAATAAGAGGTTAGGGCGTAGCTTAGGCTGTCCTGCTATTCCGGTAGAATTAACAAATGCAATTATCGAAGCAATTAAAGATAAATCATGTTTGTATATCTATCATCCATCTAGAACTTTCGCAATGGAAGAAAGGCTAATTTCTTAATTTAGCGTACAAATCTGCATCTAGATTGTAGATGTCATCTCTAAATTGTAAAGAGTTATCTTCGTTCCAAGCGGTCCAATACCATTGATAGATCGCGTATTTTTTAGCAATTCTTGCATTGGTAGTCTTTTTGGTTACAATAATAGAGTCTATTTTTTCTTTAGACCATTTAGTAGAGTCCAATATATGAAGCGCTAATTCCAGCGGATTTTCTACTCGAATACAACCAGAACTTAAAGAGCGGTTACTTCTGCCAAATAAGCCACGATGATTCGTGTCATGTAAATAAACACTATGATTGTTTGGGAATAAAATTTTCATTAATCCCAAAGAATTATGATTTCCCGGACTTTGTACATAGCGATATCTTCCTGGGGAATTTTCATTCCAATCACTTGGATCCACTACCGAGTTATCTTTGTCATAAATAGTGATGTTTTTATTCTTTAAATAATTTCGATTTCGTTTCATTGCAGGAACAACATCTTCTTTTAGAATAGTTGGAGGAACAGTCCATGTAGGATTTAAAACGACAGTTGAAAGTGTTGAGGTGAGTATCGGTGTTTTTCGGCTAATAGTTCCAACGACAATTTTTCGAACTACTGTGGTGTCTTTGCTTTCAACAACGTTTAGGCTGTAATCAGGTATGTTTATTATGAAATAATTTTCGGCAAGTGTATCTGGGTACCATCTCCAGCGCTCGATATTAGCAATAATTTGATGTTTTCTTCGAGTTTTAGAAAAGTTTAAAGCGTTAACTGTTCCTTTACCAATCACGCCATCAGCAGCTAAGCCATGACGCATTTGGAATCTTTTAATTGCTTCAAGCGTTTTACTGTCGTAAATAGAAGTTAGACTGTCTCTTCCGGCTAAGTCTTTCCAGTATAAAAGTCGTTTTTTTATTGTAATCATTGCGTTATTAGTATCGTGTAATACTACTTTATCTTTAACGTCGATTGATCTAATGTTATCATCTGGAAATTGGTCTAATAATGCAAGTGCTTTTAGGAGTCTTTTATAAGTATATGTTTTAGGTTGGCTTTGTTCAACAGTAAGTGCTAAATCATCATCGTTAAAAGCTTTTATAAGGATGTTGTTTACATCAAATGGTTTTTCGTTTAAATCCCAGTCATTATATAGTTTCTTTGGATTTAGCTTTCCTTTATATAGGTGAGTTAAGTATTTCTGGAAATTATAGGTAAGTAAAACATCATAAAGAGCTAAATCGGTATCGGTTAGTTTGCTTATTTTGTTTTCAAAGTCCTTTATTTTTTTTAAAGCATAATCATTTGGTTCCAAGCCAAGCGTTTCTGATTTTTTTAATTCATCTATTATAAAGGTTCTTTTTTTTAGATTGCCCCAAACGGTTTCATTGTTAGAGGCAATATAGAATTTTTGAAGGTTTTCACTTTTAAAAGAATTAATCAACGAAGTGTCCAGTTGAATTTTTCGTTCATCGGTTTGGATGATTGCTGGAAGGGGTTCTGTTTTCTTTATAGGAATTACTTTTTCTTCCTTTTTGCAACTTATAACAATAGATAATAATATAATAAAGTAAAGTTTATTCATCTTAAAGGTTTTTAAACATTAGTAGATGTTCTCCAACACCTTTTATTTCAAAAACAGCTCCCGTTTTCTGGTAGCCCATTTTTTCATAAAAACCGACAGCTTCGGTTCTCGCGTTAAACCATATTAAATCGCAATTGTTGTTAATGCAGTATTCTTCGCAGTGATTTACCAGTGCTTCTCCGAATCCTTTTTTTCTGAAATCATCTAAAATGGCCATCCCTCGGATCTGAGATTGGGAGTTTTCTGTAAATGTAATGTTGGAATTTTTAAATAATGATATGATTCCGACTAAGCTTTCGTGTTCAAATAGGCCAAAGTGATGTGTTGATGGTAAATCATCACCATCAAATCGGCAACTTTCTATTGGTTTTCCTTTTCTCAAAACAGGATTACGGACTAAATAAGTCTCTTGGGCGGGTATTTCTTGTATGTTTGGCATAATGTTTTATAAAAAAGTAAAATTATAACTTTTTAGTTTTAAATGCCTTATAGAATTACTTTAAAATTTTATGAAATTTTAATAAAAAAAACTTGTTTATAACTTGATTTATTCTCTATATTTGCACCACAGTAATGCGAAAGTAGCTCAGTTGGTAGAGCTCCAGCCTTCCAAGCTGGTTGTCGCGAGTTCGAGCCTCGTCTTTCGCTCTAAGAGTTAAAAAGTAAAAATTTTAACTTCGTTTTGAAAAGAATTATTGTTGAGATAAATAATTGAATTTATTTTTGGATATTAAAAATAAATTTTTATCTTTGCAGCCTGTTAATGCGAAAGTAGCTCAGTTGGTAGAGCTCCAGCCTTCCAAGCTGGTTGTCGCGAGTTCGAGCCTCGTCTTTCGCTCTTAAAAAGCCGAAACTTAATTGTTTCGGCTTTTTTATTGCACATATCCCAAATCTGTTTGAGGTTCTAATTCTTCTGGTTCCTGATTTTGTCTGAAAAGACGAGCAGATAATTGCCCTTTCAAAGTAATTTTATTTCCTTTTACATCTAACCAACTTCCTTCGCGTAAACCTAAAACCGGTAATGTATTAAAAGCGTGGAATTCTTTTATTCTTGTTTCGCGTGTTTCTCCCATATGTTTAGATTGAGAATCTGGATCTAGGTAGTGAGGATTTAAGTTAAACGGAATTAATCCTAAAGTTTGAAAACTTGGTGGGTAAATTATAGGCATGTCGTTAGTTGTTTGCATTGATAAACCACAAATATTACTTCCTGCACTTGTTCCTAAATAAGGAGTTCCATTTTTAACCGCTTCGGCAAGAGTAGTCATAATGTTATTTTTATACAGTTGAGTGACTAGTAAAAAAGTATTTCCGCCACCTGTAAAAATTCCTTGAGCATTATTAATAGCTGTTGTTGGATCTTCAAATTCATGAATTCCTTTTACGTTAATGTTTATCTTTTTGAATGCTTGAGAAACGGTCTCGGTGTATTGTTCGTGAGAGATTCCTCCAGGTCTTGCAAAAGGGATAAAAAGAATAGACTCGCAGTTTTTAAAATGCACTTCTAATTCGGGTAGCAAATAGTCTAAATAACTGCCTCCATGGAGTGTAGAGGTACTGGCAATGATGATGTTTTTCATAAGTATTATGTAGTTTTTAATAAAGTTAAAGGTATTAAATTGTAGATTTTAAAGCTGTAAAATAAAGTTTTAATTAACATATTTTTACCAAGTTCTTAGTATTAAATTTAGAACACATTAAGATACTTTTACAACTTATCCTTATAATGAATTGATGAACAAAGCAGTATGTGTATTTTTTGTTTTACTTGCTAATAATCTTTTGGCACAGGTAGAGGTATCTACTGTTTTAAAAGGGAAAGTAGATGCTAATATTATGGATGTAGAGGGGATTTATGTGGTGAATCTCAGGACAGAAGCCTCTGTGACTACAAATTCAGATGGTTCATTTTTAATACCTGCGCAAATAGGAGATACGCTTATTTTTTCATCAGTACAGCTTAAGGAGCGACGTGTAGTTTTGGTATATGAGGATTTTGCTTCAACAAATTTTGTGGTCAAGGTAGAGGTGGGTCTGAATCAATTGCGAGAAGTCATTGTAAGAAGGTATGATAATATAAATGCAGTTGCCTTAGGGATAATTCCAGCTGGGCAACGTTCTTATACTGCTGCAGAGCGAAAATTAAAAGGAGCAACAGATCTGGATGCTTCCGTGGGCTTGGGAGGATCAGTAGCTTTGGATCCCTTGTTGAATATGTTTTCAGGGAGGTCAAAAATGCTTAAAAAAGAATTGGCAGTAGAGAAGAAAGAATTTTTCATGAAACTTTTAGAAAAAATGTTTGATACAGATCATTTTGTTCGAAAGCTAAGTATACCTTTGGACTATGTAAAAGGATTTGAGTATTTTGCTATAGAAAATGAAAGCTTTACAAAGATTCTGAATACTAAAAATAAAACTACAACAGAGTTTTTGTTAGGGGAGCTCGCAGTTAAATATAAAGAAATCATAGCCTGTGAAAATAATTAATATCTTACTTCTATTTATTTTATCTTTATTCTTTCAAGTAAGTTTCGGGCAAGCTATTGTTTTAAAAGAAGTGATTGGGAAGATTACTGCCGATTCAAGTTCGGTTGAAGCGGTAACAATTGTAAACAATACAACTCAAGAAACAACAATTTCGGATAATAAAGGACAGTTTTCTATAGTTATAAAGGAGGGAGATGTATTGGTTTTTTCGGCAGTAAATTTAGAGCCACTTCGAAAACGAATTACAGCCAGTGATTTGAAATTGGATTTGTTGTTAATTAAAATGATAGCCAAAAACATCGAGTTAAAAGAGGTTGTTATAAACGAGTTTCCGAATATAACTGCGGAGAATTTAGGTATAATACCATATGGTCAAAAGAAATACACACCTGCGGAACGAAAATTATATACCGCTAAGTCATCTATGACAGAAGCTCTTATAAATAAAATATCTGGAAGGACTGCTATGTTGAAAAAAGAAGCCGCTGTTGAGAAAAAAGAGATTTTATATTCCAAAATTGAATATCTTTTCGGTGAAGATTATTACACACAAAGATTAAAAATTCCACTTGAGCATATAAAAGGATTCCAACTCTATTGCATAGATGATCCAGAGTTTGTAAATTCGTTGACCGCTAAGAACAAAACAGTTTGTATGTTTTTGATTACAGGGCTGGCACAGAAATATTTAACAATTATATCGAATGAAAAATAAAATAGGAGTACTCGTTTTAGGTTTATTATGTCAGCTTTGTTTTGCACAATCTGTAGAAAGAAAGCCATTGCACGGACGTGTTATAAATGAGATTATTGCCATAGAAAATGGTTATGTAGTGAATATCAATGCAAACGTTAGAACATTTATTAATGCAAACGGATTGTTTGATATAATGGCACGACCAAAAGATACTTTGTTATTTTCGGGTTTAGCATTTCAGTCTAAGAAGATTGTTTTAACAGAGAAAGATTGTGCTCAAGTATTATTTATGGTCAAATTAGATTTAGTGAATAACCAATTAAAAGAGGTTGTTATTCCAAAAGATCTAAAAGTAAAAGTGTTGCAATTAGGTTCGCAGCAATATGTAGATATGCAATTTGAGGATGATAAGCAATCTGTAGCTAAAAATTCTGCAATGTATTCGGATCAAACTATAAAATATGGAACTGATTTTGTTCGAATATTCAAGGATGTTTCAAAGTTATTGAAAAAGAAGAAAGAGAAAGTTCAAGAAGATCAAGTTAGCGACATAGCTTTTTCGGAATATGTAAAACTTCATTTTAGTCCAAAGTTTTTTGCAAAAGATTTAGATCTTAGGGAAGATGAGGTTGAATTGTTTTTATTGTATTGCTCAAATGATACTCATTCTAAGGATTATTTGAAACCACAAGATCAATTTCAGTTGATGGACTTTTTGGTTAGCAAGAGTAAAGAATTTAAGAAATTAAATGATAAATAGATGAAGAAAAGAATAGTCTTTCCTGTTCTTTTTATTTTGTTTGTCTTGAGTTCTGCTTTTTCTTTTCATAAATTTTATGTTGGAGTTTATCAAGTAAATTATGCTCCAGAGAAAAAAATGTTGCAAATTACCTCCCGAATTTTTATCGATGATTTAAATAATGGGGTGGAGAAAAAATACAAAACGAAAACCAATATTGGCACAGGAAAAGAAACTGAAGCTGACGTTGCTCTTTTGAAAAAATACTTAGCCGAGAATTTTATCATAAAAGTAAATGGTCAGTCAAAACCAATTGTATTTTTGTCAAAAGAAGTAGAGGCAAACGATGTTTTGGTTTGTTACTCCAGAATAAACGATGTGAGTAAAATTAAAACGATAGAGATTTCTAATACGATTTTGGTAGATTGGAATTCTGATCAGCAAAATATCACACATGTTTCGGTATTAGGAACTAAGAAAAGTGCACTTTTTACTGCGTCTTCAAGGAAAGAATTGTTAAAATTTGATTAAATCGGCATAAATATTCTTTTAATTGCTATTTTCACAGCTTGACAAAACTCCAAAAACCAGTTATGAAAAGAATTTCGTTTTTATTGTTTTTTCCTGCCATCCTTTTTGCGCAGGAAAAAAACACCACAAATGTAAGACAACAAGGAAAGTACGATACCAATAAATTTAGTCAGATGTACGATTTATTGGCTACTCCCAATATGTTTCGTACAGCATCAGGGGCGCCAGGTCCAGCGTATTATCAGCAACAAGCCGATTATAAGATAGATGTTGAGTTAGATGATAAAAATGCAAAATTAACAGGTTCAGAAACGATTACTTATTCTAATAATTCACCTGATAATTTAGAATATTTATGGGTGCAACTAGATCAGAATCAAGCTAAGAAAAACACACAATCTACATTAGCAGAAAGTGAAAAAATTAGTCCAGTATTACCAGTCTCTGGTTTTTCTAATAAATACTTAAAAGAAGGATTAGTACGAGGGTTTAATATTGACTATGTAAAAGATGCTAAGGGAAATCCAATGTCATACACAGTTAATGAAACTATGATGAGGATTAATTTGGCTACGCCATTAAAAGCTGGTGAGAAAATTTCATTTTCGATTAAGTGGTGGTATAATATCAACAATTACAGACAAGATGGAGGGCGTTCAGGATATGAATTGTTCGAAAAAGACGGAAACAGATTGTATGTAATTGCACAATTCTACCCAAGAATGGCAGTCTATAATGATGTCGAAGGTTGGCAGAATATGCAGTTTTGGGGAGGTGGAGAGTTTGCTTTGCCTTTTGGAAACTTTGATGTAAATATTACGGTTCCTGCAGATCACGTGATGGAGGCTACAGGAGAATTAATGAATAGAAGTGAAGTGTTTACTCCAGAACAAGTAAAAAGATATGAGCTAGCTCAAAAATCATACGATAAACCAGTAATTATTGTTACACAAGCTGAAGCAGAAGCAACAGAAAAAGGGTTTTCTGAAAAGAAAAAAACATGGAAATTCAGTGCTAAAAACGTGCGTGATTTCGGAATTGCAACATCAAGAAAATTCATTTATGATGCAATGGCTGTAAAACTTGGAGATAAAACAGTAATGGCAGCTTCAGTATATCCAAAAGAAGCAAATCCGCTTTGGGAAGAAACTTCAACAAGAGTAGTTGCACATACATTAAAAAGTTATTCTTCGCATACATTCGATTATCCTTATCCAAAAGCAGTTTCTGTTTCGGCAGAAGATCAAGGAATGGAATATCCTATGATTTGTTGGAATTATGGTCGTCCTGATGAAAATGGGGTAACGAGTAAAGAAACGAAAAATGGAATGATTGGTGTGGTGATTCACGAAGTAGGACACAACTTTTTCCCGATGATAGTAAATTCAGATGAGCGTCAGTGGAGCTGGATGGACGAAGGATTGAATTCGTTTTTAGAGTATCTGGCAGAGCAAGAATTAGATCCCAATTTTCCTTCAAGAAGAGGGCCAGCAAAAAATATCGTTCCTTATATGAGTGGCGATCAGAAATTTTTGGAGCCAATTATGTCTAATTCAGAAACTATTATTCAGTTCGGAAATAATGCATACGGAAAACCTGCTACAGGACTTAATATTCTAAGAGAGGTTGTTATGGGAAGAGAACTGTTTGATTATGCTTTTAAAACATACGCAAACAGATGGAAGTTTAAGCACCCAACGCCAGAAGATTTCTTTAGAACGATGGAAGATGCTTCGGCAGTTGATTTAGACTGGTTTTTTAGAGGATGGTTTTATTCAACAGATTTTGTAGACATCGGAATCAAAGATGTGAAACAATATTATGTGAGCGAAACAGCAACTCCTGAGTTGAAAAATGCTAAGATTAAAAAAGGACGTTTTGGTTTTGAAAAAGGGCCGTTTGTGTATTTAATTGAAGGAGAAAATAAAGAAATAAAGAAATCTGATAAAAAGGCATTAAAAATTGATGAAGTAAAATTGTTGTCAGATTATGTAGCGGATACATTTACAGCAGAAGAGAAAACAAATTTAAAGGCTCCAAAATACTTTTATGAAGTTGAGTTTAATAAGCCAGGTGGCATGATTATGCCTATTCTTGTTGAGATTACATACGAAGATGGGACAAAGGAAGATTTTAAATATCCTGCTCAAATTTGGAGAAAAAATAACGACACTGCTAAAAAAGTTTATGCAACAGAAAAAGTTATAAAAAGCATTCAGATTGACCCGAAATTACTTACTGCTGATATAGATGTAACTAATAATACATGGCCGAAAGTAGAGGTAAAATCAAAATTTGATTAATTATAAAAGGAAGAGAGACTTGTAATAGAGTCTCTTTTTTTTAAGTAAATTTTAAAGCAGTAGGCTACAAAATTTAATATCTTTGTGGCACATAAAATAAAAAAGATATGTTTGGTATAGGAGGAGGAGAGTTAATTTTCATATTATTTGTAGTACTTATGCTTTTTGGTTCGGATAAAGTGCCAGAAATAGCTCGTACAATGGGAAAAGCAATGGCGCAACTTAAAAATGCGACTAATGATATTAAAAGCGAAATTCAAAAAGGAGCAGAGGCTAATGGCTTTGATGCAAAAACCTTGGACGATATGACAGGTAATATCAATTCAGAAATAGAGAAAGCTAAAACTAAATTATTAGGAGACGCTACCACACAATTTGAAAAAACAAAAGAAGATATAGACAGTATTACAGGACCTATAAAACGTCAGTTATAATGCTTGAAAAATTACAAGAACTCGATGTAAATTTATTTGTATTTCTTAACGGATTAGGTTCTGAAACTTATGACAAATTTTGGTTGGTAATTACAAATCAATTTAATTGGACTCCACTTTTTTTACTATTACTTTATATTATCTATAAAAAAATAGGAGTAAAACAAACCTTGTATTTACTCTTGTTTATAGCAATTTTAATAGCTTGTACAGATCAGTTAACCAATGCAGTTAAGTATAGCGTACAACGATTAAGACCTTGTAATAATCCAGATATCAATTCGTTTATTCGAATAGTACAATCTCGAAAATCTTTTAGTTTTTTCTCAGGCCATGCGGCTAATTCAATGGCAGCAGCAACCTTTTTATATTTAGCACTTAATAAGCACTTTAAATATTTTGGATTCTTGTTTCTGTGGCCATTAATTTTTGCTTACAGCCGTATTTACTTAGGCTTGCATTACCCGTTAGATATTCTTTGTGGATATTCAGTAGGAGTAATAATGGGATTTTTAATCTATAAGCTATACCAAAAAGCAAAAGCGAAGTATTTTCCAGTTTAGTTTTTAGGAGCATTTTCCAGCTGTACACTTTATCTTTTCCTGACTAAAGAAGCCAGGAAAAGGATGCCGTTTCCATCTGGGCTAGAAGTGCTCAGAATCACTGATGTGTTTTTAATTAATATTGGTTCTTTCGGGACCTATACGAAAACCTTTGGAGTAACAAGAATTTCTTTTGTTCGAATTTTTTTTAACCACAATCTTGTCTTTCTGACGAAGGAAGAATCTCCACAAGAAACTAACGCAAAGTATTCCTAGATTGTCGAGCTACTAGGTGCGATTCTTCGTGCCTCAGAAAGACAAGATTGGGGTAATGCAGGATTCATTAGAAGCATGAAAAAGTAAAGGTTTCATAATTGTTATTCTACCTTTTTCAATTTCACAAATTGTTTTGTTTTTTTTATTCTTATGGGATAATTTAATAAGTTACTCATCAGAAATTTCACGACAAATTGGTTCAGGATTTCTTAAAGAACTCTACTAACAGTTAAACCGTCTCTAATAGGTAGTAATACAGTTTCTACTCTTGGGTCATTCTTTAAAAGTAAGTTGTATTCTAAAAGAATTTTTGTGCTAATATCATTTGGATGCAATGGTTCTAATACTTTACCACTCCATAAAACATTATCAGATAAAATGATTCCGCCTTTGTTCATTTTAGGAACAATCATTTCGTAGTAATTAAGGTAATTTTCTTTATCAGCATCAATAAATACCAAGTCGAATTTTACATCAATTGTAGGGATGATGGTAGTTGCTTCTCCTAGGTGTTGAAAAATTTGTTTTCCCCAAGGCGATTGGTCAAAATACTTTCGTTGAAAATCGATTAATTCTTCTTTGATATCAATTGTGTGTAATTGTCCATTTTCTTGCATTCCTTCACATAAACACAAGGCAGCATAGCCAGTGTAAGTACCAATTTCAAGAATGTTTACTGGTCTGATTAATTTAGATAACATACTTAAAACGCGGCCTTGAAAATGACCACTTAACATACGTGGTAATAGAATTTTTTGGTAGGTTTCTTTGTTTAAACGAGCTAGTAATTCTGGTTCTTTTTCAGAGTGCTGTTCTATGTAGTCTTCTAGTTCTTGTGATATAAAATGCATTGTTGTATAAGCTAAAAATGAAATACAAAAATACAAAATATCTGCTTTACTTATTTGCATAAAAAAAACCATTCGCGTTGGCGAATGGTTTTAATTTTATTAGAAATAAAAACTATTTTTTTAAAGCATCATTAACTTCTTTAGCTGTTTTTACAGTTCCGTCTTTAGCAACTTTAGCAGCTTCTTCTACTTTTTTAGCTCCTTTTTCTGTAGCATTTTTTACATCTTCAGCCGCTTTTTTAGTAGCTTCTTTAACATCTTTAGCAGCATCTTCTACTTTGTCTACTGCAGTGTCTTTTACTTCATCGATTTCTGTAGCTAAAGAGTCTACTTTGTTTCCAATTGTTAATTCGTCTTCAGTAGGTTTTGGTTCTTTCTTCTCGCAAGATTGTACTCCGAATGCTAATAAAGCGATAACTGCTAAGCTTAAAATTTGTTTTTTCATAATTAATTATTTTTTGGGTTGATACAATGTTAAGTATATAGTTTTAAGAAAGAACAATTTACATAAAAAAACGAGACATTGCTTTTTTTTGTAGGACTATCTTTCCTAGAAGTGTAAATACAATTCTTGTACCAAACTTTTAATTTTTTGATTATTGTATGAAAACTTTTTTTAAAGCGGTATAGTTAGTTTTTATATAAACTAAAATCTATTATTATTTGATCTTTTACTTTTATGAGTCCAGCCATCTTTACAGGGGGGGCAAGACCAATATCAGAAAAATTCAAATTGAGAGTTCCTTGGATTTTATTGCCCGTGGTGTTTAATATAAAGTCTTTGTATTTAAGCGTTTTGTCTGTTATTAAAAAAGTAAGATTGCATTTGTAGTTTTTACCACAAGGTCTAATGTCGGATAAGGTTACAAAGCTATTAGGATATATTTTTGTTTTTACCGTAGCTTGCAAATCTTTGGTCATTATTTTGTTTCTACAATCAAACTTAGACATAGGGATCTCTGCTGAAATACTATTTTTTTTATTTAGGCTTAAAAAGATACTGTCTTTTTTAATTAATGAATTACCACAGTTGTAATCGCCAACAGTTGATTTTCCGCTAATTATAATTTCAATTTTATTAATAATTAAAATTGAATCGTCAGGGAAAAAAGTGGGCTTAGCACTTCCTAGAGATAGGAATAATGCTAAACCCAACAATCCAATTGTAAATAAATTTTTCATTGAGTTAGTTAGAATGTGATAACAGCTTCAAACATTACACCGTTAAATTTTCCTTTGTATAAATCATTTGGATTTCCAGCAGCATTAAATTGGCTGTAATTTTTGTATCGTTGGTCTACATAACCAACTTTAGCTAAAATATTTTTAGTCATAAACCAACCAGCACTAGTTTCAAATCTTGTAATATTTACAGCTTCTGCATCAGAGTTTCTTAATTTACCATCAACCAAGTTGTATTTAGCTCCAATAAAAAGGTTTTCGTTTGTACCAAATCTGTATACAATGTCTCCTGCATATTGGTTTACTGAACGAGAAGTCTCAACCCCTTTGGCATCTCCACCAGAAGTAAATTCTAAAGTACCAAAAAATTCAAAACCTTTGTATTTTACAAACGGGTTAATCATGTATGATGTTGCCCAGTTTCCGTATCCAGGATTAAAACGGCCAGTATCTTTATTAGCAGTTGGGTCAAAGTTGTCAGCAACAGGAGCTCCATTGGCACCAGTATAATCACTATGACTCATTACACCATAAAAACGGCTTCCAGCTCTATCTGATGCGTATAAGTTACCACTTGAATTTGCAGTGTGGTATAAAGACCCAGTTAATCTTATTCTTAAATCTGGATCAATTTGTTTGTCGTATCCAATTTTTGCTAAAATGGTAGGGCTAACCGTTGTGTTATGTGTAGGACTAGCTTGTTTTACTTCCTTAACATCTTGGTCTAGTTTAGAGTTTGTAACTCCAATCATACCAACAAAACCACTTCGGTTATAGTAAAGTTCAGCACCCATTTCTGTAATAAATGCATCCATGATATTATTTCCAATAAAAGGGTTCATTAGCGCATTACCATTATCAGATCTTCTAAAGTGAGCATCCCCGTAGTTATTCTCCATTTGACCAATTTTAATAGTAGCATATTTCATGAAATCGGCTAAGAAATCTTTCTTAATGAAATCTAATTTATCAATTTGTAAATATCCTCCTTTTACCCAAGTTTCATGATGGTGTCTAGAAGCAAGGTAAACGTCTAGATTTACACGAACTCCATCAAATAATTGTGCGCCAATTGTAAAGTTAGCAGTAGGTAGATTAAAATTATTTTCAAGATTATTTAATCTGTAGCCAGAAATTGGGGCAGATAGATTTTCTTGTCCGTTAAAAGAATTTACTCCTTGGAATTGTAATGCAAATGCCGCTCCTATATCGATACTTAGTCCTTTGTATTGAACCGTATCTTTTTTTACGTCAAATTGATTTATTCCGTTTTTGTCTCGTGAAATTTGATTCTGAATTTGCCCAAATCCCACTTGAGCTGTTGCTGTAGCCATTCCTAGTAAAACTGTAGCTATGAGATAGATTTTTTTCATGTGGTATTTATTTTAATATGATACTGAAATTTAAAGTAAGGTCTTTTCCTGTTTTGATTGTTCCAAGTAATGCTTTTGGAGGAGTCATACCGAAATCGGCAAATGTTATTTTGTTCGATCCCTGTAGGGTTACAGCTCCATTGTTAACAGTAATTTTTACCTGAGTTTTATAGTCTTTGCTAACTCCTGCAATTGTGTATGTTCCTGTTAGGTTCCAAGTTGTTTCATTCACTTTTTCTGCAGCTTTTAAAACGTACTTAATATTTTTGTGCGTTTTGGTATTTAATGTTTCATAAGCTACCTTGTCCATACTCGTTTTATGGCTTTTTATACTTTCTGCCAAAAGAGTAATTGTTAGGTTGTGAATGTCTGTTAGTTTAGCATCTGTGACAGTTAAATTTGCTGTACCAGTTCCAGAGTTAGATTTCATTTCCCAATCGTGCATTGTAGATGTTCCTGCTACCATAAAAGTCGATTTTGCATCTACAGTATAGTTTTTTTGTGCACTCATGTATGTTGACATTGCTAAACATGCTACTGTTAAAAAAATTGATTTTAGTGTTTTCATTTTCATTGATTTATTCGTTACTCATTTATAAGATATTGTTTGTAAATGCGCTCATATACTGACTTTATAAACAATACTTATTTTCTTTTTATCAAATTTACTATGCATGTATAGTAAAGAGCATGATAATAATCATTGTTAAAAGTTTAATAAAGAGTTATATTAATAGTCATGGAGGAATTTCATGGAATTTTTATGTAATTACTAATGAAATTTTTTTGTGTATTGTGTTGTTGGTCAACTTGTTGTTTGATTGTTGATAAGTGCTATCTTATTTTTTTAAAATGATTTTTAGAATGAATTTTTTAGGAGAAATTTTTTATTCAGTCTAAATTTGAAGAAGTGAGGGTTTACAGGCTTTTGCATCGTTTACAACGATTGAATTAATTTTTAATTTTTTTTTGCCAAATTGTACTTTTTAGCAAGAATGCATTTAAAAAACATTAAAAAACAACAAAAGTGATTAAATTTGCAGCATGCAAATGGAGAAAAAAGACATACGAGCCTTATCAAAAGAAGAATTACGTGATTTTTTTGTCACAAATAATGACAAAGCCTTCCGTGGAAATCAAGTTTATGAATGGTTATGGAGCAAAGGAGCACATAGTTTTGAAGACATGACCAATGTTGCAAAAGCAACACGATCAATGCTCGAAGAAAATTTTGTTATCAATCATATTAAGGTTGATACAATGCAACGCAGTAACGATGGTACTGTAAAGAATGCCGTTCGATTACACGATGGGTTGGTTGTAGAATCAGTTTTGATTCCAACAGAAACAAGAACTACAGCATGTGTATCAAGTCAAGTAGGTTGTAGTTTGGATTGTAACTTCTGCGCTACAGCAAGATTAAAAAGAATGCGTAATCTAGAACCTGCTGAAATTTACGATCAGGTAATAGCTATCGATAAAGAAAGTCGTTTGTACTACAATCATCCCTTGTCGAATATTGTTTTTATGGGAATGGGAGAACCGCTCATGAATTATAATAATGTTATGAAGGCTATCGATATGATTACATCTACAGAAGGTTTAGGAATGTCGCCAAAACGAATCATGGTTTCAACATCTGGGATACCAAAAATGATTAAAAAAATGGCAGATGACGATGTTAAATTTAAATTGGCAGTTTCATTGCATTCGGCAATAGATGAAATACGTGCCCGCATCATGCCATTTAGTAAAAACTTTCCTTTAGCCGATTTACGTGAGTCATTAGAGTATTGGTACAGAAAGACCAAGTGTAAAATTTCATACGAATACGTAGTTTGGAAAGGAATTAACGACGATAAAGCATCGATTGATGCATTGGTTAAGTTTTGTAAATATGTGCCTTGTAAGGTCAATTTAATAGAATACAATCCAATTGATGATGGAGAGTTTCAACAAGCTTCAGAAGAATCCATTAATGCCTACATAAAAGCGCTAGAAAATATTGGAGTCGTTGTAAAAGTGCGCCGAAGTAGAGGAAAAGATATTGACGCTGCTTGTGGGCAATTAGCCAATAAAGAAGCAGAAGTTTAAATAAAATTAAGCATAAAATAAAAAGCATTAAAAACGAGAGTAGTACTTGTTCTTAATGCTTTTTTTTAATAAAGAGTGGTTATTTCTTTAATTGTATTTCTTCAGATACGCCATCTCTTGTTATAATGGCAAGATTATCACATTCGCCATTTCCAAAATCGATTAAAGCATTGGCTTCGTTTTTTGTAATAGAAATAGAACCTTTTACAGGAAATGGTTTTTTACATGCCATATTGAATTGTAAAGGGAGTTTAATTTCACTCGAAATTTTATCACCATTTGCAAAAATAGTTTCTCCCGAGCCAGTAATAACAAAAGTATTGTCGTCCCAATTAAACCAAGTGTCAAAACCTTCGATCATCTCTTTGGTTAAAGTGCCAGTCCTTTTGTAAATTTTCCCATTTTCAAATGTAATCGTCATAGCAATGGTAGAAACAGAAACAGGATGTACGGTAGCTAATAAATCGGTTGCTTTTTTAGATAGACTTATGCTCTTGCTTCCTTGAATTTTATTGCCATTGTGATAGAAATCTTCAAAACTATACATAATTGTATGTTCAGAACTTGTGAAATCATTGGTGAACGAAATAGTAATTTTTCCTTTCAATATGTTTCCATTAGATAGCGTACAACCTGTAGAACCAAAATCAATTGTTTTTGTCCATGTGTTATCTTTTAATACAGTTGTAATAATAGCACATTCAGGTAAAAAGCTTTTAATAGTTCCAGTAGCTTTTTTTGAACTATTTTGTTGTGTGATAAATTGATCTTCAGCAATGTTTGAAACATCATCGATTGATGCATCAATTTTTGAATTCGTTACTATTTCATCGTTTGAAATAGTTTTAGCAGAAACATCTTGTCTCGTTTCGTCTGAACTGCAACTAATAAAAAATGTAAAAATTGCAATGGCTCCCGATAATAAAATCTTAGTTTTCATAATAAGTAATTTTAGATTTCTTGTAATAGATGAATTAAAGTGGAGATTATTGGATGATGTAGATTTAGAGTTAATGCTATTTTATGGAGGGGAAAATAAGACAGTAACAGTGCAATTAGACATGTGCTAATAATGAACTTTCAAGTAAATTAGGATCACTTGAATAAGAATAGTGTATAAAAAGTTCGTAATGTTGATATACTTCTATAAAATACACAACGTTTTTTTATTTAAAATAGTATATTTGGAATCGAAATGAATATTACTTCTCAAATAAAACAGCCCATCTTTAGCGAGATGGAACTTTTTGAAAAAAAGTTCCATGAATCGATGACTTCAAAGGTGGCTCTGCTCAACAGAATTACGTACTATATTGTAAACAGAAAAGGGAAACAAATGCGACCTATGTTCGTATTCTTGACGGCAAAAATGGTGTCGGAAGGAATCGTGAACGAACGTACGTATCGTGGAGCTTCGGTTATAGAATTGATTCATACTGCAACCTTAGTTCATGATGATGTTGTTGATGATAGTAATCGTCGACGAGGTTTTTTCTCAATTAATGCACTCTGGAAAAATAAAATAGCAGTTCTGGTTGGAGATTATTTACTATCAAAAGGATTACTACTTTCTATCGATAATGGCGATTTTGATTTACTTAAAATAATATCTGTCGCTGTTCGAGAAATGAGCGAAGGAGAATTACTTCAAATAGAAAAGGCAAGAAGACTCGATATTACCGAAGATGTTTATTACGAAATTATCCGAAAAAAGACAGCGACACTTATTGCTGCTTGTTGCGCACTTGGTGCAAAATCGGTTATTGAAGATGAAGTTCAGGTAGAGAACATGCGTAAATTTGGAGAACTCATCGGAATGGCTTTCCAAATCAAAGATGATTTATTTGATTATAGCGATGAAGCAATTGGAAAACCTACCGGAATAGATATCAAAGAGCAAAAAATGACTTTGCCCTTAATTCATGTTTTAAATAATTGTACCTCTAAAGAAAAGAGTTGGCTTATTAATTCCATCAAGAACCATAATAAAGACAAAAAGCGCGTAAAAGATGTTATTGCTTTTGTAAAAGATAACAATGGTTTGACCTACGCCGAAAATAAAATGGTCGAGTTTCAGCAAGAGGCACTCTCTTTGCTCGATAATTATTCAGATTCAGATTTCAAAGCAGCCTTGACTTTGATGGTGAATTATGTGATTGAAAGAAAAAAATAATAAATAATTTTAGTTGTATTAAATTTTAAACACTTGTGATACAGTGTTTTTTGGCGTTATTTTTATTTTTGTTTATTTTAATTGTAATTTTTTTACATTCCCATGCAACCTTTTTTAATTGCAAAGCGTCTATGCTAATAGAAGTCAGTTTGATTTTAAGCTGCCTATTAATAATGCTATTATTTGAATTAATTTTACCGAATCAATTTTCTACAGAGTTTTATGAAAGTAATCCAATTGCATCAAGAAGAAGCTGAAATCATTCAGTTGGCTATCGATAATAATCGACAGGCACAACAGCAGATATACAGTAAGTTTTCTTCAAAAATGCTAAGTGTTTGTCGACAGTATATTAAAGACATTCAACTGGCCAAAGATGTAATGTTAACATCATTTATGAAAGTTTTTACGAATCTTAAAAGATTTGAAAATAAAGGAAGTTTTGAAGGATGGATTCGAAGGGTAATGGTAAATGAATGTATCTCTTATCTGCGAGTTCAAAAAAAGGTAAAATTTATTGAAGATGAGAATTATACTGAAGAGAGTTTTAACGGAATCGAAAGCCAGTTATCAACAGATCAAATTCAGTTTTTAATAGATGCCTTGCCAGATGGATATAAGATGGTTTTTAATCTTTATGCGATCGAAGGGTATAAGCACAATGAAATTGCAACAATGTTGGGGATTAATGAGGGAACGTCGAAATCGCAATTATCACATGCTCGCAAAATGTTGCAGAAGCAAATAATGACATTAAAAAATCAAGAAAATGGAACCGAATAAATTAGAAAAAGAGTTTCGTGAAAAACTAAATGAAAGAGAAATTAATCCTAGTGCCAATGCTTGGGATCGATTGGATGCAATGTTGCAGGTAGTCGAAGAAACAAAGCCTAAACGAAAATATACTTGGATGTATTTTGCAGCAGGTTTATTAGGTTTCTTGTTAATCAGTACTATTTATTTTAATCAAAGCGAAATACCTAACGAGGATAGCAATAATACAGTAGTTGTTAAAGAAGAACAATCAAAAGATTCTGTTGATGAAATGAAAAGTAATCAAAATAAAATAATTTCAAAACCTTTAAATACTGATGCAATAGTTGTACAAGAAACAGAGAAAGTTTCAGAAGAAAAACATCAAAAACTAAACTATAATAAAACAAATCAAAATCAAGTAGCGGAGTATTCAATCATCAAAGAAGCCAGTAAAGAAAATTGGCAAAACAATCAAAAAACAGAATCAAAAAACAATCAAAAAGTTATTGCCGAAACTCCCAAGAAAGCACCTTTAGATCAATTGCTACTTTCGGCAGAAAAAACAGTAGTAATGGATAATGGAACTCCGCAAAAAAGTAAAGTTAAGGTAAATGCAAACGACTTACTCTTGCAAGTTGATGGAGAATTAGAACTTTCATTTAGAGAAAAAATAATAAATAAAGTGAATAAAAACTATCAAACAGTAAAAGTAGCTTTAGCCAACAGGAACGTTGAAGAATAATTTTTGCAAGAAATAAATTAAAAATCATCATAATCAATCAATCAAACTAAAAAAAAATCGTCATGAGAAATTTTACTATTTACTTAGTCCTAATCCTGTTTTTGTTTGTTAACAAAATGGTAGGTCAGGAAACATTCGAATCAAAGGCAAAACTTATTGCTAACAAAATTGAGAAAGCAACTAAAGAAGAAAAAGCGACTTTAAAGGAAGAAGTTGAAGCTGTAAATGTGCAACTATCGGAGGGGAAAATTACAAAAGAAGAGGCAGATAAAAAGAAAAAGGAATTAGCCGAAGCAAGAGCAATTATAATTGAACAAAAAGTTACGGTTGCTCAAAATGAATTAAACGATTTAGTGCAACAAAAAGTAGATGGAAAGATAAAGGAACAAGATTCTAGTCATAAGTATTTTGTTAGTTTTGATTGCAAAAGATGTGGGAAAGAAAAAGATACGATTCATAGTGAAAAAAGAACGACATCGCAATTTGTGTTTGCAACTGGATTAAATAATTTGGTAACAGATGGAAGCTTGAAAAACTCAGATTATAAATTTATGGGATCGCATTTTTACGAATGGGGATTTACATTTAATTCAAGAATCTTAAAAGAACATAATTTATTGCATGCTAAATACGGATTGTCATTGATGTATAATAATCTTCGACCAACTGAGAATCGTAGTTTTGTAGTTGATAGAAAACAAACGGTTTTAGGAGTGAATCCGATAAACTTAGATGAATCACGTTTTAGAAATGTTTACTTAGTGATGCCATTGCATTTAGAGTTTGATTTTTCGGGAAGTAAGACAGACAACGGAAAAACGTATTTTAAAACACATAAAAGTTTTCGTTTCGGTATAGGTGGTTATGCAGGAGTCAATGTTAAGTCAAAACAAATTCTGAAATATGATCAAGACGATATAAAGGATAAAGTAGTTTCTAAAGGAGATTATAATGTAAATAATTTTATTTACGGATTAAGTACTTATATGGGTTATAGAGATATGAGTTTGTATTTAAAATATGACTTGAATCCTTTATTTGCAGATAATGAAATAAAGCAAAACAATGTTTCGTTGGGATTGCGTTTTGATTTAAATTAATAAATTGGGTTAGTTTTTTAGTAATGAAGCACTTCGAAAGGAGTGCTTTTTTTGTTTCATATAATTAAAATATGAAGTTTGATTTGTGTAATTTTACAGGCTTCAATCTTAAAAAATATATACGTTTTGATTTCACAAAATACCATTGATACTGTTTTTGAAACTGCTCGAGTAGAGGAGGTAATTGGCGATTTTGTTAATCTAAAACGAGCAGGAAGTAACTTTAAAGGGTTGAGTCCGTTCTCAGATGAGCGCTCTCCATCTTTTATGGTGTCACCTGTAAAAGGTATTTGGAAAGATTTTAGTACAGGAAAAGGTGGGAATTCAGTTAAATTCCTAATGGAACATTCCCAATTTACATATCCTGAGGCCATTCGTTATCTGGCTAGAAAATATAATATTGAGATTGAAGAAACAGAACAATCTGAGGCAGAAAAAGCTATTACAGATGTTCGAGAAAGTATGTACCTAGTCTCAGAATTTGCTAAAAAGTATTTTCATAATGTACTTTTAAATACAGATGAAGGTCAGGCAATTGGATATTCATACTTTAAAGAAAGAGGTTTTACTAACGAAACAATAAAAAAATTCGAATTAGGATATTCTCCCGAAACTTGGGACGCTTTTACAAAAGAAGCACTTGGTCAGGGGTATAAATTAGAATTTTTGCAAAGTACGGGATTAACAATTCCAAAAGATGACCGTCCTTTTGATCGATTTAAAGGACGTGTTATGTTTCCGATACAAAGTATGTCGGGACGTGTACTTGGTTTTGGAGGACGAATCCTTACAAACGATAAAAAAGCAGCAAAATACTTAAACTCACCAGAGAGTGAGCTTTATCACAAGAGTAAAGTATTATATGGTATTTTTCAAGCTAAGCAATCTATTGCGAAACAGGACAACTGTTTCTTGGTAGAAGGATATACCGATGTAATCCAGTTTAACCAAGCAGGAATAGAAAACGTTGTTGCTTCATCTGGAACCGCATTAACACCAGATCAGATTCGATTAATAAATAGATTGACAAAAAATATAACTGTACTTTTTGATGGAGATGCAGCAGGTTTAAGAGCATCCATAAGAGGAATCGACTTAATTCTGGAAGAAGGGATGAATGTTAGGGTTTGTAGTTTTCCTGATGGAGATGACCCGGACAGTTTCGCTAAAAAAACATCGTATGATGATTTAGTGGTGTATTTAGAAGAAAATGCTAAAGATTTTATCCAGTTTAAGGCTTCATTGTTAATGGATGATGCTAAAAATGATCCTATAAAGAAAGCCGATTTAATTCGGGATATGGTTACGAGTATTTCTAAAATTCCGGACAGAATTCAGCGTGAAGTTTACGTTCAGGAGTGTGCTCGAATTATGGATATTTCTGAGCAGGTACTTGTGAGTACTTTAGCGCAGTTAATTCAAAAAGACCTTGTCGAAGCTAGTAAAAAGCAAAAGCAGGAACAGAAACCCTTTGAAGTTTTAAGAAACCCAAAACCCAATGTAGGTTATTCTGGAGGAGATCCCGATGATCCAAGAGTTGGACCACCAGATGATTATCCAGGAGAGCCAGGATATTTTGAGCCGCAACAAACGGAGAAAGTTGACATTCTATATGATTTAGAGCGTAAAGTAATTGAGATTTTATTGCTTTATGGAGATAAAGTAGAAGTGTTTGAAGATGTCTTCATGAAAACAAATGATGAAGGAGAGATTGAGCATGTTACTGAAAAAAAAGAATATAAAGTATACCAAAGAATCTACTTGAGTTTGCAAGAGGATGAGGTAGAATTGTCGAATGATTTGTTTCGAGCTATTTTTAAAAACCTAACCGACTATTATCTTCAGAATGAAAAGTTCAATCTAGAGCAATATTTAATGCGTCTTGAGCCTGAATTTGCTCAGGAGGTGACGGATATTTTAATGGAAGATGAAAAAGTGAGTCTCCATGACTGGGAAGGACAAAATATTTTTACGAAAGCGAAATCGGAAACAATTAGTCAATATGTTACTGAAACCATTATGTCTATGCGTTGGTTTTTAGTGGATAAGATCATTGAAGAACTAAAAAGCTCCATAGTATCAGACCCTAAGGAAGATAATATGGAGCTTTTGATGATGGTTATGGATTACTCTAAATTAGTTAATTCTTTTTCAAGAAAACTAGGAAGAGTGATGTCCCGTTACCATACTTAAATAATTTCTAATGTCTTAGCTTTATTAACTAAGTCAACTAAATTCGTAACGTTTAATTTAGTTAGTAGTCTTAACTTGTAAGTACTAATTGTTTTTTCGTTCAGATTTAGGATTTTAGAAATTTCATTGTTTTTCTTACCATCGCTTAAGTAACGTAAAACCTCAATTTCTCTATTTGAAAGTTTTCGGTATAGACGTTCGCTTTTGCTTTGTTTTGCAATCAAAGCCATGTTTTTACGTACGGTTTCATTGATGATAATTTTTCCTTCGTGTACTTTAATTATCGAAATCCCCAGAGTTTCTAATTTTTCTGTTTTGTGAATGTATCCAGATACGCCTGCTTTAATAGCATTTGGAGCATACATTTGTTCAGAAAGATTACTGAAGATGATAATTTTCGTTTTAGGAAAATTTTTAAGAATAGACTTTACTTCAAAAATACTAGCAAGACCTTCTAATTCTAGATCTAGAATAAGAATATCTATGTCTTTAGTTTGAAGAATATCTTTTACCATCGTAAAGTTACCTACATTTGCAACGATTGAAATGTCATCATGGTCTTTAAAATACGACTTAACGCCAAAGTGCGTCACAGGGTGGTTGTCTGCTAAACATACTTTAATCATAGTTTTACCTTTTTAAGAATTGTTCATTTTTTTTGGAAATGTAAAATTAATAAATAAATTCTGTAATTTATTGTAAATCAAAATAAAAATGATTATTTTAACTTTTCAGGTAAAGTACACACGGGTATAGGGTTCATTTTGTGCTGGTTAGCTGTGTTCAGTTTCTTGTAAATTTCGAAAACAATTTTTTCTCTTCCTGTGAAGTCAGTAGCTGATTTTCCTAGTTCATCGGCTAACATTGCCCATTCTAATTCATCGTAGCTAGCACCCAATTGATCTTCATCTGTTCTATCATCTCCAAATAACCCATCGGTAGGTGCAGCTGTTAAAATTGAGCCCGGAATTTTAAGATATTCGCCTAAAGCATACACATCTGACTTCATTAAATCGGCAATTGGACTCAAATCTACGCCGCCATCTCCGTATTTTGTGTAAAAACCTACTCCAAAATCTTCCACTTTGTTCCCCGTTCCAGCAACCAATAATCCATGAATACCTGCTAGATAATATAAACTAGTCATGCGTAAACGTGCGCGTGTGTTGGCTAATGATAAGTTAACTTTAGCAACATCAGCATCACTTGGGGTTGCCGCTTTAAAAGCTTCAAATGTATTTGTCAAGTCAGTTTTGATATCTGAAACATTTGGGAAACGCTTTTTTAATTGCTCAATGTGTTCTCTTCCTCTAGAAACTTGATTTGGAGCTTGGTGAATTGGCATTTCTACACACAAAACTTTAAATCCTGTTTGAGCACATAATGTTGAGGTTACAGCTGAGTCGACACCACCAGAAATTCCAATAATAAAACCATTCACTTTAGCACTGGTTGCATAATCTTTTAACCACTCTACAATGTAGGTATTTACTTTTTCTGTTTGAATAGTGCTTTTTTTAGCCATAATAGTTTAAGTTTTAAAATACAGGAATGTATATTTGCACAATTATATTTAAGTAGTACTTACTTAATAGAATTTGCAACACAAACTTAATTAAAATAAAATGAAAATATATCGGTTTGCGATAGCTCTATCTCTCTTTTTTTTGTCCTGTGATAAAAAGAGTAAAATTGAAAAAGCTGTAGAAGAAATTCCTGTTGATATTAAAGTGGAACGTTTTGATAAAGTTTTTTTTGAAGCGCAGCCAAAAGATTTGGCTAATGTGAAAAAAGAATTTCCTTTTTTCTTTCCAGAAGGAAATGATGACTCGGTTTGGTTAGAGAAAATGCAAAATCCACTTTGGAGAGAATTGTATGCAGAGGTTCAAAAAAAATATGGCGACTTCGAACCAGTTCGTAAAGAGTTTAATACTTTATTTCAGCATATAGAATATTATTTTCCTAAAACAAAAACACCAAAAGTAATTACTATAATATCTGAAATGGATTATAATAATAAGGTGATTTATGCAGATAGCTTGGTTATTGTTGCGCTTGAGTTATATTTGGGAAAAGAGCATAAGTTTTATCAATTTCCTAATTATATTAAGGAGAATTTTGAAGAGAAACAAATTATGCCGGATGTAGTTTCTAGTTTTTCTTTAAAGAAAATTGCACCAACTGCCGACAATAGTCTGATAAGTAAAATGGTATATTATGGGAAGCAATTGTATTTAAAAGATTTGCTTTTGCCAAATTATACCGATGCGGATAAAATAGGATATACACCAGGGCAAATAAAATGGTGCGAGGAGAACGAAGGGTATATGTGGCGTTATTTTATAGAAAAAGAGATGTTGTATAGCGACGAGCAAAAGCTTACTACACGTTTTATAAATACGGCCCCATTTTCTAAGTTTTATCTCGAAATAGATAACGAATCTCCAGGACGCGTTGGAACCTGGATTGGGTGGCAAATTGTACGTTCTTATATGAAAAACAATGATGTACCGATTGAACAATTATTAAAAACCAGCGCAAAAGAAATTTTTGAAAAGTCAAAATATAAACCTAAAAAGTAATGTCAGATAATAAACAAACATCAGAAATTAAATTTCTTATAGAATTAGACGAGAATAAAGTTCCAGAAAAATTACAATGGTCTGCAAAAGATGGTGGTGTTGAGGCTCAAGATGCTAAAGCAATTATGCTTTCTATCTGGGATAGTAAAGCACAGGAAACGATGCGTATTGATTTATGGACGAAAGATATGCCTGTAGATGAAATGAAGATCTTCTTTCATCAAACTTTAGTAGCAATGGCTGATACATTTAAACGTGCAACAGATGACGAAAAAATGTCGGATACAATGAAAGATTTTTGCGATTATTTTGCGGAGAAATTAGAGTTGAAGAAGTAATAATTGAAAACAAATGAAAAATCCCAAAACAATAGTTTTGGGATTTTTTTTTATTTAACTGATGCTTTGTTTAGATTTCTAAATATTCGTTTTAAGGCTCCGGACATTAATTTGTCTGAGGTTTTATAGAATGTGATATTATCTATAAGCTTATCTGATTTTTTTGTTTCCCACATAGATTTAGTATTCTCCTTATGAGTGGTGCCTATTACTTTTTGGGAGAAAATAATTTGCTGTAAGTTTAAGTCGTATATTTCTAGAATTACAGCACTTTCGTTCTTGCCTAAATCACTTAAGTTTTGATATAATTCGACTGATGATAAATCGCTTTTGTTTTTTGTAGAAACAATATTAATAAAGTAATCAAAACCAGTTCCGTCTTTAAGCTCTTTTAATTTTGTTTTGTTGGGGTCTAAATGAATCTTTCTAGTGATCAGTAATCCGTTTACATCGTTGATGTAAGATATTCGTTCATCTAAGTTTTTTTTAAAAAAATCTAAAGATTCAGAAGTCAATTTGTCTCTAGAATTTTTAGGACAGTCCAATTCGTTTAGAAGCCATTTTCCAGATGTAAAATCAACGCCGGTTTTTGGCCCAGGCATAGTTACATAAGATGATGATTGACATGATGAAATAATAAAGAGAAAGAGGAGTGGTATAGATTTTAAACTTTTCATACTATTTATTGATTGATGTCAAATGTAGTTTAATTTTTTTTAAAAGATTTTAGCTACAAAACAGAAAATCCCAAAACTGATAAAGTTTTGGGATTTTCTGTTTTATTTGAAAAGGTTATTTTTAAAACTGACTATTGTTTTTGAATACCTCTTGGTTTACTTCGTCAATGTAGTTTAAAACATCATCCTTACCAGTAGACTCTGTTGCAGATGTTACAAAATAATGTGGCATTTCGGCCCAGTTATTAGCAAACATTTTCTTTTTGTAAGCTGCAATATGAGAATCAATTTTTGTTTTACTGATTTTATCAGCTTTGGTAAAAATGATACAAAATGGAATTTCGCTTTCTCCCATATATGACATAAATTCAATATCGATGGTTTGGGCTTCATGGCGAATATCGATTAGTACAAAAGCGCAAACTAATTGTTCGCGAGTTTCGAAGTAATCGGTAATGAACTGTTGGAAAACAGATTTTGTTTTTTTAGAAACTTTCGCATAGCCATATCCTGGTAAATCGACAAGGAACCAATTGTTGTTAATCAAAAAGTGATTTATCAATTGTGTTTTTCCTGGGCGACCAGAAGTTTTTGCTAAGTTTTTATTATTGGTCAACATGTTGATCAAAGAAGATTTTCCTACGTTTGATCTTCCTATAAAAGCATATTCAGGCAAGAAGTCCTTAGGACATTTGCTAACATCTGAATTACTGATTATAAATTCGGCGGTGTTTATTTTCATATCTATACTATTTCTAAAACCTCCTCAAATTCGAAAGTGTTTATTATAAATTGGTTTTTTTTAACCATTCTTCAAGAATTTGATTAAACTCTTCTGGATGTTCCATCATGGCAGCATGTCCACATTTGTCAATCCAATATAAAGAAGAGTTTGGAAGTAATTTGTTAAACTCTTCGGCTACGTCCGGAGGAGTTACTTTATCATTTTTACCCCAGATGATACAAGTTTCAACTTGCATTTTAGGTAAGTCTTTTGCCATGTTGTGACGAATGGCACTTTTTGCAATAGTAAGCGTTTTTATTAATTTTATGCGATCATTTACAGATGCATAAACTTCGTCAATAAGCTCGGGAGTAGCAATCTTTGGGTCGTAAAATACATCTTCGGCTTTTCTTCTTATGTATTCGTAATCTCCTCTTTTAGGATAACTATCGCCCATTGCGCTTTCGTAAAGTCCAGAACTTCCTGTTATTACAAGTCCAATTACCTTTTCTGGGTATAATTTTGTGTGATATAGGGCAATATGACCACCTAATGAATTACCTAGTAGGATAACTTTATCAAATCCTTTGAATGTGATAAAATCTTTAACGTATTTGGCAAAACTTTTTACATTAGTTTTTAAAATGCTTTGTGTGTATATCGGTAAATCGGGGATTACTATTTTGTACCCTCTATTTGAAAAATATTCGGCTACGGCATCGAAGTTACTAAGTCCTCCCATGAGGCCATGTAATATAACAATAGGTGTTCCTTCTCCAGCTTCATAATAGCTATATCTGCCTTCTTTTTTGTAATGTTTATCCATCTAACTAAATACCGATTTCAATTTGGACAAATATAGGGTTTAATACATAAATATGGATTCCTGAAAACAATTTTTAACTAGATAATTTTAGTAGATGAAATAAATGGCTAAAAATCAGTTGCTAGATGTTTTATTTTTTTTCCTTTTTATCATAAAAATTGCCAAAAAACAACTCCATTTTTTTACAAGTTGACCTCATTTTTTATTATGTAGAATCATTCTTACAGCTAATTTTTGAAATAGCTAACAATTTGACAGTGCGTAATTTAAGAGTTTTTGGGTAAAAGTGGTTAAACTTATCAACAAAGTGGTATTTAGTGGTAAATTGTGGTAATATTTTTTATATTTTTGCTGTATAACATAACCATGCTATTTTTTGAACACAATTGTAGGAACATATGAGTGCAAAGTCGATGCTAAAGGGAGGCTATTAATGCCTGCGCCCTTAAAAAAGCAGTTGGCTACCTCACTTCAAAACGGATTTGTTTTGAAGCGTTCCGTGTTTCAGACCTGTTTGGAGTTGTATCCGATGGAAGAATGGGATTTGATGATGCAGAAAATTAATAAGCTGAATCGTTTTGTAAAAAAGAACAATGATTTTATCAGAAGGTTTACCGCTGGAGTTAAGATTGTTGAAATTGATACATTAGGACGTTTATTAATTCCGAAGGATCTAATGGCATTTTCTGGTATTTCAAAAGACGTGGTGTTTTCATCTGCGGTAAATATTGTTGAAATATGGGATAAAGAGTTATACGAAAAATCAATTAGCGGCGAAGATATGGATTTTGCAGATTTAGCCGAAGAAGTAATGGGAAATATAAATGACGACGACAATGGAATATCATAATCCAGTTTTGCTTCATCCAACGGTAGATGGATTGAATATTAAGCCTGACGGCATTTATGTAGATGTGACGTTTGGTGGTGGGGGACACTCAAAAGAGATTTTAAGTAGGCTAGGGCCTAACGGAAAATTATTTGCTTTTGATCAAGACGAAGATGCTTTGGCAAATGCTTTGCCAGACGAGCGATTTACTTTGATAAATGAAAACTTTAGGTTTATAAAAAGGTTCTTGCGTTTTCATGGTGTAAGAGGAGTAGACGGGATTTTAGCAGATTTAGGTGTGTCATCACACCAATTTGATGTTGCTGAAAGAGGGTTTTCTACTCGTTTTGATGCTGAGCTAGATATGCGAATGAGTCAGAAGAATGATTTGAATGCCTATCGAGTAGTAAATGAGTACGATGAGCAAGATTTACGCAGAGTTTTTCTTGATTACGGGGAATTGAAAAATGCACCTGTTTTGGCTAGAACAATTGTTGAGGCTAGAGAGATTAAGATTATCAAGACTACAGATGAGTTAAAAGAAGTTTTAGCAAAATTTTTACCCGAAAGAGTTCGTAATAAAATATTGGCTCAGATTTATCAAGCAATTCGCATTGAGGTGAATCAAGAGATGGATGTTTTGAAAGAATTTATAGAACAATCTTTAGAGATATTAAACCCAGGTGGTAGATTAAGTGTTATTTCATATCACTCATTAGAAGATAGATTGGTAAAGCGTTTTATTAAAAACGGAATGTTCGAAGGGGAGCCAGAACGTGATTTTTTCGGAAACTTTTCAGTTCCATTTAAAACCATCGGAAAGCTAATAGTGCCTGATGATGCAGAGATTAAAATAAACAATAGGGCTAGAAGTGCCAAGCTTAGAATTGCTGAAAAAATATAGTACTATAATAAGGTATAATGAAAAACGGAGTATTTGACATATTAAAAGCAAGATTTCTTATCAATGATGACGCTGTGAAGAATTGGCGTTTCATCGTTTTTATAATCCTGCTGGCAATAATAATGATTGCAAATACACAACGATACGAACAAAAGGTTTTTGAAATTGCAAAATTGAATAATGATGTTAAGGAATTACGATCAGAGTTTGTGGACAGACGATCGGAATTGATGAAGTTAAAAATGGAGTCGACAGTATCGGAAAAAATGCTTGCTAAAGAAATTTATCCATCGACAGTTCCTCCAATTAAAATAGAAGTAAAGAAAGAAAAAGAAAAAAGCTTTTTTAAACGCATATGGCAGTAGACGACAAAAATATATCCTACAGAGTTTATCTAGTAGCAGCCTTCATCTTCTTGATGGCAATTGGTATTGTCGTAAAGTTAACTAACATTCAGTGGGTTGAGGGTGAGTATTATCGAAAATTAGCCAAGCAACGAACAGTGAAAAACTTTGTTATTCCGGCTAATAAAGGAAATATTTATTCAGCAGATGGAAGTCTTTTGGCGACCTCTATCCCTAATTATGAAATTCGTTTTGATGCTGTAGCACCTAAAACTGAGGCTTTTGAAAAGAATGTGAAATTACTTGCAGATTCACTATCGGTAGTTTTAGGGAGACCAAGTGGTTTTTATCAGAATGAGTTAAGAAAGGCAAGAGCTAATAAAAATAGGTATTTCTTAATAGCTCGTAAACTGAGCTATACAGATTATGTGAAAATAAAAGGGTTTCCGTTGTTTAAATTAGGACCTTATAAAGGAGGAATTATCATTGAACAGGAAACGGTAAGAGAGCATCCTATCGGGAAAATTGCTGAACGAACTATAGGTTATGATAAAGGTGGGCTTAATGGAGATTCGACAGGAAAAGGAATCGAATGGGCATTTAGAAACTATTTGAACGGAAAAGATGGTAAGATTCTAAAACAAAAAATTGCAAAAGGCCAGTGGAAACCTATCCGAGATGTAAATGAAGTAGATCCACAAGATGGATACGATGTAATTTCGACAATAGATGTTTTTATCCAAGATATTGCGCATCATGCATTGCTGAAACAACTAGAAGATTATGAGGCAGATCATGGTTGTGTAGTTGTAATGGAAACAGAAACAGGACATATTAAAGCAATTTCTAATTTAGGGAGAGCAGATGATGGTTCTTATTATGAAACAACAAATTACGCTATAGCAGAATCTCATGAGCCTGGATCCACTTTTAAATTAGTTGATTTAATGGTAGTTCTTGAAGATAAAGTTGCAGATACTAGTACAGTTTTCGATACAAATGGTGGCGAAGTTCGCTATTATGGGAAGCCTGTTCAGGATTCGCATCGAGGTGGATACGGTAAAATATCATTAGCACGAGGGTTTGAATTATCTTCTAATACAGTAATGGCACAAGTGGTATATGATAATTACAAAAATAATCCATCCAAATTTGTGAATCGAATTAACAGTTATGGGTTAAATAAAACATTAGGATTACATTTTCAAGGAGAAGGAAGGCCTTATATCCCACAACCAGGAGATAAACATTGGTCTGGAGTTACATTGCCATGGATGGCATTTGGATACGGTGTTTCGATGACTCCTTTGCAAACGTTGACTTTTTATAATTCAGTTGCAAATAATGGGGTGATGGTTAAACCGCAGTTTGTTTCTGAGATAAAAGAATGGAATAGAACAATTAAGAAATTTGATGTTGAAGTTTTAAATCCAAAAATATGTTCGCCAGAAACGGTTAAGAAGCTAAGGGCTGTTTTGGCAAATGTGGTAAAAAAAGGTACAGGATCTAAATTATATTCTAAAGATTTTTCTATGGCAGGAAAAACAGGAACTGCTCAAGTAAATTATGGTAATAAAGACAGGTCAGGATTGTATTATGCTTCCTCTTTTGTGGGGTATTTTCCAGCAGATCATCCTAAGTATTCTTGTATTGTAGTAGTGCATAAACCAAACACATCTCGTAACAATTATTACGGAGCCGATGTTGCAGGTCCAGTTTTTAAAAGAATCGCTCAAAAGATTTTTACTGATGCACCATCTACAAATGAAATAAAAACATTGGATGCTAAGATTTCAAAGCAAGAAAATAATTATAACGCTTATTATACGCAAGTACAAAAAAAGCAATCTGTTCCAGATGTAAAAGGAATGTCGGGTATGGATGCAATTGCTTTACTCGAAAATTTAGGGCTTAAAGTAAAAGCTGTTGGGGTAGGAAAAGTGAAAAAACAATCGCTTCAGGCAGGAGGAAATATAGCTAAAAACACAACTATAGTATTAGAATTATCGTGAATATATTAAAAGACATATTATACAAAGTAGCTATTGAATCTGTAACGGGTTCAACAGATATTACTATTCATAAAATAGATTTCGATTCTAGAAAAATAGAAGCGAAAGATGTTTTTGTGGCCATTCGTGGTACACTTTCAGATGGTCATGATTATATTCAAAAAGCAATTGAACTTGGTGCAACTGCAGTTATTTGCGATACGTTACCAGACGTTTTAGTAAAAGATGTTACTTATATTAAAGTTAAAGATACTAATTCGGCTTTGGCTTTTATGGCAGCTAATTACTTTGATAATCCATCGGAGAAAATAAAATTAGTAGGTATTACAGGTACAAACGGTAAAACTACAGTTGCTTCATTATTGTATCAATTATTTAAAAAAGCAGGATTTAAAGTAGGATTGTTATCTACTGTAAAAATAGTAGTTGACGAAACAGAATATAAAGCAACGCACACAACACCAGATTCTATTACAATCAATCATTATTTAAATGAAATGATTGAAGCTGGAGTTACGCATTGTTTTATGGAAGTAAGTTCACACGGAATTCATCAAAAACGTACTGAGGCCTTGCATTTTGTGGGTGGAATTTTTACAAATTTATCTCACGATCATTTGGACTATCATCCAACTTTTGCAGAGTATAGAGATGTGAAAAAATCATTTTTTGATTCATTACCTAAAACAGCCTTTGCATTATCGAATATCGATGATAAAAATGGTCCTGTAATGTTGCAAAATACAGTTGCTCAAAAACGTACTTACGCTTTAAAAACTTATGCTGATTACAAAGCACAGATTTTAGAAAATCAATTATCGGGATTATTATTAAAAATAAATGATAATGAGGTTTGGGTAAAATTGATTGGAACTTTTAACGCCTATAATTTGTTGGCTATCTACGGAACGGCGATCGAATTAGGGATTGATAGTTTAGAAGCGTTACGATTATTATCGGATTTAGAAAGTGTTTCAGGGCGTTTTCAATTTATTGTTTCAGATTCTAACATCACGGCTATTGTAGATTATGCTCATACGCCAGATGCGTTAGAGAATGTATTGAAAACTATAAATGATATTCGTACTAAAAACGAACAATTAATTACAGTCGTAGGTTGCGGAGGAAATAGAGATAAAACCAAGCGCCCTATTATGGCACAAATTGGATCAGAGTTAAGTGATAAAGCAATATTTACATCTGATAATCCTAGAAATGAAGATCCAGAAACTATTATTAGTGAGATGGAAAAAGGGGTAGAACCACAAAATTATAAAAAGACATTGGCAATTACAGATAGAAAACAAGCAATAAAAACAGCTTGTCAATTGGCACAACCAAACGATATTATTTTAATAGCAGGAAAAGGACATGAAGCCTATCAAGAAGTAAATGGCGTGCGTCATGATTTTGATGATATGCAGATTGTAAAAGAAATTTTAGCTCAACTAAACAAATAAAACCAGATATATGCTATACTATTTATTTGAATATTTAGACAAAACATTAGATGTATCAGGAACTGGTGTTTTTCAGTACATTACTTTCAGATCAGCTTTAGCTTTTTTGCTTTCATTGCTTTTGTCAACAATCTACGGAAAGAGAATTATTAATTTTCTTAGAAATCAACAAGTTGGTGAAACTGTACGTGAGCTTGGACTTGCTGGTCAAAATGAAAAAGCAGGTACACCAACCATGGGAGGTTTAATTATCATATTTGCTACACTTGTTCCTGTGTTGTTGTTTGCTAAACTTCATAATATTTATATCGTATTGCTAATTGTTACCACACTTTGGATGGGAGTAATTGGTTTTGTAGATGATTATATTAAGATTTTCAAAAAAGACAAACAAGGGCTTAAAGGGATCTTTAAAGTTATTGGACAAGTAGGTTTAGGATTAATTGTGGGTTCTGTACTTTATTTTAGTCCTAATGTTACAGTAAGAACAGACACAGGAAATAGTGATATCTATAGAGTGCAATCTACTACTAGTGTTATTGTTCCAGCGTTAATTGAAGAAAAATCGACTGTAACAACTATTCCTTTCTTTAAAAATAACGAATTTGATTATGCTGAGTTATTGGCATGGACTGGTGAAGGATATGAGAAATGGGCTTGGTTAATTTTTATTCCAGTAGTAATTTTTATTATCACAGCGGTTTCAAATGGTGCTAATTTAACAGATGGGATAGATGGTCTTGCAGCCGGAACTTCTGCAGTATCGGTGCTTGCCCTCGGAATATTTACGTTTCTTTCGGGAAATATTATTTTCTCGAATTATCTCAATATCATGTATATACCCAATTCGGGTGAAATGACCGTTTTTATATCTGCCTTTGTAGGAGCATTGATTGGATTCCTTTGGTACAATTCTTATCCAGCATCCGTTTTTATGGGAGATACAGGAAGTTTAACTATAGGAGGTATAATCGCAGTTTTGGCTATTGCAGTTCGTAAAGAAATGCTGATTGTTTTATTCTGTGGAATTTTCTTAGCAGAAAGTGCTTCTGTAATTATTCAAGTAGCTTATTTCAAATATACTAAGAAACGTTTTGGCGAAGGACGAAGAATTTTCTTGATGTCGCCATTGCATCACCATTATCAGAAAAAAGGGTATCACGAAAGTAAAATTGTAACCCGATTTTGGATTGTTGCTATAATGCTAGCCATATTGTCTATTGTAACACTAAAACTTAGATAGTATGAGATTAGTGATATTAGGAGGTGGAGAAAGTGGTGTTGGTACTGCTATTCTTGGAAAGAAAAAAGGATATGAAGTTTTTGTTTCCGATTTTGGAAAGATAAAGGAGAGTTATAAAGAAGTTCTTATTATTAATGGAATTCCTTGGGAAGAAGGAAAACATACGGAAGACCTAATTCTAAATGCCGATGTGGTAATGAAAAGCCCTGGTATTCCTGAAAAATCACCAATAGTTAAGAAACTTGTAGAAAAAGGAATTAAAGTTATCTCTGAAATTGAGTTTGCTAAACCTTTTACAGAAGCATTAACAATAGGGATTACGGGGAGTAATGGTAAGACAACGACAACAATGTTGACGTACCATTTACTGAAATCAGCAGGTTTGAATGTTGGGCTTGGTGGTAATATCGGAAAGAGTTTTGCATGGCAGGTAGCCGAAAACAAATTCGATTTTTATGTTCTTGAGCTAAGCAGTTTTCAATTGGATGGAATCATAGATTATAGGCCAGATATAGCTATCATAACTAATATTAGCCCAGACCATTTAGATAGATACGATTATAAGTATGAGAATTATATTAACTCGAAGTTTCGAGTTACAATGAATCAAACAGAAAGTGATTATTTAATTTATGATGCCGATGATGAAGCATCAATCGAATGGCTTAAAAATAATACAACAAAAGCAAAACTAATTCCTTTTTCATTGACCAAAGAATTCGATGAAGGGGTATTTATAAAAAACAACAAAATGGAAATTAAGATTAACCAAGAAGAGTCTACAATGGATACTGAGTACATTGCTTTAGAAGGAAAACATAATTTGAAAAACGCAATGGCAGCAAGTTCAGTAGCTAAATTGATGCAAATAAGAAATGCAACAATTCGTGAGAGTTTATCTAATTTTCAAGGCGTTGAACACCGCTTAGAAAAAGTTCTAAAAATTCAGAACGTACAATATATTAATGATTCAAAAGCAACAAATGTAAATGCTACATTCTTTGCATTAGATAGTATGAATACACCAACAGTTTGGATAGTTGGTGGTGTTGATAAAGGAAATGACTACAACGAATTAATGTCATTGGTTCGTGAAAAAGTAAAAGCAATTATTTGTCTTGGTGTAGACAACCGAAAAATAATTGATGCTTTTGGTAATGTAGTAGATATTATGGTTGAAGTTAATACTATGGTAGATGCTGTAAAAACAGCTCAACGTTTAACTGAGAAAGGTGATACTGTTTTATTGTCTCCCGCTTGTGCAAGTTTCGATTTATTTGAAAACTACGAAGAAAGAGGAAAACAATTTAAACAAGCAGTGCATAATTTATAGTAAACGAACTAAGAAATTAAACTTTAATCAAAAAAAATATTTTTATAGAGATGACGACAGACGGAATGAAAGTAAGAACAAAGAAATTTTCTTTGATGGTGATAAATTTGGCTGAGAAATTACCAAATTTCGGTTCAAGTGAAATAATTGCAAGTCAAATTATTAAGAGCGGTACTTCGGTTGGTGCAGATTATAGAGCAGTTTGTAGAGCTAAAAGCGACGAAGAATTTGCATCAAAAATGGAGCTTGTTTTGGAGAAAGCTGACGAAACTCTATATTGGATTGAAATTATAGCTGAAAAAAAATGGATTGGCATATCTGAATTAGAAACAATTTGGAAAGAAGGAAATGAGTTAACTGCCATTTTAGTTAACAGTTTGAAGGCAGTAAATAATAGAATTAGTGTAATGAGCTAGAATTAAGAATTTACAAAAAAATTAAATTCATAAATCTAAAAATAAAATGAAAGAACTAGTAAACAAATTAAAAGGAGATAGGGTAATATGGTCATTCGTGGCTTTATTGGCTTTGTTTTCGTTTATGCCTGTTTTTAGTGCGAGTAGTAATTTGGCTTATATAGGTCATGGAACCGGAAATACATTGGGATATTTGGTAAAACACTTAGCTCATATTTGTATAGGATTCCTAATTATTTACTGTGTGCACAAAGTGCCATACCATTATTTTAGAGCAATTTCAAAAGTTGCTTTGCCTGTGGTTTGGATATTGTTGGCTTACACACTTTTAAAAGGAACTGTTATTGCTGGAGCAAATGCAAGTCGTTGGATTCAAGTTCCGTTTATCGGGATTACATTCCAGACTTCTACATTGGCATCTATGGTATTGTTTATTTTTGTTGCTCGTTATTTATCGAAAACTAGAGATGAAGATGAACCTTTTCAAGCTTCGTTAATACAGCTTTGGATGCCTGTTTTTGTTACGTTGATGCTTATTCTACCCGCTAACTTTTCGACAACAGCGCTTATCTTTTCGATGGTATTGATGCTAACTTTTATAGGTAAATATCCTTTAAAATATATCGGATTCATTATAGGTTCGGGAGTGGTAATGTTCTTGTTTTTTCTTCTTTTGGCGAAAGCCTTTCCTGATTCTCGCTTTTTTAGTAGGGTAGGAACATGGGGAAGTCGTATTGAGAACTTTACAACCGATAAACCTGATGAAGATGATTATCAGATAGAGAAAGCAAAAATTGCTATTGCGTCTGGAAAATTAGGAGGCTTAGGTCCAGGAAAAAGTGTTCAAAAGAACTTTCTGCCACAATCCTCTTCCGATTTTATCTACGCAATTATTGTTGAGGAATACGGTTTGATAGGTGGGCTTACCATATTAGGGTTGTATTTATTGTTGCTATTTAGATTTGTAATCGCATCACATAAGGCCAATACACTGTTTGGGAAGTTAGTCGTCGTCGGACTCGGTTTTCCGATGATATTTCAGGCGATGATTAACATGGCTGTAGCAGTTGAATTATTGCCAGTAACAGGGCAAACCTTACCACTGATTAGTAGTGGAGGTAGTTCGATTTGGATGACTTGTTTTGCACTTGGAATCATTATTAGTGTTACTAAAAAGGATGAAGAAATTGAGGCAGAACAAAAAGAAAAAGAAAAAAGAGAGGAAGTGCTTCAACGATTAATTGATAGACGTTTAGAAGAAGAGAATGAATTAGAGCATGACGAGGAAGCTGAAGGGTATTCAATTGAAGATAAAGCAAAGAATCCAATGGAGGCGGTTATGAAATGATTGAAGTAAAAAAAGAGAATATAATAATTTTTAAAATGTAGTAACATTTAAAAATATGACAAAATATAAATTCATATTAAGCGGTGGAGGAACTGGAGGACATATTTATCCTGCAATTGCAATTGCGAATGAATTAAAAATACAATATCCCGATGCTGAATTTCTTTTTGTTGGTGCAAAAGACAAAATGGAAATGCAGAAAGTACCACAAGCAGGATATGAAATAAAAGGACTTTGGATTGCTGGATTACAACGAAAAATTACGTTCCAGAATGCAATGTTCCCTTTTAAGTTGTTAAGTAGTTTATTGCAATCACGAAAAATAATTAAAGAATTCAAACCAAATGTAGTTATTGGTACAGGTGGTTTTGCTAGTGGTCCGTTATTAAAAATGGCTGGATCGGCAGGAATTCCAACAGTTATCCAAGAACAAAATTCATTTCCAGGGATCACTAATAAATTGCTTAGCGGTAAAGCGAGTGCAATTTGTGTCGCTTATGAAAACCTAGAACGTTTTTTTCCTAAAGATAAAATTGTTTTAACTGGTAATCCCGTTCGTCAGGATTTAATTGATATCGATAGCAAAAGAGAGGAAGCAATTGCTTTTTATAATCTAGATTCAAATAAAAAAACCTTATTGGTTCTTGGGGGTAGTCTTGGTGCTAGAAGAGTAAATCAGTTAATTGAAAAAGAATTACCAAATATACTTTCTCAAAATGTTCAGGTTATCTGGCAATGTGGAAAGTTGTATTTTGAAGATTATAAAAAATACAATCAGCCAAATGTAAAAGTGGTTGATTTTATAGAGCGAATGGATTATGTTTATGCAGCAGCAGATGTGATCATTTCTAGAGCAGGAGCATCATCAGTTTCGGAATTATGTATCGTCGGAAAGCCAGTTGTTTTTATTCCATCGCCAAATGTTGCAGAAGATCATCAAACAAAAAATGCGCAAGCAATTGTAGATCAGAAGGGTGCGATTTTATTAAAAGAATCTGAGTTAGATAGCGAGTTTAGCATTGTTTTTGAAGCATTGCTAAAGGATGAAGGTAAGCAAAAACTGCTTAGTGAAAACATAAAGCGATTGGCGCGACCAGGTGCGACTAAGGTAATTGTCGCAGAAATTGTAAAGTTGATTAAATAAAAAAATAGTCCTGAATCGAAAGATATAAAGGCAATAAGAATTAATTATGAATTTAAACCAAATACAGAACGTCTATTTTATAGGAATTGGAGGCATCGGAATGAGTGCTCTGGCTCGTTATTTCAAGAATATTGGGAAACAAGTTTCGGGTTACGATAAAACGCCTACAACGCTTACAAATGAACTAATAGAAAGTGGAATTAATATTCATTTTGAAGATAATATCGGTTTAATTCCAAGTGATTATTTTGTAGAGAATACATTGGTTATAATCACGCCAGCAGTTCCAAAGACACATTCGGAATGGAATTATTTTTTAGAAAGAAGTTATGTAGTGAAGAAAAGAGCCGAGGTTCTTGGAATTATTACAAAAGATACTTTTTCATTTGCTGTTGCTGGTACACATGGTAAAACAACTACATCTAGTATTTTAGGACATATTCTTTATGAAAGTGGAGCAGATGTTACAGCTTTTGTAGGTGGAATTGTTGAAAACTATAATTCGAATTTAATAGGAAACGGAAAAACGGTTACTGTCGTAGAAGCAGATGAGTTTGATCGTTCGTTCTTGCATTTACATCCAAATATAGCTTGCATTACATCAATGGATGCAGATCATTTGGATATTTACGGAACAAGTGAAGCAATAGAAGAATCTTTTGTGGAATTTGCTTCAAAAGTGGAAGATAAAAATAATCTTTTTATAACTAAAGAGTTGCCATTAGAAGGAGTTCAGTGTGCAATAAATGAAGACGCTCCGTTTAAGGCTTTTAATGTTAGAATTGAAAATGGAAGTTATGTTTTTGATGTGCAAACGCCATCAGAAATCATGAAAGATTTACATTTTGGATTACCAGGAAAACATAACTTAATGAATGCGCTTATGGCTATTGCTATGGCAAAGACATATGGGACTTCGACCGAGGCTATTGCTAAAGCGATTGGTTCATTTAGCGGAATTAGAAGACGTTTTTCATATCAAATTAAAAATGAAAATCTAGTTTATATAGATGATTATGCGCATCATCCAACAGAGATAAATGCTGTTAATCATGCTGTTAAGGAATTGTATCCTGGGCAAAAAGTACTGGCTATTTTTCAGCCTCATTTGTTTAGTAGAACGAGAGATTTTGTTGACGGTTTTGCCAAAAGCTTATCTGCTTTTGATGAAGTAATTTTATTGGATATTTATCCAGCAAGAGAATTGCCAATGGAAGGAGTTACCTCGCAATGGCTAATGGATAAAATGAGTAATTCTAATAAGAAAATAGTTGCTAAAAATGATTTAATAGCATCAATTAAAGCGAGTGATGCTACGGTAATTGTAACTATAGGAGCTGGTGATTTAGGAGAATTAGTGCCATCAATTAAAAATGCTTTAAATGAAATTAGCTAATTGGACAAATATTCGATTAATCGGCATGTTTGGGGTAGTTATTGTTTTATTTTCGTTTACTTCGCATAGAAATGGAGAGCGAAAATTAAAGAAATCTACCATTGTTTTTGTAGGGGAAAACGCAATTTTCGTTAAGCCGGAAACGGTTAATAAATTGTTAATAGAAAATAAAAGAGATGCTTCTAGCATTAAAAAAGAAGGGTTAGATTTGAATAAGATAGAGAAAGCCCTTAATACGCAAGAGATGATTGAGAAATCGGATGTATTTGTGAGTATTGATGGTATTCTTAAAGCAGTAGTAAAACAGAAAACGCCGATAGCCCGCATTATGAACGGGAATGAGTCATTTTATGTTGATTATGAGGGAGGTAAAATGCCTTTGTCTGATAATTTTACGGCTAGAGTTCCTCTTGTTTCAGGGGATTTAACCAAAGAAAATAACGGAGAAATAGCTAAGTTATTCCGCATTATTTACGACGATGCTTTTTTGAAAAAAAACATCATTGCGATTGAAATTATGCCCAATGGTAGCTTAAAAATGCTAAACAGAAATTTTAATTACGAGATAGATTTCGGAAGAACGATAAATGTTGAGCGAAAATTTAATAATTACAAAGCCTTTTTTCAAAAGGCAGTTTTAGATAGTTCGTTATATAAATATAAAAAAATAGATCTTAGGTTTACGGAACAAGTAGTTTGCACAAAATAATAGATAATGGGAAAAGATAATATTGCAGTAGGTCTAGATATTGGTACTACCAAAATTGTTGCCATGATAGGCAAGAAGAATGAATACGGTAAGCTTGAGATCCTAGGGATAGGAAAATCAAAAAGCTTAGGTGTAGCGAGAGGAGTTGTGAACAATATTACGCAAACAATACAGTCTATTCAGCAAGCGATACATGAAGCGGAGAATAATTCGGGTTACAAGATTAAAGACGTAGTCGTAGGTATTGCAGGACAGCATATTCGTAGTATCCAACATACAGATTATATTAGCAGAAACAATCCTGAAGAGGTAATTGGTGAAGGTGATATTCAGCTTTTAATAGACCAAGTTAATAAATTGGCGATGTTACCAGGTGAAGAAATTATTCACGTTTTGCCACAGGAGTTTAAAATTGATGGACAATCGGAAATTAAAGAGCCGATTGGAATGTACGGTGGAAGATTAGAATCTAGTTTTCACGTTGTAGTTGGACAAGCTTCATCTATTAGAAACGTTGGAAGATGTATTCAAAGTTCAGGAATTGAATTATCAGGCTTGACATTAGAACCATTAGCTTCGGCAGATGCAGTATTGAGTCAAGAAGAAAAAGAAGCAGGAGTAGCACTTATTGATATAGGTGGTGGTACAACAGATTTAGCAATTTTTAAAGACGGAATTATTCGTCATACAGCTGTAATTCCTTTTGGAGGAAACGTAATTACAGATGATATAAAAGAGGGCTGTTCGATTATAGAAAAGCAAGCTGAATTAATGAAGATTAAATTCGGATCGGCTTGGCCAGGAGAAAACAAAGACAATGAAATTGTTTCTATTCCAGGATTAAGAGGAAGAGAACCAAAAGAAATTTCTTTGAAGAATTTGTCAAAAATAATTCATGCACGTGTAGTCGAGATTGTTGATCAAGTTTTTACAGAAGTAAAAGCATATGGACATGAAGATCCTCGTAAAAAATTAATTGCAGGAATCGTTCTTACAGGTGGTGGAGCTCAACTAAAACATATTAAACAATTAGTAGAGTACATTACAGGAATGGATACTAGAATTGGCTATCCAAATGAGCATTTGGCAGGGAATTCAGATGAAGAAATATCTAGTCCGTTATACGCTACTGCTGTAGGTTTAGTAATGAACAGCATTGAGAATAGTACGCAAAGCGCGGTAAGAATGGATGTTGTAGAACAACCAAAGGCACCCGTTTATAGAGCTCCGGTGCAACAGCAACAACATGTGGTTGAAGAAACTTATGTAGAAACTGTTGAAGAAGTGAAGAAACCTGTTAAAGAGGAATCGACTGAAACAAAAATTAGAAGATCCTTTTTTGACCGATATGTCGATAAAATCAAAGATTTTCTAGACAACGCTGAATAAGCGATTATAAAACAAGACAAGAATTAATATTTAATATCAAAAAACCAAAAATATGATGGGCAACTCAGAATTTGGAAGTATTTCATTTGATTTACCAAAAAATCAATCAAATGTGATAAAAGTTATCGGTGTAGGAGGTGGAGGTAGTAATGCTATTAACCACATGTTTAAGCAAGGAATTAAAGGAGTAGACTTTATCGTTTGTAATACCGATTCACAAGCACTACAAAATAGTTCTGTGCCTAATAAAATTCAGTTAGGAGTTAATCTGACAGAAGGTTTAGGAGCGGGTGCTAACCCTGATGTAGGACAACAGTCGGCTATCGAAAGTATTGCAGACATCGAAAAGATGTTAGATCGCAATACAAAGATGGTTTTTATTACAGCAGGAATGGGTGGAGGTACTGGAACAGGTGCTGCGCCAGTTATCGCTCAATTGTCTAAGGAAAGAGAGATTCTTACAGTTGGAATCGTTACTATTCCGTTTCTTTTCGAAGGAAAAGTACGTCAGGAGCAAGCGCTCTTGGGTATCGAAAAGTTACGTAAACAAGTCGATTCATTAATTGTAATCAACAATAATAAATTAAGAGAAGTATACGGAAATCTTGGATTTAAAGCAGGATTCTCTAAAGCGGATGAAGTTTTGGCAACTGCCTCTAGAGGTATTGCTGAAGTAATTACGCACCACTATACTCAAAATATCGATTTACGTGATGCTAAAACGGTATTGTCAAACAGTGGTACTGCTATAATGGGATCTTCTACTGCATCTGGCGAAAGCAGAGCAAAAGAAGCTATTGTTTCGGCATTGGATTCTCCATTGTTAAATGATAACAAAATTACTGGAGCTAAAAACGTCTTGTTGCTTATCGTTTCGGGTTCTAATGAGATTACACTTGATGAAATAGGTGAAATCAATGATCATATTCAGGTAGAAGCTGGTTTTAACGCTAACATCATTATGGGGGTTGGTGAAGACGAAACTCTTGGTGATGCTATTGCAGTTACTATCATTGCGACTGGTTTTGATGTGGAACAACAAAACGAAATCGTAAATACAGAGCCTAGAAAAATTATTCATACGTTAGAAGATGAACAAAGAAGTGTTCATAATTTGACAAATAAAACACTTACTTCTTTTGACTTAAATGCTGAAACACCATCATCACCAAAAGCAGAAGATAGAGTAATTTTTGAATTAATTGACGATACTCCAGAACCTACAGGAGTAGCGCCAATTGTTCAATCACCAGTGATTAACGAAGATGAGTTAGTTGTAATGTCTGAATTTATTAAAAATTTGGATGTAACTTTTGAAATCGTTTCTCCAATTACAGATATTGATTTTACAATCTCAGCTCCAGAAGTTGCCCCTGTAAGAGCTGTTCAACATAAAATCGTAGAAAAAGAAGAACAAACTACTTTTTCTTTTGACTTGCCTATTTTTAGAACTGAGCCAGAAGTAAAAGCAGAACCAGTAGTAGAAGATACTAGAGTTTTATTTGAATTATCAAATGAAACGCGTGAAATGAAAGTGAATCAGCCAGTTCAATTTGTACCAGTTACTGAGCTTTCTGATAACGGAATCATCAGGTATTCTCTAGAAGAGTATATGGAACTTGAAAATGATTTAACTTCATCAAAACCTGCTGCAAAAGTAGTTGAAGAAGTTGTTCCAGAAGAGTTAAATATTACGATTCACCAAAGAGCAGCAGCGCCTGAAACAAATTTTTCTGAAGAAGTATCTCCAATGGAGTTAACTATCGAAGAAACATTACGTATGAGAGCTGACGAAAGAAGAAAGAAATTAAAAGAATTTAATTATAAGTTCCATAATAATGTTTCTAGAGTAGAAGAACTAGAGAAAGAACCAGCCTATAAAAGATTAGGTATTGATCTTTCAAACAGTTCACAAAACAATACAAATTCTAGAATCTCTGTAGGAACAGATAGTAATAATGATTTGCAGTTGCGTTCTAATAATTCATTTTTGCACGACAACGTAGATTAATACGCTAAAATCAAAATGAGGTAACCCGAAAATTGAATTTAATTTTCGGGTTATTTTTTTTATCTTCGCACAGAATTTAGGAATTTGACTTTCTTTTGAAGTTTTAAAAGAATTTTGAATTTCATGGAGATACAAAGTCTCTTATAATAAAATGTCAATATATAAGCCTAGCTTATTTAAAAATAGAACTAAGATGAGTTTACAAACAACAATCATGGACGAAATTAAAAACGCCATGAGAGCAAAAGATACAGTAGCATTAGAAGCTTTAAGAGCTATTAAATCAGAAATGTTATTGGCTGCTACTGCTTCTGGAACAAAAGAAGAATTAACAGAAGACGACGAAATTAAATTACTTCAAAGACTAGTTAAAACTCGTAAAGAGAGCGCTAGAATTTTTACAGAACAAAACCGTCCTGACTTAGCTGAGCCAGAATTAGCGCAAGTTGCTGTAATCGAAAAATTCTTACCAGCACAATTAAGCGAAGAAGAAATTGAAGCTGTTATTGCTAAAATTATCGCTGAAACTGGAGCTTCTGGAATTGCATCAATGGGGAAAGTTATGGGATTAGCTTCTGCTCAATTAGGCGGAACTGCTGAAGGAAAAACAATCTCTGCAATTGTAAAGAAATTATTAGTTTAAAAAATAGATTGTAGCATTCTGATTTTAGATTTAAAATTGGAATGCTATAATTAAAATGACTGCGTAGTTCAACTGGATAGAATATCAGATTTCGACTCTGAGGGTTGTAGGTTCGAACCCTACCGTGGTCACTGAATGGGGCAAAGAAGAATTTTCTTCTTTGCCCCATTTTTTTATTATTTAGGTTTTAAAATAGGACAACATAGTAAAGTGAATTACTTGTTAAGATCTTGCGTGATAAGTGTGAGTTACTTTCAAATAAAAACGCCTGCTAGGGTGGCATGATATTTGTTCCTGAGTATATACTGATTTAAGTATTAGTTCTGTAGTGATTCTTCTTCTGTATTAAAATAAGGGGTTAGGTCAATATACATTTGTCTAGTATCGTCATCTTCATCTTTATCGGATAAATATTCGAATCCCATTTTTTCATAAAATCCTAATGACTCACGATATGCATCAACAGTTATTAGTTTGCAGGCACAATGAGTATTATGACTTAAGCAAAATGAAATTATATTATCAATTATTTTTTTTCCAATTCCTTGACCCTTTCCATCCACACTCACAGCTAATCTACCAATTTTTATTGCTGGAATATTCTTTAAATACCTTTTTCGATGGGGTAGGAAATTTGAAAAGAATTTTTTAAAAGAACTTTTAGAATTGAAATTGCTTTCTTCAATTCTTAAGCTATCATTAAATACGCTATAATATGCTATAGTAGTATTATCTTTTTCTAAAAGATAAGTTGTAGCTAATAGTTCGGATGAGAAATCTTTTGCTTTAGAGAGCAAAAAATCATTTAAATCGGTGTCATCGCAATTAAAATTATTTATGATAGTGTCGGATTTCAACTCAATTAATGAATAATTATGTAGCGACATTCTATTTTTTTAGAATAGCTTGAAATTGTTTTGCAGTTGCCTTAATTTCCATTAAACGGCTATTAGTAACTTTAGATTTTTTGTTTTCATCAAGTTTTCTATTAAAGATTTCAGCATCACTACTTCTTAGTATTGGAGTTGTTTTAATTGGCTTAGCCATAATTTCGGTCTTTTAATTTTACAATTATTCCTTTCTTTTTTTAGTGCTGTTGAGAGTAAATAATAAACTCAGACACTTGTATATTCATATTGAACGGATATTTAAGATGTGGAAAATAGTATTCCATAATCTAATCAGAAATTCATAATAATCTCAAGATATTGGTCAAGTGATTTATACAAATGTACAGAGTTAAATAATACAATGCAATTCAAATTTGTAGGAAAAAAAACTTAACATTATGTTTCGTTCTTGTAAACAAGCATAAACACACATAAACTTAGTAAATGTTAAATTTTTTTTAGGTGTATTTATTTCCATACTTGTACAAGTATTTTGCTTGTGAGCGAAATGTATATGAATTGAATTTCCGTCCTTTGAAATGAAAAGAGATTCGATATGAAGGTCTCCCCAATTTCTTTCCAGACAACCTCTCTTTGTATAATGTAATCTCGTCCTATTTTACTCTAAACAGATAAAAAGCAATCGAATTATACTTTAAATATTAGTTTCTTTTTATAGAAAATCCATAATATGATTGACCAAAAAATGGCGTATGAAATTGCATAAGCAAGTGATGCATTCATAGGATTTTCAAAACAAGGAACAATGCCAAATTTATATATCAAGGATTGAAGACCAATTTGTTCCGTAGCTATTTCTGGATTTTGAACTTTAATTGAACTTAAAACTCGTGGAATTATACCTGAAAAGAAAAATACAATCATTGGATTTACTCCCCAAATTAAAAACAATTTAGTCCATTTTTTATAGTTTGCTACATCAATTATGTAATACAATATTGTCAAACATACCGTGGCAATACCTGCTGTGTACAAAACGTATGAGCTAGACCATAATGATTTATTTATTGGGAATACAATGTTGCAAAGTAAACCTGTAATCACTAGAATAATTCCTGTAATGGCTAATTTTTTTACAATTTCAATTTTAGGAATTTGCAGGTTTAATAGCTGACCGATAAACATTCCTAGAATTCCTGTACCTATAGCTGGTAAAGTGCTTAAAATTCCCTCAGGATCCCACGTTTTAGAGGCGCTCCATAAATGTCCGTTTAATACTAAATTGTCTAACCAAGCAGCTAGATTTGTCCCTTTTTCAAAATTAGGAGCACCAAATCCCGGAACAGGAACAAATGCCATTAGAATCCAATATACCAATAATATTGAAGCAAGAACCCAAAGCTGTGTTTTTAAATTTGTTTTTAAATATAATAGTGATGTAAAGAAATATACAATTCCTATTCGTTGTAAAACACCAGGGATTCTCACGTCTTGATAGGCTTCGATTTGGCTGTATGCTAAGAATAGCATTATTGTAAAGATTCCAAAAACAAGGTAAGTTTTAATTTTTAAAGTGAAATTTCCTAATAGTGCATACGCAACAGCAAAGGTAATGACAAGTCTAAGTAGTAATAACGGAATGCCTTCTAATCCAAATAATTGAATTCTACTGAAGTAAGCTAAAAACAATCCTAAGCAGAAGATTCGTAATGAACGAACTAATATTTTATTAAAAACGGTAAAATCTAAATGTTTTGTTGGCATTGCAAATGGTATTGCAGTTCCCATTATAAAAACAAAAAAAGGAAAAACCAAATCGGTAGGAGTACAGCCATTCCATTCAGCATGCTCTAATGGAGGATATATAGAGCCCCAACTTCCAGGATTATTCACTATTGTCATCAATAAAATAGTAAATCCTCTAAATACATCTAGCGAGATTAAGCGTTCTTTTGTCATTGTTTTGGCTCTGGTTTGTTTTTTGGTTTGGTTGTCTATTTTAATAAAGAAGTTTTAGCTTGGAAATGAAATTTTTCCCATTGCTACTGATGGAATACCTTTGCGTGATCCAAAATCTGAAGTTCCTCCAGAAACAGTTTCATTTGCTAAAACAGCAAATAAGATAGCTTCTTTTGCATCACCAGAAATACCTAATTCGTCTGTGTTTGAAAATTTACAAGGTAATAGTTCTTTTAGCCAGCCCACTAGTAAGGGGTTGTGTGCGCCACCGCCAGACATATAAATAGTAAAACTTTCGATTGAATAGCTTGTGTTAGCAATGGTTGAGTGTATTGCGCTGGCAATAGTTTCGGCACTAAAACGTGTTAATGTTGCCAACAAATCTTCAATAATAATGTTCTCGGTGTTGCTTTGGGTTTGCGCCTTTCTAACATATTCAACGCTAAAAAGTTCTGGTCCTGTTGTTTTTGGAAAAGGTTTTTGGAAAAACTCATTTGCTTTTAACGCCTCCAAAAGAGCTTCGTTTATAGTTCCTTTCTTTGCAATTTCGGCATCTTTATCATAAGCTAAATCAGGAAATGAAAGTCTGGTAAAAGCATCAATTAAGGTATTTCCTGTTCCTGTATCGGTAACAAAAACTTCCTCAGGATTACTGCTAGCGGGTAAGTAAGTGAAATTTGCAATACCTCCCATATTAAGCATGATGCGGTTGGCTCCTTTTTTTGTAAATAGAAAATAATCTCCATAAACAGCCAGCGGTGCACCTTCGCCACCTGCAGCAAGGTGTTTTTGTCTGAAATCAGAAAGCGTAATGATTCCAGTTTTTACTGCAATATGATCTCCGTCGCCAATTTGTAAAGTAGCATTCGGAAATTTTTCTTGCAGATGTAAAATCTTCGGTGCATGAAAAACAGTTTGCCCATGCGAGGCAATTAAATCAACTTGGTCTGTTGGAATTCCCCAGCGTTTTAAGCAGTCTAAAATAATATTAGCATGAAGTACTCCAATCCATTCATTTAATAATACCAGCTTCTGAAAATCGATAGTTTGCTTGGCAAATACACTTCTGATTTCTGATTTTATTTCTTCAGAATAATCAACGGTATCAAATTGCACTAATTGCACTGCGGTATCTTCGCCTGAACCTGAAATTTGGCATAAAGCAACATCCAGACCATCCAGAGAAGTACCTGACATTAATCCGATAATTGTTCGGGAAGGTTTTTGAGCAATTTTATACAGTAATTCCAGATTTGCGTTCATGATTTTGTTTTATTTAATCTTATGATTGATATAAATGATACAATTATTTTTTAACACATAGGAACATAGCTTTTAGAAATCTCAGAAAAGGCATTTCACTTTGCATACATTCACATAGCTATGTGATGATAATGAATTATCTTATTTACATTCTAAACTTAGAAATTAAATCTATGTTTCTATGTGTTAGATAAAACATAAATTATGTTCAGTAAATTTTATTTTATAATAGCGTCTTGAATTATTTGTTGAATATCTTCTCTAATTTTTCCTTTAGATAATTTATTCTCTTCATTAACAGTACCTGGATAAGTTCTGTTTGATAAAAAAACATAAACAATTTCTGTTTCAGGATCTACCCAAGCGATGTCGCCAGTAAAACCAGTATGTCCAAAACTAGATGGAGAAACACAAGCACAAGTTGGGCCTCCTTTTTCTATTCTTTTATCAAAACCTAAACCTCTTTGAACTCCTTGATCAGCATAATAACAAGTATTAAATGCATCAAATGTTGCTGCAGAGAAATATTGTTTATCACCGTAGTTCCCTTTCTGTAAAAACAGTTGCATCATTTTGGCAACATCCATAGCATTAGAGAAAATTCCAGCATGACCAGCTACGCCACCTTCCATTGCTGCTGCCATATCATGAACATATCCCTGAATAAGTTGCTGTCTGAAATAAGTATCTATTTCAGTAGGAGCAATGTTATTTTTGTCGAACTTATCTAAAGGATTGTATAACGTATTATTCATTCCGAGTGTGCTATAGAAATTTTGCTGGCTCAGCTCTTCTAATTTTTTATGTGTTTTTCGTTCTAGGTATTCTTTCAAGATGATGAAAGTGAAATCACTATACTTATATTCTCTTTTAGTAGATAACGGACTATCTGCAATCATTTTCATGATGGTATCGTGATAGTCATTTCTAATAAAAAGATTATCGGCTACTTTTGTAGAAAACTGAGAATCGGCTATTTTACGATAATATTTTGTCGATGGTTTGCCTTCGCTGTCTAACGTTGCTTTGTAAAACGGAATCCAAGCTTGTAGGCCTGCATAATGCGTTAGTAAATCTTTGAAAGTAATATTCTCTTTGTTTGTTTTTGCAAAAAGAGGCACCATATCTTTTAATTTGGTATCTAGATTTACTTTATCATGATCGTATAATTGCATTACATTAGGTAGTGTCGAAATCATTTTTGAAATCGAAGCCACATCATATAAATCTGAATTGGTTACTTTTCTAATATTTTCATAGGTTTGATGTCCGTATGATTTCTGGAAAATAACGTTTCCTTTTCTAGCAACGAGTACTTGCATTCCAGGAGTCATTTTGCCATCAATTGCTTTTTGAGCAATAGCATCTATTTTAGATAAGATTTGCGGATTCATACCTACATTTTCAGGAGTTGTAAACCCCAAACGATTTAATTTCTCCGTCGATAATCCATCATTTATTTTAAAAGAAGAATTAATAGATACAGGTAATGTTCCTTTAGCTGGGATTGCTCCAAATAGTAATTGTGCTGAAACAATCTGGCTTATATCTGAGTTTTGGTATGAAACTACTAATCCTTCAATATCATCAAAATTAGTGATTGGCAATAATGAATATGGTTTTGTGAAAATATCTAATATGACTTTGTTATGCTTTGCAATTTCTTGTAGCCAAACCAATTCAGTATCTGTAAAGTTTTGCTTTTCCCAAGTTTTGTTTACTTTATGAAAACCGATGATAACTACATCATATTTTTTTAATTCTTGGTTTAGGCTGTCAATATTAGTATTGGCTACTTCTGTAACAGCTGTATATTTTTTTAATGTAGTTACAAAGTCGCTGTTTACATCTTCTCCTAGTTTTACATAGGCTATCTTCTGATCTAAATTTTTGATAGGAAGAATGTCCTTTTCATTTTTTAGAACCGTAATTGCATTCTCATATAATTTATAGTGCAAAGCATCATTTTTCGATGGATTAAGATCGCTGACAATGTTTGCCATTTCTATTGGCTTGTATTTGTTTAAACCTGCTTTAAATTTATAATGAAGTATTTTTTTTACCGAATGGGCTAAACGTTCTTCCGTAATAATCCCTTCGTTGTAGGCAACTTCTAGTTTTTGTACTGCCACAGGGACATTTTCTGGGCAAAGTAAAATGTCATTTCCAGCAAGAAGTACGGCTATTTCTAAATCACCAGGACCTTTAAAATTACTTGCACCTTTCATCGCTAAACCATCTGTAAATATCAAGCCATCAAAACCCAATTCTTTTTGAAGCAAGTTCGTTACTACATTATAGGATGCCGAAGAAGGAACATTTGGCGTAGACTCTAAGCTCGGAATATTAAGATGCGCAACCATAACAGAGGCTAAACCTTCATTAAAGATTCTTTTGTATGGATACAATTCGACAGCTTCTAAGCGTTCTTTAGAGAAATTAACTAGAGGCAACGCATAGTGAGAATCGGTTGATGTATCTCCGTGCCCCGGAAAATGTTTTCCAGTACTAAAAACACCTTGGCTTTGTACTCCTTTCATTAAGGCGATAGCTTTGTCGCTAACATTTGTTTTGTCTTCACCAAAAGAACGATTACCGATAATAGGGTTTTTAGGATTGGTATTGATGTCAAGTACAGGAGCAAAATTAAAATGGATTCCAATTCGCTTGTTTTCATTGGCTAAGTTTCTTCCAACATTCTCAATTAAACTCAAATCTTTAATTGCTCCCAAAGTCATATTCCAAGGATAGCGATAGGTTGAATCTAATCGCATTCCTAATCCCCATTCGCCATCAATAGCTATGAATAAAGGGACTTTTGCTTTCGATTGATATTGATTAGTCAACTTCGCTTGACGAACAGGACCTCCTTGAAAAAAGATTACACCGCCGACTTTATAATCTTGCACTAATGAATTGACTTGATTGGTATGAATTGAATCTTTATTAGAATAGGCAGATATCATAAACAGCTGACCTATTTTTTCTCGAAGTGACATTTTGTTGTAAATGCTGTCAACCCAATTGGTCTCTTTGTTTGAATCTTTAAAAAAAGTTTTCTTCTCAGATTTATTGAGTGTAATGGCAGTGGCTGTATCTTTTGTAATAGTGTCTTTATTCGTATTTATAATTGCTTTGTTTTTTTGAGTAGCACAATTGATAATTAAGAATAAAAAAGTGGCGTATAGGCTAATTTTTATGAAGGATTTTTTCATATAATTATTTTTAGAATCAATTAAAAACTACGCATGGTAGTTTCTAATTGATTTGTCGATTAGTTATGTTTTTAACGTGGTTTTAAAAACTTATTCTTTCACTGCTGCGAGAGCTTGTTAGGTATAATCCAAGATAAGTTATTAATCCATTTAATACTATTAATTCATTATCAAAAACGTATCCTGCAAATAATACTTTTGAGTTTTCATTTATTAGATAAGTAAAGAAAGGGGACAACAAACATATAAAAGGAACTAGTTTATCATTTACGTTTCTTGTTTTCTGGAACAATCCAAAAGCATATAATCCTAACAATGGACCATACGTATAAGAGGCTACCTTAAATATCATTCCGACAACAGAACTATCATTGATAGAATTGAATATCAGAATTACAAAGAAGATTAATGCTGAGAAACTAAGGTGAACTAAATGTCTGATTTTGACTGTATTTTTTTTGTTGTTTTCGGCTTTATCCATGCCTAAGAAATCTACGCAAAAAGAGGTAGTTAAAGCAGTCAATGCCGAGTCAGTTGTAGCAAATGTGGCAGCAATTATTCCTAGTAAAAATACGATTGCAGGAATTGTAGCCAAATGATTCAAAGCAATTTCAGGAAAAAGTAAATCGGTTCTTGGTTTACCCGTAATTAAATCCGTAGGAATAGCAATTCCGTTTTTGTCTGCATAGATGTAAAGTAAGGCACCCACACTTAAAAAGAAGATGTTAATGATAACAAAGATTCCTGTAAAAGTGAACATGTTTTTTTGTGCTTCGCCAATGTTTTTACAGCTCAGATTTTTTTGCATCAAATCTTGATCTAATCCTGTCATTGCGATAGTTACAAACATTCCGCCTAATATTTGTTTTATAAAATGGAACTTGCTTCCAAAAAAATCATCAAAGAAAAATATTTTAGAATAGTTGCTGTTTTTTACTTCTTCAAAAGCGCTAATCGCACTTAAATCCATACGATCACAAATAAAATAGATAGTAAGAAATACCGAAGTAACTAAGAAAAAGGTCTGTAAAGTATCTGTTATAATAATTGTTTTTAGTCCGCCTCTGTAGGTATAAGAAAAGATAAGAAGCAAAGAAATCAATACTGTAAACGCAAAAGGAATATTATAATAATCGAATACAAAACGTTGCAATACGATTACAACTAAATAAAGTCTGAATGCAGAACTTACGGTTCTACTAATTAAGAAGATAGAAGCGGCAGTTTTATAACTATAAAACCCCATTCTTTGCTCAATATATCCATAAATAGAGGTTAAATTCATTCGGTAATATAGAGGTAATAACAATTTTGTAATTATTATAAATCCGATAGCATTACCTAATACAAACTGAAAATATTTAAATTGTTCACCACTGGCAGCACCTACTTCTCCCGGAACAGATATAAAAGTTACTCCCGAAAGAGCGGTTCCTATCATCCCAAAGGCTACTAAATACCATTTTGAGTTTTTATTAGCTGTAAAAAAAGCTTCGTTTCCGTCATCTTTCCGGCTAACCCTATGCGAAATGTAGAATAAGGTTCCGAAATAAACGATGATTAGTATTAGGATTGTGCTTGGTGTCATTTTATGTCTTTTGTGGTTTAGTATTTTATAAATCTATAAAAGATTTTGATTAGTTAGGATTTAAACTTCCAGATTTTTGTTTTCTGCTAGTAAAACGGCTCTTACGCTTTTGTGTTTTTTTAATAATTCAGAAGCTAGTTTTTCATCAATTTGAAGTTCTTCTACAATCATTTCAACACCTCTTTGTACTAATTTTTTATTAGACAATTGCATGTCAATCATTTTGTTGCCGTAAATTCTACCTAGTTTTATCATGACAGATGTCGAAATCATGTTTAATACTAATTTTTGAGATGTTCCAGCTTTCATTCTTGTACTACCAGTAAGAAATTCAGGTCCTACGATTAATTCAATAGGATGATCTGCTTGCTTAGAAATCAAGCTGGCGCTATTACATGATATACTACCAGTAACGATATTGTTTTCTCTCGCTTTTTTTAATCCACCAATAACATAAGGAGTATTTCCAGAAGCGGCAATTCCTAAAACTACATCTAAGCTCGAAATATCATATGCCGCCAAATCTCTCCATGCTTGATCAATATCGTCTTCAGCATTTTCTACTGCTTTTCTAATAGCCGAATCTCCACCAGCTATGATTCCAATAATCCAATTGTCTGGGACTCCAAAAGTGGGAGGACATTCTGATGCGTCAAGAATACCGATTCTTCCAGATGTACCAGCTCCTATATAAAACAAACGTCCGCCAAGTTTCATTTTAGAAACGATAGCATCTACTAATTTTTCAATATTAGGAATTTGTTTTTCAACGATATCGGCTATTTTTTTGTCTTCGTTATTTATATTTGAGAGCAATTCATTAGTACTCATTTTATCTAAATTAGAGTAAAGAGATTCTCTTTCTGTATCGGGATTTATCTTTGCCATTTTTATTTTTTTAACTGATTTTTTTAATTTTAATTTTTTTTGGAGACGTACTCGATGTTTGTATTTTATTGAGTTCTTGTCTTGTTTTATTGGTGAATAAATAAAGACAATGATTTAATAGATTAAATAAGTCATGCGCATTTTTTTAAAGGATTCTAAATCCTTCTGCCAAGTCTTTCTTATTTTACTTTCTGAAATTCCACTTTCAATTTGCTGTTGTAATTTTTTTGTTCCAGCTAGTTTTGTGAAAAAAGGATTAAAGAATTTTGTTTTGTCACTCGTATTTTGGTAGGCATTAATTAGCCATTTTAGTTCTAATTTTGTGAGTTTAGGATAAGCCGTTAAGTCTTCGCCAAAACATTCTTTTCCGTTATATAGTGGGTCCTTGGCTCCGAAATTTGGTTTAGGAGTAAAGCTAAAATTTGTTTTTGTTAAAAAAGGAGAACCATAAATTTGGAATTGTTTCTCGGTTCCGCGTCCCATGCTCACATTCGTTCCTTCAAACAGACATAAACTTGCATATAGGTTTATAGATTGGTCGTTAGGTAAATTTGGTGATGGTTTAGCAAGCAGGCTATATTCCATTTTTCGGTCATAGTCAACACAAGGAATAACAGTCAATTTGCATTGAATTCCATTTTTAAGCCATTTCTGACCATTTATCATTTGAGCATATTCACCGATGGTCATTCCGTGAAGCAACGGAATAGGGTGCATGCCTACAAAACTTGTGTATTCTTTTTCTAAAAGAGGTCCATCAATAATACCACCATTTGGGTTTGGTCTGTCAAGTACCATCATCGGAATTCCGTTTTCTGCACAAGCTTCCATAACATAATGTAAAGAAGAAATATAAGTGTAAAAACGGGCTCCAACATCTTGTAAATCAAATATCATAACATCGATTCCTGCTAATTGTGCTGCTTTAGGTTTTTTATTGTCTCCATAAAGTGAGATAATAGGTAGTCCTGTTTTAGCATCTTTTGCATCTACAACATGTTCTCCTGCATCTGCTGTACCTCTAAAGCCGTGTTCAGGAGCAAAAATAGTTTGAACAGCAATTTTTTTCTCTAATAAGAAATCAACCAAATGTGTTTTGTTAGACAAAATTCCTGTTTGATTAGTAATGATCCCTACTTTTTTATCTTTCAATAAAGGCAGGTACTTTTCATAATTATCAGCTCCAGTCTTAATAATTGGGTTGTTAACTTCTATCGTGTTGTTTTTTTCAACGGCTAAGAATGTATTAGAGTAGGATGGAACGTAAAATACAGTTGCTATAAAAAGAGCACTTTTTGCTATGAATTTTATCATTTTGAGTTACAGTTTAATTGTTAGAAGACCGAAATTGACTAAATAAATTTTTTAATTATTGTTTGATTGGTATTCTGTATTTTTTGATTGTTGTTGTGGAGTGTAGTTTGTTAAAGGTACTGTTTATCTAAGAATTCAGACTAAGAATTTATTCTGTCAAATGGTTTTATTTATATTTTCGACCTGCGAATATATAATTTTAAATACTACCTCTGAGTTATTTAAATTCAGAGGTAGTTTTGTTATTTTATTACATTTAGTAATTACGAATTACCAACCTGGGTTTTGTTTTAATTCTACACCTTGAGCTTTAAATAAATCAATATCATTAGTTGGGATATTCATTAAGTAGTGTTTTGCTTCAAAGTTTCTTGTGCTTGTTGGGTATATTTTTACATATCCATTAGCATCTACAATAGTTTGTGTTCCTACAGGAGTACCAATTCTTGCTCCAAGATTGGCATCTAAATTTTTAGAAGTATCAAGGTAATCACCCTTTTTCCAACGGTAAATATCCATTTGTCTTAGTGTTGTCCAGCTCATGAACTCAATTTGACGCTCACGACGAACTTCCCAGATTAAAGGACTAACAGAACCAGAAATTTGCTCTAAAGTCGCTGTTCTTCTTGGGTCATTAATTTGTGTTCCTCCAGCAAAAACATTTGTACCATCTGTAGTTAAAGGTGCAATTCCTGCACGATCACGTACTTTATTGATAGAAATATCAAGATCAGTATTTGTAGCAGTACCAAGTTCAGCACAAGCCTCAGCATAATTTAAATATACTTCGCTTAATGTAAATAAAGGAGCATCAGTATAATTACGACCTCCCGTTGTAACATCTGGACCTGTTGTTGCAGGGTTATTGTATAATTCGAATACATATCCAGACATTGAAACTAATGCCGCTGCACTAAAAGGTTTTCCTTTATATCCATAATTAGCTGGATTTACAGTTTTACCAAAACGAGGATCTCTATTAGTAAAAGTTTTTGTAACGTCTGTATCACCTGCATATTGAGTATTTCCTGCTTGCTGTATTGGTAATCCATTTCTTGTTACATAACTATCGGCAGCCCATTTTGTTAAACCATATTGTATAGTTGATGTATTGGTATAGTTTTGAAGAGAGTGCATTAAAACGTTTGTCAAATAACGTTTTGTAAGTATCACCTCAGTATTACCAGCTAATTCAACCGAGTTGTAAAGTGATTTCCAATCAGCGTTTAATTTATAGCCACCATTATTCATTACAGCTAACGATGCCGTTTTAGCTTTGTTTAGGTAAGCACTTCCATCTTGACCTAAATGGTATTTTCTATACGTTCCTTCGTAGGTACAAATGTTACTTAAAGCTGCATAAGCAGTATATTTATTTACAGTAGTATTTTTATCATCAACCGGAAGTAATAATTCTATAGCTTCTTCCATATCTTTAATTGCTTTGTCGATAACTTCTGCTCTTTGCAATGCTGGGGCATATACTTCAGGATTACCTTGGGCTAAATATTTATCCCTGTATGGTACATTTCCCATTTTTTGTACTAAACGATAATAGGTATATCCTCTAAAAAATTTTGCTACTCCAATGTAATGATTCTTTTTTACCTCAGACATAGGAACTGTAGGTATTTTTTCCAACATTAAGTTGCAACGACGGATAAGGGTGTAAAACTCATTCCAAGAAGTTGTATTAGTAGTTGATGGGGTAAGTTGCATTTGGATAAAAGTAAAAGCAGCTAGGTTATCATCTACTTTAGAATCACTTCCATGATAGTAGAAAGAAGAAAGCCCAATTACTGTACCATTTCCGTATCCATAAAACGTATCATAATTAAGCCATGAAAATGTTTTTACGTTATCTTCAGATTGCCAAAAGTTTTCGTTTGTAAATTTATCTGCAGGGTCCTCTGATAAGTAGTCTGAACAACTAACTGTGCTTAATGCTACTATTGCGGTAGCAAACATCAGTTGTAATTTAGATTTTATAATTGATTTTTTCATTTTAATTTTTTTGAATAGTTAGTGTTAAAAAGCTAGCTCAATACCAAAAGATATTGTTTTGGTAAAAGGATAAGATCTTCCCCAGAAAATTTCATTTTCGTCAATTTCTGGATCAACAGGAAGACGGCTATCTGCCCAAGTCAACAAGTTTTCACCCGAAGCGTAGATTCTTACTTTTTCTAAGCCTGCTTTTTTGATAAATTCTTGCGGTAAAGAATAACCAAGTGTAACATTTTTAAGACGTAGATAAGACATATCAAGTAGGTATCTTGTTTGGGTAATAAAGTTATTTATACCATTAGTACTGCCTCCAAAAGCAGTCGATTCACTTGCATAAGCTGGATTTGGCCAGTAAGCTTCTGTATTAGTTGGTGTCCAATAATCAGCTTGGCTAGCAAACATTTGTTGAGGTGCACGATAAAATGGTAATACAGCATCAGAAGCAGCCCAGTAATCGCGTTTAGCAACTCCTTGGAAGAAACCTGAAATATCAAAACCATGTACTTTTCCACCTAATGTTATTCCGTATTTGTATCGAGGAGTTGAATTACCAATTTTACTTAAATCTCCATGATCGTTTGCAGTTCCTGCTCCGCGCGATATAACACCATCTCCGTTTGTATCTACATAATGTACATCTCCTGCTCCGTATTTGAAATTACCATTCATTGTTTTAGAATAATCAATTCCATTTACCGTTTTACCATTATTAGTAAATACGTCGCTAGATTGTAGTAATCGATCACTAGTTAGACCCCAGATTTGACCAATTTCATACCCATCATAATAAGTATTTAATAATTTAGAACTGTTGTTCCATTTTGTTACCACTGATTTATAATCAGATAAAGCAAGATCTAGAAAAACGGAAACATTTTCGTTTATTTTTTTGTTGAAATTTAAAGCCAATTCCCAACCTCTTGTTCTCATGTTTCCTGAGTTAGTTTGTGCTGCAGTTTGACCAAATGAGCCTGGAAGCGTTATACCAGGAGCCAACATTCCTTTAGTATCACGTTGGTACCAGTCAAACGAAGCACCAAACATGTCAAATATTCTAATGTCAATACCAGCATCTTTAGTATATACTTTTTCCCAAGTTAACGATGGATCAACATTGGTTGGTAAGCCTGTAGAAGGAGGTAATACCGCTCCACTATTTACCCATGAAGGATTTGAAGAATTCAATACAGATAAGAAGGCATTGTTTCCAATGTTTTGATTACCAATTGACCCCATAGAGGCACGTAATTTAAGATCGTTTAACCAACCACGTGTATTTTCCATGAATTTTTCATTACTAATTCTATATCCTACAGAAGCAGAAGGGAAGAATCCCCATTGTTGGTCTGTTGGGAATTTAGAAGAACCATCATAACGAGCATTTAATTCTAATAAATAAATTCCGTTGTAATCATAATTTACACGAGCAAAGAAACCTGCAATTGAGTAGGATGTTTCTGCTGGATTTAAAGTGCTATTCGCAGCTCCAGAAACAAATTGTTCTCCTACTGCAAGGTTAAATTCGGGTTTAGATTTGTCTAAAAGTGTATTTCTTCTTGCATAAGTACGAGAGAAATCTTGCCACTCTGAGTTAAAACCTCCTAAGAATTTTAGATTGTGATTGTTGAATTGTTTTTTGTAGTTAGCATAAATATTAACCACATTGGTTTTTGTTTCCGCTTTTGATTGAGCTACAAAATCATTTCCTGCTTCAAGGGTAGTAGGAATAGCAGTTTGTATTGTTGTAGCATCATAAGGCATAGAGGACCAGCTATCCCAAGCTTGAAATTTACCTCCGTTTTGTTTTCTTGAATAGTAATCACTTACACTGCTTACTTCGGCTATTAAATTAAGATCTTTAGTGATTTCAGCTGTAAATTTAGCACTCAATCTATTGTTATATTGGTCAGTTTCATTCCTAGAGGCATTAGTTAAATATCCTCCAGCAGTACGGAAATTATAGCCTCTATAAGTACCAAAATTAGGTGTATATTGTCCCCAACGAAGTGCATAACCAAGGTAACCTGTAACACCTGTATCATCTGTACCAGCACCACCATAATAATTAAATGGGTTTTCGTAAGTATTTCTGATGGTCATCACTTTGAAATCACCCGTAAGCCATTCCGCTAATTTTGTTGTGAATCCTAAGTTTATGTTTGTTCTTTTTTTGGTTTCTTGATTAACCCTTAGCATTCCTTTTTGATCCGTAAGAGCCAATGAAGCAAAGAAAGAACTGTTATTTCCTAAATTACCCTGTGCAGAGAAATTGTGATAAGTTTGAGCAGCATCTTTCGCATATAATTCTTTATTAGCATCCCATACTCTGTAAAAATATGGTGTACCGTTTTTAATTTCCCAATCTTCACCATAAATCATCTCTTTACTAGTACGGTTATTAGCGTAATTTTGTTTCCAGACTTTAATTCCATCTAGTAATGTTTTGTAATTTGCTCCGAAAATTTCAGGTACAGCACCATCTGTACGTGTTCCAGCGGCAATTAACCCTGGAATCTCTTCTGTTGGGTCTAGGAATTTTAATGTAGAAATTGTGGAATTGAAAGCCGTGTTTCCAGTGTATGAAAATCTAACTTTTCCTTCACCTGTTTTTCCTCCCTTGGTAGTAATAAGAATTACCCCAAAGGCAGCACGAGCTCCGTAGATAGAAGCCGAAGCAGCATCTTTAAGTACAGATATTGATTCTACATCATTTGGATTAATAAGAGCCATATCAGTTGGTACACCATCTACAAGTACAAGAGGCGCATCAGAACCATTAATTGTTCCTGCACCACGGATGTTTATATTTGCAGAACGATTAAGATTTCCAGAATTAAAACTAATATTTACCCCTGGTGTGGTACCTTGTAGTGCCTTACTAACGTTTGTTACTGGTCTACTTCCTATCGCTTTGCTAACATCGATAGAAGCTACGGCTCCTGTTAGATTAGCTTTTTTCTGAGAAGCGAATCCTACGATTACGACTTCATCTAATTTAGAAGTGCTTTCTGTAAGAGCAACATTGAGCTTTTGTTGTCCTTCAAATTTCACCACTTGGGTTTCAAATCCCATATAGCTAAAACTAAGACTTTGTCCTGGTGCTACAGCAATAGTGTAGTTTCCATCAAAATCAGTCGAGCTACCATTTGAAGTTCCCTGAATAAGGACAGTAGCTCCTGGTATAGGAATTCCGTCCGCTTTGTTTTTTACAGTCCCGGTAATTGTTTTTGTTTGCCCAAATGTTACTTGAATGAACAAAACCAACAATGAAATAAGGAATAATTTTTTCATGATTATTTGGTTTTTTTAATGGTTGTTGAGCAAATATATTTATTTATTGCATATAAATGCGGTATATTGTAATTATTTTCTAAAATAAACTAAAATAACGCAAAATAACGCAATTTTAATTCTTGAATTCCTTAGTTTTTTATTTTTAAATTTAAACATGCAAACTATTGCAGTTGTTGAGTGTTCTCCTATTTTGAATAGAATTATTTGATATATTTGTGCTAAATCTTTAATTTATCAAAAAAATGCTAAAAGCGGAAAGACATAAATACATAATGACTAGACTCTTTGAAGATCAAAAAGTCGTTACCACAGACTTGGCTTTGGCTTTAGATTTGTCTGAGGACACAATTAGAAGAGATTTAAATGAGCTTGACAACAAGAATCTTCTTGATAAAGTTTATGGTGGAGCTATTCTGCCTACAGAAAAGTCTGCTAATGTCTTTGATATTGCTATAACGGCAGAAGAAGAGAAGAAAGAAATCGTTACAAAAGCATTGTCATTGTTACACGATGGACAGGTTATTATAATGAGTGGAGGAAGTACTAATTTAGTTTTTGCAAAGCTAATCCCTTCAGATTTGAAGGCAACTATATATACGTATAGTTTGCCAATAGCGATGCAACTTTCTCAACATCCAAATATAGATTTGATATTCATAGGTGGAAAAATGCAGAAAAACGCAATGGTTACTATAGGTATGGATGTAATACAGGTTGTGTCTAAGATTAAAGCAGATATTTGTTTCATTGGCGCTAGTAGTATCAATGTGAAACAAGGGTTAACAGAAATAGGTTATGAAGTGTCTATTGTTAAGAAAGCGATGATAGAGTCCTCAGATAGAGTTGTTTCTATGTTTTCTTCAAACAAATTAAATACTAAAATGCCACATGTTGTTTGCGAATTAAGTCAACTAGATACTATTGTTACTAATTTGGATCCAGAAGATTCAAGACTGGAAGAATATAGAAAATCGGGTGTTTTTGTCTTGTAACTAGAAAATCAATCAGTATTTTGTGCGTTATTTTACGTTATTTGAATTTATTTCTGTTAAATAACGCAAAATAATGTATCCGTTTTGTTTTTTGTATATATTTGTTAAACTAATTATTTAACTAAGACTTATATTTATGAAAACCAATACTTCTTTGGCTTACGATATACCTGGGAAATTTGAAGAAACTCGATTTGAAAAAAATCATAATGTAATTTTTAATAGTTCATTAGAGGGTTCAAAAATGGTGGCTCAGGAAATAGCCGAATTAATACGTTCCAAACAATCCAAGAATGAATCTTGTGTACTAGGATTAGCGACAGGTTCATCGCCTATAAAAGTTTATGAGGAATTGGTTCGAATGCATAAAGAAGACGGACTTAGTTTTTATAATGTAGTCTCTTTTAATCTGGATGAATATTATCCAATGACTAAAGAGAATCGTCAGAGTTATCATTATTTCATGCACCAATATCTATTTAACCACATAGATATTAAGCCCGAAAATATAAATATTCCAGATGGAACAGTTGCTTTAGAAGAACTTAATCAATATTGTGTTGATTATGAAATGAAAATTAAAGAAGCTGGAGGGCTTGATTTTCAGTTGTTAGGAATTGGTCGTACTGGACACGTAGGTTTTAATGAGCCTGGTTCGCATATTAATTCAGGAACCAGAATTATAACATTAGATCATATTACAAGAGTCGATGCGTCATCAGATTTTAATGGTATCGACAATGTTCCAAAAAGAGCCATTACCATGGGTGTTTCAACAATTCTTAGATCTAAAAGAATTGTCCTAATGGCTTGGGGACAAAACAAAGCAGCAATTATTAAGAGAACAATACAAGGAGATATTACTTCAGAAGTTCCTGCTACTTTTTTACAAAATCATTCTAATGCAACATTCGTTTTAGATCAGTTTTCTGCATCCGAATTAACCCGTTTCGAAACGCCATGGTTAGTTGGGAGTTGTACATGGACACAAGAATTAAAATGTAAAGCAATTGTTTGGCTTTGTAAAGAAACCAAACAAGCGATATTAAAACTTACTGATAGAGATTATAATAATAATGGAATGTCAGACCTTTTGGCTCAAGAAGGTTCTGCTTATGATTTGAATATTAATATGTTCAATGTTTTACAGCATACCATAACAGGTTGGCCAGGAGGAAAACCAAATACTTCAGATTCACACCGACCAGAAAGAGCCAATCCTGCTAAAAAAAGAGTAATCCTTTTTAGTCCACATCCAGATGATGACGTAATTTCTATGGGTGGAACATTCTCAAAATTAATTAAACAAGGACACGATGTACATGTTGTGTATCAGACTTCTGGAAATATTGCAGTTACAGATGATGAAGCATTAAAGTTTGCAGAAGTATGTAATGACTTTATCGGAAAAGACAAAGAAGGAGTTAATTTTTCAGCAGTTATTGATTTTCTAAATAACAAGACGGAAAATCAAGTGGATTCATTAGAAGTTCGAAAATTAAAAGGACTTATTAGAAGACGTGAATCTTATGCAGCTACTAGATATATTGGTTTAAAAGATGAGAATACGCATTTTTTAGATCTTCCTTTTTATGAAACTGGTCAAATAAAGAAAAATCCTTTAGGGTTAGAAGATATTGCAATCGTTAAAGATATTATTGCAAAAATAAAACCACATCAAGTATTTGCAGCAGGAGATTTAGCCGATCCACATGGTACGCATGAAGTATGTCTGAATGCAATATTTGCCGCAATGAAAGAATTAAAAACAGAAGCCTATATGTACGATTGTTGGTTATGGTTGTACCGAGGTGCTTGGCATGAGTGGGATATTCATGAGATAGACATGGCTGTGCCATTAAGTCCAGATGAGGTAACTATTAAGAGACATGCTATTTTGTATCATCAATCTCAAAAAGACCGAGTAATGTTTCAAGGAAATGACTCAAGAGAATTTTGGGTGCGTGCAGAAGAGCGCAATAAAAATACAGCAAGGTTATATGATGACTTAGGACTTGCAGAATATGAAGCTATCGAAGCTTTCAAGCGTTTTTCTTACTAAGAATCCAATATCGAATAATAATACAGATTTCCAAAATAATGCCCCAAATCCCGCAAGATTATTTACCTCAAACCTAACAATTTTATAAGATGAGTTAGGTTTAATCTTGCAAACTTTCAATATCAAAAAAAGACTTTGAGAGACCATAATAGAGATTAATTATTTTGTATTTTTAAAAAAATAATAGCACCAATTAAATGTCCGATTCTCTCCAATTAAAACAACTATCCAATTCATTAGAAGGAACTCTTTTTTATGATGAACTTCATAAAAAATTATATGCCACTGATGCTTCTGCTTATAGGATTATGCCAGTCGCAGTGGCAGTTCCAAAGACAGAAGAAGATATTGTTAAAATTATTCGCTTTGCAGCAAAAAATAAAATTTCAATTACACCTAGAACAGCAGGAACTTCATTGGCTGGACAAACGGTGGGCAACGGAATAATTGTAGATGTTTCGAAACATTTCACAAAAATTGTAGCTTTTGATCCTGTAAAAAAAACAATAACAGTTCAACCTGGAGTGATTCGCGATGAACTGAATTTGTATTTAAAACCGCATGGTTTATTTTTTGGTCCCAATACTTCAACTACAAATCGATGTATGATTGGAGGAATGGTAGGAAATAATTCATCGGGAACAACGTCCATTCGATATGGAGTTACCCGAGATAAGATAGTTGAGATAAAAGCTATTTTAAGTGATGGTACTACTGCTGTATTCAAAGAAATGTCTTCGGAAGAATTTATCGAGAAGACAAAGGGCGATTCACTTGAAAGTAAAATTTACAAAACAATTTACGAAGAGCTTTCTAATAAAGAAAATCAAGAAGAGATTGTAAAAGAATTTCCAAAGCCAGAAATTCATAGAAGAAATACAGGTTATGCAATCGATTTATTATTAAAATCAGAACTGTTTTCAGGAACTGAAAATACAATAAATTTAGGAAAACTACTTTGTGGAAGCGAAGGAACTTTAGCATTTACCACAGAAATCACATTGAAAGTAGATGATTTGCCACCAACAAATAATGTTATGGTTGTGGCTCATTTTCATACTATTCAAGAAAGCTTAGAAGCGGTAGTTACTGCTATGAAACATCATTTGTACACTTGTGAAATGATGGATGACACGATATTAGATTGTACTAAAACCAATCGAGAACAAGCTAAAAATAGATTTTTTATTCAAGGCGAACCCAAAGCAGTTATTATGCTAGAAGTGGGTTCACATACTAGTATGGAGGATGCCGAATTACAGGCAGATGCTTTGATTAAAGACCTTCAAGAAAATAATTTCGGATATGCTTTGCCTAAAATTTATGGAGCTGATATTGATAAAATTAATGATCTACGAAAAGCAGGTCTTGGTCTTTTAGGAAGTATTGTAGGTGATGATAAAGCAGCTGATTCTATTGAAGATACAGCAGTTGAGTTAAGTGATTTACCTAATTATATCGCCGATTTCTCTGCTATGATGGAAAGTCATGGGCAAAGTGCCATTTATTATGCACATGCAGGAGCAGGAGAAATTCACTTACGCCCAGTTTTAAATTTAAAAACAAAAGAAGGATTACACCAATTTAGAAACATTGCTACCGAAGTGGCTATTTTGGTTAAAAAATATAGAGGTTCGCTGAGTGGAGAACATGGCGACGGAATAGTTCGTGGTGAGTTTTTGCCTTTTATGATAGGAGATAAAAATTACGAATTATTAAAACGAATTAAAAGCGCTTTTGATCCAAATACAATTTTGAATGTTGGGAAAATTGTAAATGCTTTTAAGATGGATGAAAATCTTCGTGTAGAAGCAGGAAGGGTAGAACCAGATATTAAAACTCTTCAGGATTTTTCGGATAGCATGGGGATTTTGCGTGCTGCCGAAAAATGCAATGGCTCAGGGGATTGTAGAAAATTACCTTCGACAGGAGGTACTTTATGCCCGAGTTACCGAGCAACACGAAATGAAAAAGATACGACACGCGCCAGAGCCAATGCTTTGAGAGAATATTTAACACATTCGGAGAAAGACAATAAATTCGATCACGAAGAATTGTATAAAGTATTTGAGTTGTGTGTGAGCTGTAAAGCATGTGCAAGCGAATGTCCAAGTAATGTAGACGTAGCGACTTTAAAATCAGAGTTCTTATACCAATATCAAAAAGCAAACGGTTTTTCTATCCGTAATAAAATATTTGCTTTTAACTCTAAATTGAACAAGTTAGGAAGCATTGCTCCATCGATGACTAATTTTGTAGCCAACTTAGGTTTGGTTAAAAAAGGAATGGGAATAGCATCCAAAAGACAAGTTCCTTTATTGGCACCAACAACTTTTAGGAAATGGTATCAAAAAAATAAAAAGTCAGCAGAAAGTAATACTTTCGAAAACGGGAAAGTATATCTTTTTTGTGATGAATTTACCAATTATTACGATGTTTCTGTTGGAATTGATGCTTACGAATTGTTAACCCAATTAGGTTACGAAGTAGTTGTAGTAGATCATGAAGAAAGCGGAAGAGCTTTTATATCCAAGGGATTTTTAGAAGAAGCACAAGTTATAGCCAATAAAAACGTGACCATTTTTAAAGATTTAATCTCAGAAAGTACGCCTTTGATTGGAATTGAGCCATCAGCAATATTGACTTTTAGAGACGAATATATCCGATTAGTAAAAGACAAAGAAAGCGCTGAAAAATTGTCAAAAAACACCTTTACCATCGAAGAGTTCTTTAAAAGAGAGATTACAAAAGAGAAAATTCATTCAGAGCAATTTTCTGATGTGGAGAAAACAATAAAAATTCACGGACACTGCCATCAAAAATCATTGAGTACAGTTGAAGCCTCTTTTGCCATGTTGAATTTGCCAAAAAATAGTTCAGTTACGATTTACAATTCAGGTTGTTGTGGTATGGCAGGTTCATTTGGGTATGAAAAAGAGCACTATGAAATTAGTATGCAAATGGGAGAGGATACTTTATTTCCAAAAATTAGAACAACCGAAGCTACAACAGCAATTGCAGCTGCAGGAACAAGTTGCCGTCATCAGATTTTTGATGGAACCAATAGAAAAGCAATGCATCCAGTGACAATTTTGAGGGATTGTTTGAGATAAATTTCTCAAATTTTATTTTATATTTTTTTGTAAAATGTATTAGAAAATTTTTTTTCAGATGCATTTTAATGGATAACTATTGCTCATTTTAAAAGAAACACAGCATGATTTTATGAAAAAAGTGACACATATAATTCTCTTAGTATTCGTGTTTTTTTCTGCTAAAGCGGCTAAAGTTGATACTTTAGATGTTTACAGCACAGCAATGAAAAAAAACATAAAAACCTGTGTTATAACTCCAGATAGCTATAAAAAAGGAAAGAAAAAATTACCAGTTGTTTATCTGCTCCATGGCTATAGTGGAAATTATGCAACATGGATAAAAAGCTTTAAAGAAGTTTCGAAACAAGTTGATAAATATAATTTTATAGTAATTGGAGTTGATGGGAATTATTCAAGTTGGTATTTTGATAGTCCAATTGATGCTGAATTTAAATATGAAACCTATATAATCGATGAATTAATTCTATTTATAGACAAGAAATACAAAACCATTGCAAGTCGTGAGGGCAGAGCTATTTCGGGTCTTAGTATGGGCGGACATGGAGCGTTGTATTTGTCGTTCAAACATCAAGAAGTATTTGGAGCAGCAGGAAGCATGAGCGGCGGAGTCGATTTTCGTCCATTTCATGAAAAGTGGGATATAAAAAAACGACTGGGCTCAATAACTGAATTTCCTGAGAATTGGAATAGAAATACAGTTGTTACTATGCTAGAACTAGTACAAAGTAATAAGCTCAATCTTATTATTGATTGTGGGGTAGATGATTTTTTTATTGATGTAAACAGACAGCTTCATGAAAAGATGCTTGCTTTAAAAATAAACCACGATTATATAGAGCGTCCAGGGAAACACAATATCGAATATTGGGAGAACTCTTTGAAATTTCAGTTACTGTTTTTCGATAATTTTTTTAAGGACAAAGTAAACACAAAGTAAAAAGCAACTTATGAAATATCTATATTCCAAAATTCTGTTGCTTTTTATAATAGCATCAGGCTTCTCTCAGAATACAGAAAAAAAGGGAAATATTAAGTTTGTACAACTTACTGATTTGCATGTTTCTGTTGGGAATGAAAATGATTTTTTATTACAAAATAGTATAAAAGAGATTAATAATTCCGATAATGAATTTGTCGTAGTTACAGGAGATTTAACAAATCGTGGTGCAGATGATGAACTAAACCAAGTACATGCGGTTCTAGCAACTTTAAAAATTCCCTATTATGTTATTTCGGGAAATCATGAAACAAATTGGAGCGAAAGTGCTGGCTTAACCTATAAGAAATTGTGGGGTAATGACCGATTTGTATTTTCAAAAGGTGAGTATCTTTTCATAGGTTTTCCGTGTGGTCCTTATATGAAAATGGGCGATGGATTTGTAAAACATGAAGATGTGCTTTGGCTAGATAAAACATTAAAAGACAGTCTTAAAAACAGTAATAAAAAAGTATTGAATTTTGCACATTACCCATTAGATAATAATGTTAGTAATTATAAAGAAGTACTGACTGTTTTAGAGAAATATCCGACTGTTGCTAGTTTTTGTGGTCATGGACATACCTTAAAAAAATATAATTTTTCTGGATTGAGTGGTATTATGGGCGCATCAATTACATCACGTGACGGAAAAACCAAAAGTTATAATGAAGTAATTATCGGTAAAGATAGCATTAGTATTTATCAGAAAGAGATTGGGAAATTAGGAGTTTTTAAATTTTCTGTCCCAACAAAACCTTCAAAAATAGAAATAGCAAAAGACAACTTTGAAACCAATTTACCTCCTTTTATGAAAGATATTGCATCCGTTTATAGTGTGCCTAGTTTTGATAAAAAGAGTATTTATTTTGCTAATTCAATTGGCGAAATACAATCTGTCAACTTAAAAAGTAAAGCTCTGAATTGGAAAATAGAAACAGGAAATTCAATTTATTTCTCTCCAACCATTGTAAATAATAGTCTTGTTGTAGGCACAATAGAAGGGAATGTTTTAGGATTTGACAAACAATCGGGCAAACAAAAATGGAGCATTCCTGTTGGAGGAGTTTTGGTAGGTTCGCCAATTGTAGAAAACAATAAACTTTATACAGCAAGTTCAATAGCCTTTATTTGTATTGATGCGGTAACAGGAAAAATAATTTGGCAAAATAAATCACCCTTGTCTTACTCACAAGGAACTCCTTTGATACATGGTGATGAAATTATTTTTGGAGCATGGGATACCAATCTCTATTGTTTAAATAAAAACACAGGAGAACTTATTTGGAAATGGAATAACGGAAATGATAAGCAAGTTTTGTATTCAGCAGGAAATGTAAATGTAGTTGCTTCAAAAAGCAGACTTTATTTTGTTACTCCCGAACGATACTTGACCATTTTAGAAAAGGAAACAGGCAAAACACTTTTGAGAACCTCAAAATGGAAAGTAAGAGAATCTATGGGGCAAAGTCAAGATGGAAAGTGGTTTTATGCAAAAACAATGAATGGAGAACTGTTAAGATTGCCACTAAGTGATGATTTAGAATTAACAGAAGAAAATTTAGTTGAAAAAAGTAAAGTTTTAGACTTAAAATTGGGATACGAACACAATCCAGCTCCAATATTCGAAAACAATAACAAAATATACATAGGAAGCCGAAAAGGAGAAGTTGTTATAGTAGATGCTGAAAAATTTGAAATTATAAGACAAATAAATTTAGGAAGTTCAAGTGTAAATGGATTTACGAAGGATAATCAAGGGCGAGTCTGGACATCGCTCATAGAAGGAGGAATCTATTTGTTAGAGTAAATTATTGGCGTGATTCTAACAGTAAATTTAAAAACTTCGCAAGCCTAGCGTAATGCTTTGCGAACTTAGCGGTTTAATTTTTTTCAGCCACAGATTAAAAGAATTAGAGAGATTTAAAGCATAGCGAACCTTGCGGTTAAATTTTCAAACAGATTAAAGAATTACAGAGCATATTAATTAACTAAAAAGCAGTAATCATGAAGAGAATAAAACTTAGCGAACCTTGCGAAACCCTAGCGAACTTTGCGGTTAAAATTTTCACACAGATTAAAAGGATTAGATAGATTTAAAAACATAGCGAACCTAGCGAAATCCCTAGCGAACTTAGTGATTAAATTTTTTTCAGCTACAGATTAAAAGAATTAGATAGATTTAAAAACATAGCGAACCTAGCGAAATCCCTAGCGAACTTTGCGGTTAAAATTTTCACACAGATTAAAAGGATTAGATAGATTTAAAAACATAGCGAACCTAGCGAAATCCCTAGCGAACTTAGTGATTAAATTTTTTTCAGCTACAGATTAAAAGAATTAGAGAGATTTAAAACATAGCGACCCTAGCGAAATCCCTAGCGAACTTTGCGGTTAAATTTTTCACACAGATTAAAAGAACTAGAGAGATTTAAAACATAGCGAACCTAGCGAAATCTCTAGCGAACTTAGCGATTAAATTTTCAAGTAGATTAAAAGAATTACACAGCATATTAATTAAAAAACAGTAATTATGAAGAGTATAAAACTTAGCGACCCTAGCGAAACCCCTTGCGAACTTTGCGGTTAAAATCTTCAGCTACAGATTTAAAAACATTGCGATTAAAACTTTCTTCAAATAGATTATAATAATTTCAGAGCATATTAATTAACCAAAAACAGTAATTATGAAGAGTATAAAACTTTTGATTCTAGTACTATTGTTTCAAACCAATCTTTTCAGCCAAGAATCACCAAAAAGAGAAATGCGAGCTGCTTGGATATCAACCGTAGATAATATTGATTGGCCATCAAAACCAGGTCTTTCAGACAAAGAAATGAAAGCCGAAATGATAGTGCTTTTGGATAATTTACGATCCTATAATCTAAATACAGTAGTTTTTCAAATCCGTCCCACGGCCGATGCTTATTACAAATCGACCAAGGAGCCAGCATCACATTGGATAACAGGAAAGCAAGGAGTGGCACCCGGTTTTGATCCGTTGCAGTTAGTGATAGATGAAGCAGGAAAAAGAGGGATGAGTGTACACGTTTGGCTTAATCCGTATCGCGTACAAAAAGACACAACCAAAGAGGTGTTAGCAAAAACGCATTTGTATTTTAAGAAGCCAGAGCTATTTGTTACTTACGGAAAAACAAGATATTTTAACCCAGGTTTTAAAGAAACTAGAAATTTTGTAGCCTCAGTAGTGGGTGAGATAGTCCGTAATTATGACATTCAGGCCATCCACATGGACGATTATTTTTATCCATATAAAATTGCAGGACAAGAATTCCCAGATCAAGTAGCATTTGAAAAAGAACCTCGACAATTTAAAGACAAAGACGACTGGCGAAGAGATAATGTAGATTTAATAATTAAGCAAATCAGAGATACTATAATTGCAAACAAACCTGAGGTTGAATTTGGTATTTCACCTTTTGGAGTATGGCGAAATAAAGCGAAAGATTCAGAAGGGTCAAATACAATGGCAGGAGCTACAAATTATGATGATTTATATGCTAATATTTTAAAATGGCAAAAAGAAAACTGGATAGATTATGTAACGCCTCAACTATACTGGCATATTGGTTTTGATAGGGCAAATTTTGAAGTATTGGCAAAGTGGTGGGCAGAACGTAAATATGGCGCAAATGTTTATATCGGTCATGGAGAGTATAAAATTTCTAAAACTTCTAAAGAGGAAGAATGGAGAAGTCCAAATCAAATTGTGAAGCAAATAGAAATGATTAGAAGCTTACCATTATTAGATGGTTCGATGCATTTTACGGCAAACGTTTTTAAAAGAATGGGAGATACGCTCAGAAAACCTATTATTCAAAAGCAATATAAATACATTGCATTGACACCCGAAGCAAATAGAATTACAAGGATAAAACCAGAGCGACCAGTAAGTACTTCGATTACTCAAAAGGGAGATCAAATGCTACTGACATGGAAGCCTGGAGCGCACAATCAAAAATTTGTGATTTACAGATTTAATAAAGGGAAAATAACCGATTTCTCTAATCCAGAGAATATTTATTATGTAACTACATCTACAAAATTAGAAGTGCCGAGCGCTAATTTTAAAAATTACACTTATGCTATTACTGCTTTGAGTCCGACACAAATTGAAAGTATTCCAATAGAATTTTAATACAATAAAAAGCCAGAAAAAAATGAAAAAAAGTATACTGCTAATTGCCGTTTTTTTGAGTTCCCTGAATGTTTTACAGGCTCAGAAACTAGATCTAATTCCGAGGCCAGTTAAGATAGAACAGCAACAACAAAAAGTGTTTGTCATTCCATCATCAGTAAAGGTTATTATTGATAAAAAAATTCAAAAAAGTGCCACATATATTGCTAGTAATTTTTTAAAAAATACAGGAATAAATTCAATTGTAACAACGGGGAAAGCGCATGAAAAAAATGCAATATCTTTTTTGGTAGATGAAAAAATGAATATCCCTACTGACGGTTATGAATTGAATGTAACAAAAAAAGGAGTACTTATAAAAGGAAAATCTGCAAATGGAGTGCTAAATGGTTTTCAGACTTTACTTCAAATTTGTTCAGCAAAAGAGGTGAAAAAAGGAACGATTCCCTTTGTAAAAATAGAAGACTATCCTCGTTTTGAATGGCGTGGAATGATGCTTGATGTATCAAGACAGTTTTTTGATAAAGGAACCGTTAAGAATTATATTGACTGGTTAGCAGCACACAAGATGAACATTTTTCATTGGCATCTTACAGACGATAATGGCTGGAGAGTAGAAATTAAATCAATGCCAGACTTAACTAAAAAAGGAGCTTGGAGAGGTCCAGGAGAAGTATTGTTGCCATCATACGGATCAGGAGACAAACGCTACGGAGGGTTTTATACACAAGAAGATATAAAAGAAGTGGTTGCTTATGCCTCAGATCGAGGAGTTTCAATTATGCCAGAGATCGAAATCCCAGGACATTCACGTGCAGTAACAGCATCTTATCCTGAAATAGGTTGCGTAACCACACAGGAAACAAAAAGTGTTCAAGGAGAAGTTAAAAATGTTTGGTGTGTAGGTCGAGAAGAAAACTACCAAATTTTAGACTCAATTATTAGAGAATTTACAGGATTATTTCCTTTTGATTATATACATGTTGCAGGAGATGAGGTAAACAGAGCCAATTGGGAGCAATGCCCAAAATGTAAAGCTTTGATGGAAAAAGAAGGATATACAGATACTTTTCAGCTTCAGAATTATTTCTTTAAACGTGTCGAGAAAATTGTTGAGAAATACAATAAAAAAACAGCAGGTTGGAATGAGATTCTGAAAGGGGGAGAACTGAGCCCGAAAACAGAAATTTTTGCATGGCAAGGGATCAACTACGGAATAGAATCTGTTAAGAAAGGACATTCAACTATTATGATTCCTGGGCAATATATGTATTTTGATATGGCACAATCTGAAACGGAACGCGGTCATCGTTGGGCAGCTATTACAGATACAAAAAGAGCTTATTCTTATGAGCCTATTCCTGAGAATGATTTGACGCCAGAGCAACAAAAATTGATCAAAGGAGTTCAAGGAGCTTTATGGAGTGAATATCTAGATCGTCCAACACGATTTATGGAGTACCAAAGTTACCCACGAATCAGTGCTTTGTCGGAAATTGGATGGTCTAAAAAAGAATATAAAAACTGGGATGATTTCTACAGTAGGTTAACGAATAGCCATTTACAACGTTTGGCAAATATGGGAATTGCTTTTAGAGATTTTCCGCCTACAGCGATTTATACAAACGGAAGTATTACTGTTACACCGCCTTATGAAGGAGCAGTTGTACGTTATGATGCAGAAGGAAATGAACCTACAAGACAATCACTTTTGTATACAAATCCAATTCAGACAAAAGAATATGAGCAATACCAGTTTCGTACTTTTTTCAATGATGATACAGCAAGTCCAGCAGTAAAAGTAGAAAAATTACCAGTGGCAACTTGGGCTACTTCAAAAGTAGAGACTTTAACTATCTCAGAGAATATTTCGGAAAACATCGACAAAAAAGGAATTTGGTATTTAACGTTTAACCCAACAACAGAAGGAACAAATAGTGGAATAATAAGAACAGTTTCACTTTTTGAAAACGATAAGTTAATACAAGCGTATTCTGAAGATAGAGCATTAAAATCAAAACCTCGTTTGCGATTTGTAATTGATAATTATAATGATAAAAACACGTATCGCTTGGAATTTACGGTTGAAAATAAAGAAGCAAAAGAATCTGCTGCAAAAGTAAATTTCAATTGCTCGCCTTATATAGAACCAGAGGTAAAAGTAACTTCATCGATGGTTGAAAACCCAAAATTTCCATTCACAAAATTAGAAGATTATAATATAGAAAGCTATTTGCGTACAGATGTTCCATGTGTAAGTGGAGACTGGATTTTATACACTTTTGCTAATCCTGTAACTTCTTCTAAAATTGATGTGTTGACAGGAATTCCACATCATCCTAGATTCATTATCAACAATGGATATGTCGAGTATTCATATAACGGTATTGATTTTATAAAAGGAGATAGTTTTGATTATGGAAATGCATCCATTTATCCAAAACAACCTGTTAAAGCAGTGAGGATTATGATTACAGGAACAAATAATGAGCCTATTATGGCAGGTCAGGATTTAAGAATTTACCCTTGATAAGAATGAAGAAAATAGGAGTTAGAATCGTACTTGTTTTTTTGATCCTTTTAGGGATTAGTTGCCATTCCCTAAAAAACACAAAAGAGCCTTTTGATATAAAACGAAATGAAGTTTACATTGATTCAATGATGAATAATGCGCTCGAAAAAGGATTTTTCCCAGGAGCACAAATTATTGTAGGAAGTAAAGACGCTGTTTTTGTATCAAAAAATTATGGATATCATAATTATTCAAAAACTGAATTAGTAAAAACAGAGGATGTGTACGATCTAGCTTCTATGTCTAAAGTTTTAGGCGCAACTCTAGTAGCAATGCACTTGGTTGGAGAAGATAAAATAAAGTTAGATGATAAACTGGGAGATGCAGTTGTTGTGTATAAGAACACCGCTATTGCTGATTTAACTCTTTTTGAATTGCTAACTCATACTACAGGTTTAAAATCTGGAATTGTTTTTTATCAAAGTTTACTTTCTACATCAAACGGATTGCCGTTGTTGAGTAGTCAGCAATCAGAGGATTATCCAAACTTATTTGACAATATGTATGTAAATAAGACTATTATTTACGATGCCAACTATTTGTCTTTTGAGCCAAAAGACAATTATATTCAGATATATAAAAATATGTGGTTGAATCCAGAATTTTATAAAACTGTTTATGAAAAAATAGCTTTGGCAAGAACTAATCCTAGAGGTAATTATTTGTATAGTGATCTAAATTTGATTCTTGCACAACAGATGATGGAGGCAAAAACAGGTTTGAAGCTTGACGAATTGGCAAAAGAAATTTATAGTGAATTAGGTATTTCAAAAATTGGATATAATCCTTTGAAATGGACAATAGAGCAAGATGTTATTCCAACTGAAATTGATAATTTTTTTAGAAAGGACACCATTAAAGGATATGTACATGATGAAGCAGCGGCTATTTTAGGAGGTGTTTCTGGCAATGCAGGGTTATTTGCAAACGTAACGTCAATCTCGGGAATATGCCAGATGTTACTCAATAAAGGGGAGTATAAAGGAAAACAAATTTTAAAATCAAAGGTGGTTACTGCCTTTACAAAATCGCCTCTGGCTAAAAAAGGAATTTATCGCGGACTCGGTTTTGACAAGCGTAAACCTGATGAATTTTATAAGAAAAATGATTTTGGGCATACTGGTTTTACGGGAACTTTTTTCTTTATGAATCCTGATAATGATAGGTTTCTAATTATACTTAGTAATCGTGTAAACCCTTCTAGAACCAATAAGTTAATGTACAAAGATGATTTTAGCCCGAAAATTTGGAAACAAATAAACAATTAAAGTTAGTCTAGGTTTATCTATCCTAACAGGTTTCAAAAAGCGGTTAGGTATTAATTAAGTAATAGCCACAGATTAAAAGATTCTCACAGATTTTTGATCAATTTAATCTTTTAATCAGTGGCAAAAAATAAAGTAACGAAAGCTTATTTCTCCTAACAGGTTTTAAAATTCGGTTAGGTATTAATTAAGTAATAGCCACAGATTAAAAGATTCGCATAGATTTTTTAATCAATTTAATCCTTTAATCAGTGGCAAAAAAACAAAGTAACGAAAGCTTATTTCTCCTAACAGGTTTCAAAAATCGGTTAGGTATTAATTAAGTAATAGCCACAGATTAAAAGATTCGCATAGATTTTTAATCAATTAAATCCTTTAATCTGTGGCTAAAAAACAAAGTAACTAAAGCTTATTTCTCCTAACAGGTTTTAAAAATCGGTTAGGTATTAATTAAGTAATAGCCTCAGATTAAAAGATTCTCACAGATTTTTAATCAATTAAATCCTTTAATCTGTGGCTAAAAATAAAAAATAAACTCTATGAAAAAACTAACATTAATCTGTGTGCTAATTGCGACAGTTTCATTTGCACAAAATATAAAAACAGGAGCAGAGAACAGTACGGCATACTTACCAATTCTTAAGGGAAAAACAATTGGTATTGTAACCAACCAAACAGGAATCATTGATAAGAAAACCCATCTGGTTGATTTTTTAGTTGAAAAGAAAATTAAGATAAAAACCATTTTTGCACCAGAGCATGGTTTTAGAGGAACTGCCGATGCAGGAGAACATGTTTCAGATGAGATCGATTCAAAAACAGGATTATCCATTGTATCTCTTTATGGAAAGAATAATAAGCCAAGTTCCGAGCAATTGAAGGGAATAGATATTATGGTTTTTGATTTACAAGATGTGGGAACGAGGTTATACACTTACGTTTCTACAATGCACAGAATAATGGAAGCTTGCGCAGAGAACAATATTCCGTTAATAGTGATGGATAGACCTAATCCAAACATTGCAATTGTAGATGGTCCCGTTTTAGATATTGCTTTTAAAAGTGGCATTGGTATGCATCCAACTCCTTTGCTTCACGGCATGACATTGGGCGAGGAAGCTAAAATGATTAATGGAGAAAAATGGCTTAAAGATGGAATTCAATGCAAGTTGACTGTTATTCCGTGTTTGAATTATGATAGGACGATGAGTTATAGTTTACCAGTTAGACCATCACCTAATTTGCCTAATGATCAATCGATAAATCTATATGTTAGTTTGTGTCTTTTTGAAGGAACTAATGTAAGTATGGGACGCGGGACAGAGAAGCAATTTCAAATTTATGGATCTCCTTTTTTACCAAAAAGCAATTTTGCATTTACTCCTAAGCCTAATTTTGGAGATAAAGATCCTCTGTATAACGGAATAGAATGTAATGGAGAGGATTTGTCAGCAATTCCTAAAATTGACAAACTAGAGATCAAATGGTTGATTAAAGCATATCAATCAACATCAGATAAATCAAAGTTTTTTGAAAAAAGAAAGTTCTCTATACGAGCAGGAAATGAAAAGTTGCAACAACAAATTGAAGAAGGAATCTCAGAAGAAGAGATAAGAAATAGTTGGAAAGAAGGTTTACAAGCTTTTAAAATAATGAGAAAGCAGTATCTAATTTACAAATAGGAAAAAAAACATTAGGTTGAGAATTAGTTGAAAGTAGTAAATTTTTTTGTTTATTTTTTTTTGGTTAGAAATACCGCCTCAAATTATGAGGCGGTATTTTGATTTTTATAGCATTCTTATTTATCTATTCGAATAAAATTTCCTTCAAGATCAAATACAAGCTCTAAATTATTAGAGAGTTCTATTTCTATTTGTGTTTTTTCGTTATCGATTGCAGTTACAGATTGATCTGGATATTTTTCTTTGACATAAGCATTAATTTTTGCTGGAATTAACTCCACCGGAATTGCTTGGTTGTTTCCATCAATGTCAATCCAATTTCCATCTTTATCAAAATCAATTTCAAAATTATTACTTAATAAGACATCATAAATAGAACCATCTGAATCAGGAATTCTTTGTTTTGTTATGAGTTTATAAGTGGCAGTAGGGAAATAAGTGGTAACAAAAATAGTTGCCAGCTTTGGTAAATCATTTGAGCTGATTGTATACTCGTCGTCATCATCATTATCACTGTGACAAGATGTTATCGAGAATAAAAGGGTTAAGGCAATGAAGCCCGATAAGATTGTTTTTTTCATGATTATAGTATTAAATTAATTATTCTTAATCGTCAATTCTGATAAAATTGCCCTTAGAGTTGAATTCTAACTCTAAATCGTTACTTAAGTTTATTTCATAACCCCAAGCACCCTTATCAATCTTTGTTATTACTGTATTAGTAAAATAAGTATTTACGTAAGATACTATTTTTTTAGGAATTATATTTATAGGAATAGCTTTATTATTTCCGTCTATTTCTTCCCAGTTCCCTTTTGCATCAAATTCAACCTCGACATTGTCTGGAAACTGTACTTTGTAGTCTTTTGAAAATATTTCTTTATCCTCAATTATATAAGTTGGTTCTTGCCCTGAAAAGTGGGTTCTTAAAAAGGATTGAGCATTTGTAGGTAATGCTGTTTTAGTGATTACTGTTTTTTGAGCATTTACAGAGATTCCAAATGCTAATCCTGTTATTAAACAAATAGCTAAGTTTAATTTATTTTTCATAATGTTTGTTATTTAATTCTAATGCAAGTGTACTATTGGAATTTGGAAACAATTAGGAAAAAATGGAATAAAGGCTACTTTTTAAAAAATAGAATTTTGAATTGATGATTTCCAGGATATAAATATTCGATCGTGATTGAATAGTTATTTATAATTGATTTTACAATAGATAACCCCAAACCAGTAGACTCATTAGTTGTAGTATGGCGATAGAATCTTCCGAAAATTAGGTCAGGATTCAATGGAGGATTCTTTCCGCTATTCGAAATTGTAATATCATTTTTGTTTATTATGAAATTTACAAAACCTCCAGGATGATTATGTATTAATGCATTTTTTAATAAATTGCTAATCAATGCAATTGCCAATCCTTTGTTCATTATAAAGTATAAACGTTCATTTTCGGTTATAGTTATTTTTACTTTTTTGAACTCGGCTAAGTCAGCGTAGTCATCGGTTAATAATAAAATGAGTTCATTAAAATTAATGTTTTCACCTTCCGCAAATTGTTGATTTTCTATTTTAGATAGCATTAATAAAGATTTATTTAACCGTGTCATTCGATTTAAACTATCAGTTATCTTTCCTATTTCCATCATCTGTTCATCTGGGAGATCATTATTTTCTGCAAATAACTCAAGCTTGTTAATGCTAATAGCTAGCGGAGTTTGCAACTCATGGGAAGCGTTTTCTATAAATTGTTTCTGACTCGAATAGATTATTTCATTACGATTTAGCATTTTCTCTACTTCCTTCGCTAAAATATTGAATTCATCTATTGGTGAATTTATTTGTTTTAATTGGCTACTAGTTCCTAATTTAATTTCTTTTAGATTTTCTAATATGGTATGAAATGATTTCCATATTTTTTTTAAGAGTAGATGATTTACAGCAAGTATACTTATAACTAGCATAACATATAACCCTATTAATGCTAAAAATAAGTCTTCAAGTAATTCATCTTCTTCAACAATTGAAGCTTTTATGATTAATTCATAAGGGTTGCCTTTGTCATCTCTAAAAATGGTTTTTAATGTACGGATGGGTTGGTTGTCATTATCATATTCCATGAATTCTTTAGAAGTTGAGAATTCGTCCTTTTGAGAGTAATTTCCTTTAGGTATAGGTTTTATTGTAAATTTGTTAATTCCAAATTTAGGTGAGTTTAGTAGATTTTTGTCGGCAAAGGCATGACGAATAATCATGATTTTTGAGTTTTTTAAATCATCATCAATATTGTCATGTACTTCATCTAAAATAAGCATATAAAAAATTCCAGCCCAAATTGGTATAACAATTAGGAGTGTAAGAGCTAGATAGCGAAGAGTATAATTTTGTAATTTCATTAATTCATTTTATATCCAATACCGTAAACTGCCTGTATGTCTATTTCTGCCTGACTGTCTTTCAGTTTTTTGCGTAAATTTTTAATCTGTGAATATACAAAATCTAAATTATCAGCCTGGTCAGTATGATCCCCCCAAACATATTCGGCTATTGCAGTTTTATTAATTAATCGATTCGGATTGATTATAAAATAGTAAAGTAAATCAAACTCTTTTCGGTTTAGAATTAGTTCATTGTTGTCTATAGAAACTGTTCGTTGTTCAGGACAAAGCACTATGTTTTTCCAAGTAATTAAATTATCTCCATTATGGTTATTCCTGCGAATTGCTGATTTTATTCGAGCATGTAACTCAGACAAATGAAAAGGCTTACTTAAGTAATCATCGGCTCCCAAATCTAATCCTTTCACTTTATCATCAACAGCATCTTTGGCCGAAATGATAATAATAGCACTTTGTTTTTTTTGTCTTTTTACTTCAAGAAGTAAGTCAAGTCCATTTCCATTTGGAAGCATGATATCAATTAAAATACAATCGTAATCATATGCACCTAGTTTGTCTAGTCCAGAAACATAATCATGTGCGGTTTCGACAATATATTTCTCTTTTTCAAGGGATTGTTGTACAACTTCACGTAAACCAGCCTCATCTTCTATTATTAAAATTTTCATGTTTTGTCTGTTTTATGTAATTCAAAAGTATAAATAGTAACCAAAATAAAACGCGAATTTTGGAAACATTTAGGAATAAATGCCACTATTGCTTTTTTTAGCTTTTATAAGCCATGCTCTTAATATAATAAGATGTAATAAATTCCGTTTTTTATCATAATGAAAACTTTTTTTTATTTTTTACTCCTATTTGCTCTTCCTTATTTTAGCCAAGCCCAGGTTGAGGTTGACACTTCTTATATTAAACCCTTTGAAAATCATCTTTCTATTCGGATATATCAGTCAATGAAGTTTATTTCTATGGAACAAAAAATAGGAGGAGAGATAAAGAAATTTATGCCAAATACACCAATGAATTTAGGTTTTGGAGTTTCTTTAAACAATACTATAATTAATTTGAGTTATGGATACGGCCTAAATTTCATGAGGGATAAGGAAAAAGGAAAAACAAAAGCATTAGATTTTCAGATTCATAATTATGGGCGAAAGTTTATTATCGATCTTTTTATTCAAAAGTACCAAGGATTTTATACTGCAGATGATAATGATAAAAACATAGAATTGCATCCTGATTTAAGTATTGAACAATATGGTGCATTTGGGCAGTATGTTTTTAATAATAAAAAGTTCTCGTATAAAGCGGCCTTTAATCAAAACGAAAGACAATTAAAATCGGCAGGAAGTTTTTTGCTAGGAGGAGGAATTTATTTTACAAAAATTGGTTCAGATAGTTCTTTTGTGCATAAGAGCAAGAATTCATTGCGAAATTTTCAGTTTGGTGTAAGTGGAGGTTATGCTTATACTTGGGCGATTAGTGAAAAATGGTTTGCTAGTGGTTCAGCAACAGTGGGAGTTAATTTTGGTACAGAAAGAATAAATGATTTTGGTAAAAAAAAGATAGAAGTATACCCAACATTTTTTCCAAGAGTGGCAATAGGATATAATAAAGAAAAATGGTCACTTGGTTTATCCTATGTTAATAATCTTATTTTTTCTTCATTTTCAGATAATGAAACTAGTAACATAGGATTGTCCTCAGGAAATTTTCAGATTGCTTATATATGGAGGCTTGATTCTAATCCTTTTTGGGGCAAGAAAAAAGCAGATTAAATTATTTGTTTCTATTACTAGGATTGAAAAATTTAAAACTCATCAATGCTAAAATCCATACACCAAACCCTCCGTATAATAAGACTAAGTCAAAGCCATGAGCAAGAGCGTCATGTGCAATTTTACCCGAAGCATCTAAGGTGACAAGTTGTGGAAAGTCTTGGTTTAGAGAAGAAAAATTCCCTACAGCTATTTTTTCTGCCATGGAGCGCAATGCTTCGTTATCTAATGATTTAGAAAAAGCAGTAGTTAAATGAGACAAGATTCCTTCAACTAATATAAATCCCATTAAAGCAATATTAAGAGATAAAGTAATCATTCGGGCACTCATGTCTATACCAGATGCCATACCAGCTCTATTGCTTGAAACGGAACCCGTAGTTGTATTAGTTACAGGAGTGTTGGTTAAACCTAGTCCGATACCAGCCAATAGCGAACCGGGTAGCATGGTAATCCAACTAGCATTTTCTGCAATGCTGCCGTATCTCATCATGATAAAACCTAATCCTAGTATAAACAGTCCCAAAGGAATTACAACACCTGAGCGATATTTAACCGAAAGATACTCAGCTAAGGGAGGAATAAATAAAGTAGGTAAAGTATAAGCAAGCAAAGAAAGTCCTACTGTTACTACATTGTAACCCAAATAGCTTTGAAAGTAAATTGGAAGATAAATTATAAAAGGCCAAAAGCTAAAATTCATACCGATAGAACCCAATATGGCTCCTGAAAATGTATTGATTTTAAATACTGAGAAATCAAACATAGGATAGGGCGTTGTTTTTTCGACCCATATAAAAAGGAGTAAACTGATTAAGGCAATAATGATGCTGACTAGAGCGATTGGACTTGTGAATCCTAAATAGGGACCTTGGGTAATGAAATAAGTGAGCCCAAAAATGGAAATAGATAATGTAATCATTCCCCAGATATCTAATTTTTTAGCTTCAGAATCTTTTGATTCATTTACTGTATCATAAACAAGATAAGCTGAGATAATTGCTATTGGAACATGAATTAAAAATACCCACTGCCATGATAATAAAGCTAGTATTGAACCACCTACAATAGGACCGAAACCTAATCCGATACCAAGAATAATTCCCCAAACACCAAATGCTTTACTACGTTCCTTACCATCCTGAAATTGATGAGATAAAGTGGCTACTTGACAAATTAGCATAGCCCCACCGCTTATTCCTTGAAAGAATCGACTAATAATTAATACTGTTACATTTTGTGTCAAACCACAAATTAAGGAGAAAACACCAAATAGGCTTAATGAGATAATTAGAATGCGTTTTCGGCCGTATCGATCGGCTAAGGTTCCAGCAGCCATTAATACAGCAGTACAACCAATGGTATATATGTTCATTATCCATTGCATGTCTCTAAGGTTTGCATTTAGGACTTTTTCGAGAGTTGGTAAGATTACGGGAACACTAGAAATTTCTAGAGAGAACATTAAATTAGCCAGACAAATGGCGATTAAGGCAATTGTGTTTTTGTTTAAGTTGAATTTTTGCTTCATTTCTTGTATTATTTATAAATAGCAAAATTATACTGAACACAATTGTTTTATCGGTACAATTTTACGATAATAAAGTACCTTTGCAAGATGAGAAAAGAAAACATGCATCAATCTGTTGAGGTGATTTATAAGAAAATCAACGAATGCCCGATTGTAGATTCTAAATTTAGTTTCTTTCAAATGGTTTATGTTATTTCTGGAAATGGGTTTCTTCATATTAATGGTAATCGTATTTCTTATCGATCGGGTAACCTTATGTTGCTTACACCAAATGATTACCATAAGTTTGATACTGTAACGACTACGGAGTTTTTATTAGTTAAACTTAATAGTGAGTATGTAAAAGAATACAAGTCCAAAAGTATTGATCATATCGAGTGTTTATTGCATTATGCGACACATCTATCAGGTTGTATTTTAAAAAATAAAGCCGATGAGTTTCTTGTTAGGTCAATAGCAGAATCTTTGATGCACAGCATAGAAAACAAAGATATTTATGATGAAGATTTAGTTTCTCATTATGTAAATGCATTGATTGTAATAGCTGCAAGAAATTTAGCTAAGATAAAACCAATTGGAATAAAAGAAAATGCAGATAAAAGAATTTTGGAAATCATTAATTATATCCAGGCTAATATTTTTTATCCTCAAAAATTAAAAGCTTCAGTTATAGCTGCGCAATTTGATATATCTGATACGTATTTAGGAAGTTATTTTAAGAGCCATTGTGGAGAAACGATTCAATCTTTTACCTCAAATTATAAAATTAGGTTGATAGAGCACCGATTGGTTTTTAGTGATATGAGGATTAATGAAATTGTAGAAGAGTTTGGTTTTTCTGATGAAAGTCATCTCAATAAATTTTTTAAGAAGCACAAAAATAGTAGTTTAACAGGTTATAGAAAGGCAAAGGTTTTATTAAATGAAGATTCTAATTAGTTTATAAAAACAAAAAATCCGAAGAGAAATCTTCGGATTTTGTATTATATATACTTCTTAAAATTAAAAAGAAGTTAGCGCTTTTAAGTCAGCAATAGTTGCTGTTGGGTTTTCGGCTTTAAAAACGTAGCTCCCAGCTACTAATACATCAGCACCAGCTTCTACTAATTGTTTTGCATTTTTATTGGTTACACCACCATCGATTTCTATAATAGTTGATGCATTTTTTCTAGTAATTAAATCTTTTAGCTTTTTTACTTTAGTGTAGGTGTTTTCAATAAATGATTGTCCGCCAAAACCAGGATTTACACTCATGATGCAAACTAAATCAATGTCGTTTATAACATCTTCTAATAAGTCAATGTTTGTGTGTGGATTTATGGCTACTCCAGCTTTCATACCTTCTGCTTTTATAGCTTGTAAGGTTCTATGAAGATGTGTACAAGCTTCATAATGCACGCTTAGTATATTTGCTCCTAGGTCTGCAAAAGTTTTGATATATCTATCAGGATCAACAATCATTAAATGAACATCGATGGTTTTCTTAGCATGTTTGTTAATTGCTTCTAAAACTGGCATTCCAAAAGAAATGTTTGGAACAAAAACGCCATCCATAATATCAATATGAAACCAGTCGGCTTGACTGTTGTTAATCATTTCGATATCACGTTGTAGGTTTGCAAAATCGGCTGCAAGAACTGATGGTGCTATTAGTGTATTTTTCATTGTGTAGTAGTGTTGTTTTTAGCAAAAGTAGAATTTTAACTGCAAAGTTCACATGCTTTTATACTAAGTTAATGAAGAAAAATATTTTTTGACGATAGAAGGTGTTTTGCGTGAGGGATTGAGTATTTGTTTGAGCTCTTTTTAAAATGATGCAACGGAGTGTAATTATTTAAAAAAGCGAGTACGAAAGCCCGACCTGTAGTTTTACGAAAGGGCACGCCCAATTATATAATAAAATCAGTAGGTATTAAAAAAAATAAAACTCCGGTAATCAGCCGGAGTTTCAATCATCAATCAAAAAACGAACAGTCAATCAAACTGTTGTTTGCGTTAAAAACATTTCAAGTTTAAAGTTTCAGGTTACTCGGAGCAACTTGAAACCTTAAATTTGAAAATAAATATTATTATCCTAAGTAAGTTTTAAGAATTTTACTTCTTGAAGTATGTTTTAATCTACGGATTGCTTTTTCTTTAATCTGACGTACACGCTCACGAGTTAAGTCGAAAGTTTCACCAATTTCTTCTAGAGTCATTGGGTGTTGGTCTCCAAGACCAAAGTATAAACGAACTACATCTGCCTCTCTTGGAGTTAATGTTTCTAAAGAACGTTCGATTTCTGTACGTAATGATTCGTGAATTAACTCTCTGTCTGGGTTTGGTGACTCACCTGAACGTAATACATCGTAAAGGTTAGAATCTTCTCCTTCTACAAGAGGTGCATCCATTGATAAGTGACGACCAGAGTTTTTCATAGACTCTTTTACGTCATTAACTGTCATGTCTAGTTCTTTTGCAATTTCTTCAGCAGATGGTGGGCGCTCATTAGATTGCTCTAATAATGCATACATCTTGTTGATTTTATTGATAGAACCAATTTTATTTAACGGTAAACGAACGATACGAGATTGTTCAGCAAGAGCTTGAAGAATCGATTGACGAATCCACCAAACTGCGTATGATATAAATTTGAAACCACGTGTTTCATCAAAACGTTGTGCTGCTTTGATCAAACCTAAATTTCCTTCGTTTATTAAATCGGGAAGTGTTAACCCTTGATTTTGATATTGTTTTGCAACCGATACTACGAAACGTAAGTTGGCTTTTGTTAATTTTTCTAATGCTCTTTGATCACCGGCTTTAATCTTCTGTGCTAACTCTACTTCTTCGTCAGCGGTAATTAGGTCAACTTTTCCAATTTCTTGTAAATATTTGTCTAATGAAGCAGTCTCACGATTGGTTACCTGCTTGGTGATTTTAAGTTGTCTCATGTTTTTGTCTCCTCAATTTTTAAGTGTACAAATAGTTATACGTATGGAGTTGCAAAAAAGTTACAATTAAATTCAAAATTTTTTTAAAATAATAAAAAGTATAGATTTTTTTAGTTTTATGTTATAAAATCCAGCTAGTATAAATAACATAAAACTCCGGTAATCAGCCGGAGTTTCAATCATCAAATCAAAAAACGTACAGTAAAAAAAATTGTTGTTTGCGTTAATAATATTTTAAATTTAAGGTTATTCAAGGTACTTGAAAGTATATCTTACCCTAAATACGTTTTTAGGATTGCACTTCTGGATGCATGTCTTAGTCTGCGTATTGCTTTTTCTCTAATTTGGCGTACACGTTCACGAGTAAGGTCGAAGGTTCCACCAATTTCTTCTAATGTCATTGGGTTTTGATTTCCAAGTCCAAAGTATAAGCGCACTATATCTGCCTCTCTAGGAGTAAGCGTGTCCAGTGAACGCTCTATTTCTGTGCGTAATGATTCGTGAATTAAATTTTTATCTGGATTTGGAGATACGTTAGAACGCATCACATCGTAAAGATTTGAATCTTCTCCATCGACTAGAGGTGCGTCCATTGATAAGTGATGACTCGAATTTCTCAAAGAGTCTTTTACATCTCGGATAGTCATATCTAGTTCTTTTGCAAGTTCTTCGGCAGATGGCGGACGCTCATTAGTTTGCTCTAATTGTGCGTACATTTTATTGATTCTATTGATAGAACCAATTTTATTTAATGGTAAACGAACAATACGTGATTGTTCGGCTAATGCTTGTAGTATCGCTTGTCGAATCCACCAAACTGCGTAGGATATAAATTTAAAACCACGGGTTTCATCAAAACGTTGTCCTGCTTTTATTAAACCAATATTTCCTTCGTTTATTAAATCAAGAAGTTTTAAGCCTTGATTTTGATATTGTTTTGCCACCGATACGACAAAACGGAGGTTGGCTTTTGTTAATTTTTCTAATGCTTTTTGATCGCCACTTTTAATCTTTTGTGCTAATTCTACTTCTTCTTCTGGAGTGATTAGATTAACTTTTCCAATTTCATGTAAATATTTTTCTAATGAAGCAGTTTCACGATTGGTTACTTGCTTGGTAATTTTAAGTTGTCTCATATTCTTTTCTTCTCAAATTTTTAAAGTCTACATAATACTTTGCATTTAGAGTTGTAAAAAAGTTGTAATAACTCAGCATGCAAAAAAAATCTTCTGCAATGAAAATCGCAGTAATTAAATAAAATTGTAATCGTTAAATGATGGGATTAAAGACTTATGTCCGTGTTTTTTTATTTTTAATAAGTAACGGGGATTACTCTAAATTAATAAAAGCTATTTATACAGAATTAAAATTTATCCTGAGAAAAGAATCCAGAGATCTTTAAAAATAGCTGTTATAGAATTTGATTCTATTGATATCTAGGGGTCAAAAGTATTGATAAAAGGAGTTTATTCCTAATAAAACACTTAAAGATGTGTTTTAAGTTGTTACAAACCAGATTAATGTACAATGCCTATCACAATAAACTAACAAGGTTTTTTAGGAAAATATAAATTAGGTGTTTAAATTATTTAGAAAGCTTAGTAATTAACTATATAAATGTTTTTTTTGATAAAAGAGCCAATTTTTTAAAAGGCTATGAAAATTGCTTGCTTAATTTGTTTTGAACTAGCTGGTTGTAGTTTTTATTTATTCAAAATCGATTTTTTTTAAGTATGATTGACTTTTTTTTACATGAAAAGCCCCAATTCAAATAAATGAATAGGGGCTTTCTTAAATCCTCAATTTGAGATGTATTTTTTTTTTTATAACATTTATATATGAATACGATATGGTTACAAAGAATTTTTTACTTCAATGATTTCTTTTAAAGAAATTGGAGTTCCAGTTTTTGTAAAACCTTCAAGTCTTACTTCAAACATTCCCGAAAGGTCAGAAGTGTAAAATGAATTATTACTTTCAGTATTCAGTTTCACATCAGGATTCCAAAATAATTGATTTCTGAAGTCAGGAATACGTTCGTTGTCTGTTAAATCAGTATAAGTTATTTTGTTATACGCTTTTTTAGGTTGTGGTCTTAAAACTGACGCTTTTACCATGGCATTTCCAGTTTGGTTGCTTTTAAAATCGTTATCGAATGTTGTAAAATTAATTAATCCATTAAAAGATTTTGGACCAATATAATATCTTCCAACAACAACATCAATTTTATAAATATTTTTCATGTTGTATGTCATTAGTTCATTTTGACTCTCTAAGTACAAACCATCAACTAGAACCAAAGCAGATTCGGGTAACTGTGGGAAATGAGTTGGATCCGAAACAAATAAGTAGGTTTTGTCTCCTCTCTGTTTGTGATACATTTCAGTAGCAATTTCAGTCATCGTTTCTCTTAATGTTCTGAATCTAGTAAAGTCATCTAAGATATATTCTTTTGCAACAGGAAAATAGAAAGGTTCTAATGTAGGCGTTTTAATTATATTATCTAGCTTTTTATGATAATACGCATTTTCAACCTGAGCAGAAATTGATCTGTCCAAAAGACTTTCTTTAATTGTATATGATAAATTTGAATTTGGATTAAAAGATAAATTTGAATAATCTATTTCTGGAGCATTATTTATTTTCAGATCGTAATTGTTTGCGTTTTCATCATTGATATGAATGATAACGTCTGGTGTGTAATAAGTTTTGTTCACATAGAAAATGAAATTACCATTAGAATCTGTTTTTACAATTTTAAAAGCGAAAGACTTTCCTGGTATTGATAATCCAATAGCAATGTTGTTGATGTTGTCAGTACTGTTTTTTCCTGATATTTTTCCTGAAATCATTTCTCCTCTAATTTCAGGTAGAATTGTTTTTTTGTCTTGATTCTGTAAGTCTACAATTGAAGTGTAGGATTGTTTAGAAGAAAAGTCTACTGCAGAAATTTGATCTTTTTCAGGTATGTTGTCAAGTCTTCGAACTGATAAAGAGTATTCACCGTCTTGAAAAATGGTATTTGCCGATTGGATCTTTAAATCTACTAATTCACGATTTGTAAATGTCTTTTTATTGAAATTAAAAGCGACGTTTTCATTTGTAACGCTACTAGCATTTGATGAATCTTCTGTATTGTTTTTTGATGAAGCTAGGCTATTCTCTGTTGTTTTTGTGTCTACAGTTTTGTACGGGTTGACGATGTTAATGTCTAATTGGAAAAGCTCAGAAGTCGGTTTGTTTAACATCCAGTTTGTGTAGCCAATTAATTTGTAATTTCCAGTTTTTAAGGTTGTTGGAATGAAATAATCACCCTGTCCAGTTGCATTTTCTAATGCGATTTTTGTTTTAAAAACAGATTTCTTATCATTATCTACAAGTTCAACATAAGCAATTTTACTTATGTTACTAGGCATTTTGTCAGTCGATTTTAGACAGTAAACTTTATATTGTAAGGTTTCTCCAGATACAAACGATGAGCCATTTGTATGAATGAATATTGTTTCATCTAATTTGATGTTTTGAGGAGCTTGTGCTGTTATTATCTGTATTTTGATGAATACTAATAATAAAATGATGTTTTTTAATTTGTCCAAAATGAAGGTATTACGTTAGATGAAAATGATGTACAGTCTCCACATTCTATTTTTGTAACAGTGTAGGTAGGCTCTTCGTAGTTTAGAAAAGTTACTTTGTTTGCATTAATACGATCAATTAAAGCGTCGCCTCGACAAGGGATAGGCATACTTAGTCCAAAACAAAATTTATACTCCTCGCTATCACAATCTGTGAAATAAGGAGGTAGTTTTTCATTAGGGAATAAATCGGAATAATTGAAAAATAGTCTTTTTGAAGAAACAGATGATACTTCAAAAAAACCGATTGCCTTTTCATCGATATTAGATATACATTTGATATTCCCATTAATAAAACCTGGCTGTTTTGGTGACAATATACTAGAAGAACTTGATATATCTTTCATGGTTTTTCGGAATGTATAAGATTGTAAGTTTTGAACATACTGTCTTACAAGTATACTGTAACGATGGCTAATGATATAATTTTGATCACTAATAAAACGAACTTGAAAATTCACACGGTCTTCTTGTAAATTCGCAGTCGATGTTAAAATAATATCATTTGATGTTTTTGTACTATAACATGTTCTAGTGTCTATTGAGTTTGATACGATTTCTACTTTTTGAGGCCCTACAACGGCAAGCTTACTGCCTGACCAACTTGGAGCAACAATCTTGTATGTTTCTTCGTATTCGTATCTGTAATATTTTGATGTATTAGCAGGGTCGAAGCTGTGTACTTTTATTTGAACTCCTCTGCCTTCTTTACTGTCAGTTACAACAGCAGGTGTTAAACTCTCGATTTGATTTTCAGTAGTTAGAACTTCATTTGAAGATTTATATTTCTTCCCGTTAGAGGTAGTAATCTCGAGTGTGTATTCTGTATTTGGATCAGCCTTAAATTCATTTTCTGAAATGTATTTACCTGATTTTTCTTTAAATAGAAATGTATTTCCTTTATTATCAAATACAGTAACATTTGCGCCAGTTTCAATCTTTAAGCCATCATCTTCTAATCGTGAAGTTTTTGTGAGTTTTATTTCTTGTTTTTTAAATTCATTTGTAATAGTTGCTTCAACTACTAATGCTTCTTCGTAAGTATCACTTTGAAGGTTAAACGATTCTGTGCAACTACTTATAATTAAGCTTAGAAGTAGAATAAAATATATTTTATTTTGGTAGATGGTTTTCATAATTTTTGAATCCATTTAGATTGGTAATTAAAATTTAAAATTATAAGTGATGCTAGGAACAGGTATTGAAAAAATCGATGATTTATACCCTTTTACGGATCCGTTTTTATCAGTAACAAAATAAATAGAATACGGATTGTTTCTACCTAAAACGTTGTAAATAGAAATATTCCAGAAGCTATGAGCTAGTTTTTTTATTTTATGGTTTCCTTCAATGTTGATTCCGATGTCTAAGCGGATATAATCTGGTATTCTATATGCATTTCTGTCGCTATAAAGTGTATATTCAGCATTTCCATAGTTAAAAGTTCCAATTGGATAAGTAATTGGTCTTCCAGTTTGATATAAGAAATTGGTTGATAAACTGTATCGTTTTGTGAATCTGTAATTTAAGATAGCACTTAAATCATGTGGTTTGTCAAAATTAGATGGAAAAAAGTTTCCATTGTTTACCATTTCAGAACTAAATTTACTATCAAGTTTAACAAGCGATTTAGAATAAGTATATCCAACCCAACCGTTTAATCTTCCAGTTGTTTTCTTTAGTAATAACTCTATTCCATAGGCTTTTCCTTCCCCTTGCAATAATTCGGTTTCCACTTTTTGATTTAACAAAAGTTGTGCTCCAACCTTATAATCAAGAATGTTCTTAGATGTTTTATAGTATCCTTCAAGGCTTAATTCATATTCTTCATCATTAAAAGTTTTAAAAAGACCTAACGAAACTTGTTGCGCGCTTTGTGGTGCTACATTCGTGTCGGATAATTTCCAAGTATCAGTTGGCGATTGAGTTACATTGCTAGATAGCAGGTGGATATACTGTCTTGTAAAGTCATATCCAGCCTTTACTGATAGATCTTCGGTAATAAAATAGCGTGCTGCTAAACGAGGTTCTAGGCCTCCGTAAGTTTTTATAACTTCGTTATTCGAATATTTTTCTGTTCCAATAAGTGTTTGATCGCTTAAAGGTAAGCCAGGCTGATATTTGTTAACATCTGCGGGTCCTAGTGAAGCATAAAAAGAATATCGCAATCCTAAATCGATCAATAGTTTGTCGCTTAATTTATAGCTGTCCGCTAAATAAATTGCCGACTCCAGTGCTCTTTCTTTTGCAATATCTACAGGTACTAGAGTTGCTTCAGGTTTTGTAGGATGTTGATATCCTGGTGAAATATTGTACAGTTTACTAGCAACACCATATGATAAATTATGCTTTGGGCTAAGCTGGTAGTTCATCTTTAACTGCAACTGAGACTCATTTACTTTGTAGCCAAAATCAAATGAATTGACATCTTGAGTATTATAGTCGATGTTGAATTTGTATTCGCTATTGGTAAAGATTAATGCTCCTTTGCTTTTTTCGTTAAAAGTATGATCCCATTTTACCGAAGCAAGTCTGTTGCTGTATTTGTAAATAGAGTCAGAGCTTAAGCTAAAACGGTCATGACTATAGTACAAAGTAGCTTCAATTGAATTGTTTTTGTTTATGTTGTTGTTGTATTTTAGGATACCATCATAAAAGCCTGCTTGGCTGTTTTTTAGATTTTCATCATCCAATGACTTCAAAATCCAGTCAGAATATGTTGCGCGAACTCCAAAAATGATACTAGATTTATTTTTTTTAATTGGAGTGCTAATGGTAAGATTTGATGTAATAGGTCCTACAGCTCCTTCTCCAGAAAATTTTTCTAGATTACCATTCTTTGTCGTAATGTCAAATACTGATGACAAACGGCCTCCAAAATCGGCAGGAATGCTTCCTTTGTAAATATCTGCTTTTTTAGCTGTATAAGGATTTATCGCAGAGAAAAAGCCTAAAAAGTGTTGAGGGTTATATAATACAGCATTGTCTAAAAGAATTAAATTTTGGTCATCTTTTCCTCCTCTAACGTTAAACCCTGCTGAACCTTCTCCTGTAGTTTTAACACCCGGAAATGTAGTTGCAACTTTTAATATGTCTCGTTCTCCAAGAATTAAAGGAACATTTTTTATTCCTTCAATGTCAATAGAGACTAAACCAGAAACAGTCGTTTCAATTGTCTTTCTGCCTTTCTTTTTAATTACGATTTCGTCTAGTAAGTTTGACTTTTCATTGATATTGACATCAAATACGCCATCCTCATAAACCATCAAAGTTTTTATAACTTCTTTGTGGCTTAGTGATTTTATTTCAATGACATTTATTCCTCTTGGTAGTTGTATGCTATAATTTCCGTCTAAATCGCTTGAGGTGCTAATGTTTTTGTTTTTTACTTTTATGAAAATATTAGCTTCAGGCTTACCAGTCTCTTCATTTTTTATGTTACCAGTTACAATAAAGTTTTTTTTCGTTACTTCTTTGTTTTCTTTTCCTATAAAAATGATTGATGCCTTTTTTGTAACGCTATAATTATTTAAAGTATCATATTGTTGATAAAATACAGGATTACTGGAGTTATTTTCGCCATTGTTCCTGTCGTTAACTACTGGAGTATCTGTAAAATAATTAGCTGGTAAATCATCGTGAATAGAATTGTTAAGTGTTAGAATCACTTTGTTTTTTATAACAATAAAATTCAAATCAGTTTTATTTAATAGTTTCTCTAATAAATCATCGATTTTTATGTCGGTATACGTCCCAGTTATGATTTTATTGTTGGATTTAATCCAAGCTGAGTCAAAATAAAATTTATATGGGGTAGATGATTCTATTGATTTTAAAGCATTTTCTAGGGTTTCATTATTAAAATTAATAGATAGTTTTTCATTAGAGTTCTGGGCTATAGAAAATTGAAATGAAAATAAAATAAATAAGGCGAGTATAATTCTTTTCATTTGTCTTATATAGTTTGAATTGTAAGAGAGTTGCTAATGTATTTCATCAAGTTTTTCATGAATAGATTTAAGTTTGTTTTTTTTAGTTCTCTGTTCATTAAATAAAATTCGCTAATCTGTTTCTTTTGTTCTGGAAATAGTTTAATTAAGTCTTTTTTCGTTTTTATTTGATATGCAGTGTTTTTGAGGTCAATGAAAAAAGAAGGGTTTTCTTTGTATACAACAAATGCTTGATCATCACTTATTATGTCTTTTTGATCTTTATAGTGCTTAGTGTAAAATGTAAAATAGGGGTAATAAATATTCTGCTCATAATACCCGCTTGGCAATTTTAGATCTTTATTGTTTTGGTTTTCAATATTGACAAAGTTTATGTCTTTTATAGAGAAGGATTTTACTTTGTTCTTTGCAAGATTGATTCCTATGTTTTGGGATTTATCCGATGGGCTTAAAATTAGAATATCCCTAAAAATATCGTATTTTAAATTGACATCATAATAAATTTGTCCGTCATAAGTGAGGTTGCCTAATTCGTATGAATTTATGTAGTATAAATTGATGGATTCTTTAGTTGTTCTAAAGGTATTTGTATGAGGGGTTCCGTTGATTATGTCTAAATTTTCTTTACCAATTGTTTTGTCAAACCCGTTGTATGTGTTGATATCGTTGGTTTGACTTGTTATTATGTGAATGTTTAGTATTAATCCAAATAAAATAAAGAATGATTTTTTTTTATGATAATTTTTCAAAGGATTGTTGGTTTTAATAGTTTTTTATTGATGTTTTAGCAAATGTTGAAAAAAAATAAGTTAAAAAAAAATAATTTTTTCAAAAAAAAATGTTTTTTATTTTGTAAATTAAAAACGAAAAACCCCAATTCAAATAAATGAATTGGGGTTTTCTATGAATAAACCTTTAGTAAACTAAGATCTGATTACTCTTTTTTCTCCTCACGTGGAGGTCTTGGTAAAAGTGCTTTCTTAGACACTTTTTCTTTTCTAGTTTTAGGATCGACACCTAGGTATTTAACTTGGAAAGTATCTCCCATTTTAACTACATCGGCTACATTTTCTGTACGTTCCCATGCTAATTCAGATACGTGAAGTAAAACTTCATTTCCTGGAGCAGCAAGATATTCTACTACAGCTCCAAAATCTAGCATTTTGATAACTTTAACGTCGTAAGCTTCTCCTACTTGAGGTTTGAAAGTTAACGAGTCAATTTTACGTAAAACAGCTTCGATTCCGTCTGGATCAGTACCTAGAATTTCAACTACACCTTGTTCGTCAACCTCATTGATTACAATAGTTGTTCCAGTAGATTTTTGTAATTCTTGAATTACTTTTCCACCAGGTCCAATTAAAGCACCAATAAAGTTACCAGGAATAGTTACAGTAATGATTTTAGGAGCGTGTTTCTTAACTGTTGCTTTTGGCGCAGCTAATACTTCGGTAATTTTACCTAAAATATGTAAACGTCCATCACGAGCTTGAGCTAATGCAGCTTCCATGATGTTGTATGCTAAACCTTCGATTTTGATGTCCATTTGACAAGCAGTGATTCCATCAGCAGTTCCAGTTACTTTAAAGTCCATATCTCCTAAATGATCTTCATCACCAAGAATATCAGACAATACAGCAAATCTTTCACCATCAGTGATTAATCCCATTGCAATTCCAGAAACTGGTTTTGTCATTTGGATACCAGCGTCCATAAGTGCTAATGTTCCAGCACAAACAGTTGCCATAGAAGAAGAACCGTTAGATTCTAATACTTCAGATACAATACGAATAGTGTAAGGACAATCAGCAGGAATCATGTTTTTCAACGCTCTTTGTGCTAAGTTTCCGTGACCTACTTCTCTTCTTGAAGTTCCTCTTAGAGGTTTTGCTTCACCAGTTGAGAAAGGAGGGAAGTTGTAGTGTAAGTAGAATTTCTCTTCACCTTGTTCAGATGGAGAATCTATTTGGTTTGCTTCTCTAGATGTACCTAAAGTTGCAGTTGCCAATGCTTGAGTTTCTCCTCTTGTAAAAAGTGAAGATCCGTGTACAGATGGTAAATAATCAACTTCACACCAGATAGGTCTGATTTCTGTAGTTTTTCTTCCGTCTAAACGAGTTCCTAAATCTAGGGTTACGTTACGAACAGCTTCTTTGTTTGTTTTGTAAAAGTATTTAGAAACTAAATCGCCATTTTCTAGTAATTCTTCTTCTGTAAATAAAGCTTTTACTTCTTCTTTTACTTCAGCAAATGCAGCTGTTCTTTCTTGTTTAGAAGAACCTACTTTTGCGATATCATAAATTTTATCGTATGCAGCAGCTTTTACTTTAGCGTAAATTGCTTCATCTTCTTTTTCTTCTTCGTAGATTCTAGTCTCTTTTTTACCAAAAGCGGCAACTAATCTCTCTTGAGCGTCAATTTGAATTTTGATAGCTTCGTGAGCAAATTTAATTGCTTCAACCATTTCTGATTCTGAGATTTCTTTCATCTCTCCTTCTACCATTGCGATAGAATCTTTAGAAGCACCAATCATCATATCTATATCAGATAATTCTAATTGAGCACGGCTAGGATTGATTACAAGTTTTCCGTCGATACGTGCAACACGTACTTCAGAAATTAATGTAGAAAAAGGAATGTCAGATAATGCTAATGCTGCTGATGCTGCTAAACCTGCTAATGCATCTGGCATAACTTCATCATCATGAGACATTAACTGAATCATTATTTGTGTTTCAGCATGGTAATCATCTGGGAAAAGCGGACGCAATACACGGTCTACTAATCTCATTGTTAATACTTCGCTATCACTTGGTCTAGCTTCTCTTTTGAAGAAACCTCCAGGAAAACGACCTGCTGCAGCAAATTTTTCGCGATAATCTACCGTTAAAGGTAAAAAATCAACTGGACTTGCTTTTTTGGCAGATACTACTGTTGCAAGCAACATAGAATCTCCCATTCTTACTACTACAGAACCATCAGCTTGTTTAGCTAATTTTCCTGTCTCGATTGAGATGCTTCTGCCATCTCCTAAATCGATACTTACTGTTGAAACTTGTGGAATCATAAATTTTTTCCTTTTTTGATTATACAATGGGTTTTAGTTGTGTTGTAGTTGTTGTTGTGCGTAGTTAATGCCTAAAACCCAATGAAAAACCAAACTTTTTTTATTTGTTTGCCTAAAAAACAAAAAGAGGCACTTTCGCACCTCTTTTTTATATTGATTATTTTCTGATATTCAATACTTTGATAATCTCACGATATCTGTTGATTTCTTTTTTCTTCAAGTAATCTAACAATGATCTTCTTTTTCCTACTAGTAGTACTAATGAACGTTCAGTGTTATAATCGTGACGATTTTTTTTCAAGTGCTCAGTTAAGTGTGAAATTCTGTAAGTGAACAATGCAATTTGAGCTTCTGCTTTTCCAGTGTTTGTTGCTTCACCGTGTTTTGCGAAAATCTCTTCTTTAATCTCTTTAGTTAAATACATTCCAATATTATTTAATGATTTTTATGTATGTCATACAACTCTTGTAAGACGGGTGCAAAAATAGTACTTTTTTTCTAAAAAATAAATTTTATTGCCCCTTATTTTGCAATTGTTATAGGTAATGAGTAAATAACACTGACAGGAAGACCTCTTTCTAATCCTGGATTCCATTTTTCAGAGCCTTTAATGACCTTTATTGCACTTTCGACCAACCCGTAACCAACTCCTTTAATTATTTTTGGATTTATTAGTTTTCCTTCTTTATCTACAGTAAAAGTTAAATAGATTTTTCCAAAAACTTTATTTCTAGCTTCTATGGGGATAAACATTTCTCTTGCGATATAGCGATAAAATGTTTCAATTCCTTTTATAGGAGTGGGCTGTTCGTGAACAACTTTGTAAGGGTGCTCAATGTTTAAGGAATCGATGCTTATTCCAGAAACTAACTCGCCATTTTCATAATTTTCAGTAAATGTAAAATTGCGTTTTAAGTTTTTTCCTTTCCAGATGCCGTCTGGGAAACCGTTTTTTATTTTTCCACTTCCTGCGTAGTTGTCATCAAAAACATCACAATCTCCATCCCCAACTATTACTTTTTGCTCGTTTTGGCTGTTCCAGTAGTTATTAACTTTAAAAATGACTTTGTTTTTCTTATCTTTAATATACTCAAGTTCTGATTTTAATACTCCAGTGTCGTACCAATTATACTCTTTACCACTTTTTTTTCCTTTTACATAACTTACTGTTGACTTTTTTTTACCATTTTCATAAAAATAAACAAATTGTCCTTCTCTCTGGAGGAAGTCTTTTTCTGTGGATGTTCCAATCATTTTTAATGCTTTGGACTTGTAGTAATCTTTAAAGACATATGTTTTGTTGTCTTGGTAATATCCCTCAACAATTCGAATGTATTTGTAGTTGTCTTCTGCAGTTTCAGTATAAGTAGAATCCATGTAGATCATTTTGTTAAGTTCTATAGAACCTTGTGAAAATGATTTCGTGGTAATTAATAAAAAAAACGCAATTATAAAATACGAAGGGAGGTTAAATTTCATGGATACATATTTTTAATACAGAATAAAGAAAAATGTTTTTAATACAGTTTAGCTACTTCTTGATTAACAAATTCCAAAAACTTTTCATCAGCTTCGGTAAATGGGTCAAGAACGTGACTATCAATATCGATTTGTCCTATGTTTTGCCCGTTTACAAATAATGGAACAACAATTTCAGATTTCACAGTAAAGCTACAAGCGATATAGTTATCCTGAGCCGCCACATCTGGAACTACAAAGTTTTCGTTTGAAACCGCTACTTGCCCACAAATACCTTTACCAAACGGAATTACAGTATGATCCGTTTCAGCTCCTACATAAGGTCCTAAATGCAATGTTTTGTTTTCATGATTAGCAAAATAAAAGCCAACCCAGTTGTAGTAATCTACATTGTTGCTTAATAATTGACAAATGTTTAATAATTTCTCGTCTCTTGAGTGATTTGTGTCTGCGACAATCGCAGTTATTTTTGGTTGTAATTCTAGAAATGTCATCTTGTTTTGTTTTTATACAAAAGTATTTAAAGCCAAATCAAAAAATACATAAATTTGTTAAAAAATTTGTCTTGAAAAAATATTTAATTGAGTATAAGCCTTTTCTCCTTTTTATAAGTGCATTTTTTGCAACTTATATTATATTGACATTGGTGTATCAATTTTATTTGAGCAGTTTTGGAACTACAGGTAAGTTAGACCAAATAACAAATTTAGTAGCATATCATGTGGAGCAATTATTGCGATTGTTTAATGGAGATGTTACATTCGATAAAATTCCTTCTGAGCCTTATGTAAGGATATTATATAATCAAAAAACAGTTGCTTCGATTGTAGAAGGGTGTAATGCGATCAGTGTGATTATTTTATTTATATCTTTTATAGTTGCCTTTTCAGGGAAATTAAAGCCAACATTACTTTACATAATGGGAGGTTGCCTTTTTATTTATATCCTTAATATTTTTAGAATAGCATCATTGTGTGTATTATTGTATTATTTCCCAGAGAAGTCACATATTTTGCATGGTGTTCTTTTTCCATTGGTGATTTATGGAATGGTTTTTATTCTGTGGATTATTTGGGTAAGTAAATTTTCTAAATATGCTAAATAATATTCTTGAAAATAAATTGAAAGTCTTTCTTCTTATTCTTTTTGTACTTCTTTTGGTGAGTATAAGAGCTTTTGAAAGTCAGTTGTTTTATGATCCCTTTCTAGCTTATTTTGAAAGTGATTATGAAGTGCTTCCTTTGCCCGAATTTGATTTGATTCGTTTGTTTTTCGGGTTGCTGTTTCGATATACATTAAATGCAATTCTATCATTGGGGATTGTTTATGTGCTTTTTAAAGAAATGGAAATGGTGAAATTTGCCTCAATTTTATATGCTGTTTTTTTCTTAGTTTTAATTGTTGCTTTTTTTTGCATCATTTATTTCTTTGCCAATCATAATAATTTGATGCTTTTTTATGTGCGTCGTTTTTTAATCCAACCTATTTTTATACTGTTGTTCATTCCTGGATTTTATTACCAAAAAATAAATAAATAGCTCTTTTTTTCTTATCTTTATTAGTCGGTTTGTTTTTGTTTTAATACTCAAATTAAGAAACAGATGAAAGTTGTAAAAAAATCAGGAGATTTTGTTGTCTTTGATAGAAAGAAATTAGAGAAGTCTCTTTTGAATTCAGGGGCAAATCAATTCGTTGTTCAAGAAGTTTTACAAACAATAGAAAAAGAAATTTATGAAGGCATTTCTACAAAGGAAATTTACAAGATGGCTTTTAATCTTTTACGGAAAAAATCCCATTCTCATGCCGCACGTTATAACTTAAAAGAAGCTATTCAGTTATTAGGACCTGCAGGTTTTTACTTCGAAAAATATATAGCTAGGCTTTTCTCGATTGAGAATTATGAAACGAGAACAAATTTAACGTTGCAAGGCAAGTGTGTTTCGCACGAAGTAGACGTCTTGATAAAGAAAAACAATAGCATTGGAATGATTGAGTGTAAATTCCATATGGGGAAAGAAGCGTCCACAGATGTAAAAGTACCGATGTATATTTTGTCTCGATTTAATGATCTTAAAGAAAGAAAACATCTTGTTTTTGCTGAGAAAGATACTATTTCAGAATGCTGGATAGTTACTAACAATAGATTTACATTAGATGCAATGACTTTTGGGACTTGTTCTGGTTTGAATTTATTGAGTTGGGATTATCCTGCAAATAATAATTTGAGAACAAAGAATGAGAATAATAATTTATATCCTATAACTTGTTTAACGGCACTGACACTTGCTGAAAAAGACAAATTATTGGCTTTGGATGTGATTTTGGTAAAAGAGTTGTTAAACAATCACTATTGTTTAGAAGAAATAGGGCTGAGCTCTCAAAGAATAAAAGGGATTATAAAAGAAGCATCGGAGTTGTGTAGGTATTCTTAAAAATATAGTTTTTTATTTTATGTAATTTAAATTTGAATCAAATGAAAGTTAAATTCATTGGTGGTGCAGGAACTGTTACAGGCTCTAAAACATTAATTGAGAGTAATGGTGTTAGGATTTTAATTGATTGCGGACAGTTTCAAGGGATAAAGCCTTTGCGAGAACTTAATTGGGAACCTTTATCTGTTGAACCCTCGACGATAGATTTTGTATTGCTTACCCATGGACATTTAGATCATTGTGGCTGGTTACCAAGATTAGTGTATCAAGGTTTTAAGGGGAAAATATATTGCTCAGGACCAACAAAAGAAATTGCTAGACTAATTCTTTTGGATAGCGCTAAGATCCAAGAAGAAGAAGCTAATAAGGCAAACGAAGAGCGCTATTCTAGCCATGAAATTGCGGAACCACTTTATACAGTAGAACAAGCTAAGAAAGTTTTTCCGCTTTTTAGAGTAGTCAAAATCAATGAGCCTTTTCTTTTGGAATCTGATATTTCTGCAGTTTTCTCCACAGCAGGGCATATCATGGGAGCTTGTAGTATAGCGTTGACAGCTGAAAAGAAAACCTTAGTATTTTCAGGAGATATAGGTCGAGATGATGATGTGTTACTTTTTCCTCCAGAGAAGCCTAAAAAAGGAGATTATATATTTTTAGAAAGTACATACGGAAACAGATTGCATCCAGATACGGATCCCAAAGAAGAACTTGAAAAATACATAAATACTACATTCCAGAAAAAAGGAACAGTTATTATACCCAGTTTTGCTGTTGAACGTGCTCAGAGTATCATGTTTTTGTTATGGCAACTAAAGAAAGAAAATAGAATTCCAAATATCCCATATATTATAGATACTCCTATGGGGATTAGTGCGCTAGAAATCTTTATAAATAATAAACAGTGGCACAAACTCTCGATGGAAGAATGTATGGGAATGACAAAAATGTTTTCTTTAGTCTCAGATTACCAAGAAACAATGGATGTTATATATAACAAAAGTCCTAAAGTTATTATTGCGGCCAGCGGAATGTCTACAGGAGGGAGGGTTCTGAATTATTTTGAACATTATATTGGGATGCGAGAAACAACTGTAATTATTGTAGGATATCAAGCTGAAGGAACTCGTGGTAGGAAATTATTGGAAGGGGCGGATGAGATTAAAATACGTGGAAAATATTTTCCAGTTAAAGCAAAAATATTAGAAATAGGAGGGCTCTCTGCTCATGGAGATCAGGATGATTTACTTGCCTGGCTTTCTGCATTAGAGAATAAGCCCAAAAAAGTCTTTTTAGTTCATGGTGAAAATGTTCCTGCAGATGCTCTTCGTATAAAGATTAAAGAAAAATATGGTTTCAATTGTGTTATTCCTTTGATGGGGCAAGAGTTTGAATTATAAAAAAAATAATTTTTAAATTTTTAACAAGAATTTCATTTGTGTAATTGATTATAATGCTAGTTTTGCAAACGATATGAATATAAAAAGATGCACTAGTTTATTTTTAGCAATTCTACTATTGGTCTCCAATGTAGGACTAGCTTTTGATGTGCATTATTGTGGAGGTAAATTGGCCTCTATTTCATTGAATAAAACTTTAGAAGCGCCTCCAGTTAAAAAATGTTGTGAGATTGCTACCAAAAAGAAAGCATCATGTTGTAAGGATAAAGTAGTTCATTTTGAGAAAAAATCTGATACTGCTACTATTAAAACATTCTTATTTCAGCTTGATTTTCCTTTTACCCTTCAAGAATTTAAAACAGTTGTTTTTTTATTTATTCCAAAATTTAAAAACAAACAGTTAGTTACTTATTATAGCGATGCTCATGCACCTCCGCTATTTAAGCTCTATCAACAATATATATTTTACGCCTGATTTTAATGTTTTTTAAAGTCAAACCATTTGGTATGGTTTGAATCTATTTATTTAAACATTAAAATTATACTCATGAAAAAAAATATAGCATTTTTCGCTATGCTTTTACTTTGTATTCCTGCTCTTGCACAAGAGAATTTGGGTGAAGTAAAAATTGTAAAGAAGCAAAAAGGAATTAAAAAATCATATTCACTTACAGGAAATACATCGCTTATAACAAGTAAAGAATTGCTTAAGGCGGCTTGTTGTAATCTTGCCGAAAGTTTCGAGACAAATCCATCTATTGATGTTAACTTTTCGGATGCGTTAACAGGAACGAAACAAATTAAAATGCTAGGACTTACAAGTCCGTATTTAATGATTACCGAAGAGAATGTTCCTTCTGTTCGTGGAGCGTCTCAGGCTTACGGATTGTCATTTACCCCTGGAACATGGGTTGAGAGTATTCAGGTTACCAAAGGAGCAGGAAGTGTTGTAAACGGATACGAAAGTATTTCAGGACAAATAAACACAGAATTATTGAAGCCGATGAATGACATTCCGTTCTTCTTGAATGCGTATGGTTCTACCGATTCTCGTTTTGAGTTAAATACTCATTTTACTAAAAAACTTTCGGATAAATGGGCGACAAGTTTATTAGTTCATGGTAATGCACGTGTTGCAAAAACAGATATGAACGATGATGGTTTTTTGGATAATCCATTAGGGAAGCAAGTCAATATCTTAAACCGTTTTCAATACACTAATGCAGAGAAAGGTTGGGTTGGTTTCGTTAACCTTAGGTATATGAATGATAAAAAGCAAACGGGAGAACTTGACTTTGATAAGGATCGAGATAAAGGAACAACCAATTATTGGGGATCAGAAATTAATACAGAACGAATAGACGTAGCTACTAAAATTGGTTACGTTTTTCCAGATATGCCTTACCAGAGTATTGGTTTTCAGAATGCATTTAATACGCACAATCAAAGATCTTATTTTGGGTTAAACCAATACGATATTAAACAGAATAGCTATTATTCTAACTTAATTTTTAATTCAATTATAGATAATACTAAGAATAAATTTGCTACAGGATTAAACTTTACTTACGATCAATATCAGGAGTTTGTAAATGTAAATGACTACAGTCGTATCGATAATTCTGTTGGAGCTTTCTTCGAGTATACGTATGATAACACAGACAACTTTAGTGTTATTTTAGGTGGACGAATTGATAATCATAATCGTTTAGGGACCTTTATAACACCGCGTTTACATGTAAGGTATAATCCTTGGGAAAAAGCAGTTTTAAGATTTTCGGCAGGAAGAGGAAAACGTTCGGCTAATATTTTTGCTGAAAACCAACAGTTATTTGCGAGCTCAAGGGCATTTTCTATTTTGGATAATAATGGCAAAATTTATGGAATGAATCCTGAAATTGCATGGAATTACGGATTGAGTTTTTCGCAAAGGTTTACTCTTTTTAATAAACATGCCGAAGTAGTTTTTGACTTATATAGAACCGATTTCCAGAATCAAGTTGTTGTAGATGTAATGCAAAGCCCGCAAGAGGTTTTGTTTTATAATTTAAACGGGAAATCGTATGCGAATAGTTTGCAAGTCGAGTTCAACTATGAGTTACTAAAGAATTTTAATTTCCGTTCGGCATATAAATATTATGACATCCGTACAAATTATTTATCTGGAAATTTTGAAAGACCGTTACAAGCAAAACATCGTTTTTTTGGTAATCTAGAATATGAAACTAATCTTGTTGATGGCAAACAATGGAAAATCGATTATACCTTTAATTGGATTGGAGAGCAGTTATTGCCAAATACAGCTTCTAATCCAGTAAAAGACAGATTGCCTGAGTTTTCACCTTCTTATTCTTTAATGAATGCACAAATAACAAGAGTTTTTTCGGATACTTTTGAAGTATATCTAGGAGGGGAGAACATCGGGAATTACCGACAAGACAAAGCGATTTTAGGAAATGATAATCCGTTTGGGCCAAATTTTGATGCATCGATTGTGTATGCTCCTGTTTTTGGGCAAATGTACTATGCTGGATTGCGATTTAAAATAAAATAAAAGACAACTTAATATTTATAAACCCTTAATAACAAAATAAAATGAAGAACGTAATTTTAGTCTTGCTAGTGACTTTTTTCTCAATTGCTGTACAAGCACAAGATAAAAAGAAAAAAAATGCAAAATACGAAACCGAAGTAAGTGGTAATTGTGAAGACTGTAAAAAACGAATTGAAAAAGCTGCTTTTGGAGTTTCAGGAGTGAAATCTGCAGTATGGGATGTTAGTACTCACAAGCTAAGCTTAATCTTGAATGAAGAGAAAACTTCTTTAGTAGATGTGAAAAATGCTATAGCAAAATCAGGCCATGATACCGATGTTGCAAAGACAACTCAGGATGTTTATGATGCACTTCCGACATGTTGTAAATATGAAAGAAATTAATATTGAAGCATAACAGGTAATTTGGGCTTTTTTAGCGTTAATAAAACTTTAAAATATCCCAATTTTTTGTGGTTAAAGTAATTTATTATTACTTTCACCAACTTATAAAATTAATAAATAAATCGCTTATATGAATAATTTTGATTGGACTCAATTAATCAATCCTGAGTTTTATATTACCCTTAACGTTGGTGGATTTCAAATTGGTCTGTACATTGTTATATTTATAGTTTTTGCTGAAACAGGGCTTTTTGCAGGTTTCTTTTTACCAGGTGATAGTTTGCTATTTTTAGCTGGAATTTACAGCCGTGATTTAATTCAAAATATGGTATATATTGAGAGTGATTTCATAAATGTCTTCCTTCTTTCGCTAATGGTCGCTATTTCAGGGATTTTAGGTAATATGACCGGATATTGGTTTGGAGCCAAAAGCGGTTATTATTTGTTTAAAAAAGAAGATACTTTTTGGTTCAAGAAAAAATATCTATTGCAATCAAAAGATTTCTTTGAAAAATACGGAGGTAAAGCTATAATTTACGCTCGTTTTTTACCAATTTTCAGAACTTTTGCACCTATCGTTGCTGGAATCGTATCTATGGACAAAAAGAAATTTATGTTCTATAATATATTAAGTTCATTTTTATGGGCTTTCATTCTGATTTTTGCAGGACATTACCTTTACGGAGTGTTTTTGAAACAAGGAGTTGATTTAAAACAGCATATTGAATATATAATTATAATTATTGTTATCATAACGACTTTTCCAGTTTTGATGAAGCTGTTAAAGAAAAGACCAGCAGATAAAATAGAATAACATTAAAGAACAAAATCCGAAGCTATAAACTTCGGATTTTTTGTTTCTAGGCTTTTGGTAGTCGTGATTGATATTACTTGTCTTAAGCTAATGTTTGTGTTCTATTGGTGTTCTCCATAATAACCAAAGTTGTATTCGATTATGAAATTTAAGTAATGTTTTTTTTTTTTGACAGATGTATTCTGTTTTAAGAAAATGAGAAGAGAGTGTTGAAAAAGCGTTCAAATCAAACCAAAAAAAAATCCGAAGCTATAAACTTCGGATTTTTTATTTTGAGACTTTTGTAAGTCAGCAATGTATTACATCATTCCTGGCATACCTCCACCCATTGGGTTTCCGCCTGCATTATCTTCTTTAATATCAATCAAAGCACATTCTGTAGTTAAGATCATACCTGCTACAGAAGCAGCGTTTTCTAAAGCTACACGAGTTACTTTTTTAGGATCGATAATACCTGCTTTAAGCATATCTACATACTCGTCAGTTTTTGCATTGTATCCAAAATCACCAGTACCTTCAGCAACTTTAGCAACAACTACAGAACCTTCAAGACCTGCGTTTTCAACGATAGTTCTTAATGGAGCTTCTACTGCGCGAGATACGATTTGAATACCAGTTGCTTCATCAGCATTGTCAGCTTTTATTTCGCTTAAAGCGTTTTTAGCTCTTAACAATGCAACTCCACCACCTGCAACAATTCCTTCTTCAACAGCAGCGCGAGTAGCGTGTAATGCATCGTCAACTCTGTCTTTTTTCTCTTTCATTTCTACTTCAGAAGCAGCACCAACGTAAAGAACAGCAACACCACCAGCTAATTTAGCTAAACGCTCCTGTAATTTTTCTTTGTCATAATCAGAAGTTGTAGCTTCCATTTGACCTTTAATTTGGTTTACACGATTTTTGATCATGTCTGCTTCACCAGCACCACTTACAATTGTAGTGTTGTCTTTATCGATAGTTACTTTTTTAGAAGTACCTAACATTTCGATTGTAGTGTTTTCTAATGTATAACCTCTTTCTTCAGAAATTACAGTTCCACCAGTTAAAATAGCAATATCTTCAAGCATTGCTTTTCTTCTGTCACCAAAACCAGGTGCTTTTACAGCAGCAATTTTTAATGCTCCACGTAATTTATTTACTACCAGAGTTGATAAAGCTTCTCCGTCAACATCCTCAGCAATAATTAATAATGGTTTTCCTGATTGAGCTACTGGCTCTAGAACTGGTAAAAGTTCTTTTAAAGAAGAAACTTTTTTGTCATATAAAAGGATATATGGGCTCTCTAATTCTACTTCCATTTTTTCAGGATTTGTAACGAAATATGGAGATAGGTATCCTCTGTCAAACTGCATTCCTTCAACAACATCTACGAATGTATCTGTTCCTTTTGCTTCTTCAACAGTGATAACACCTTCTTTTCCAACTTTTGCGAAAGCAGTAGCGATTAATTCACCAATTACTTCGTCGTTATTTGCAGAGATAGATGCAATTTGTTTTATTTTTTCTGAATCACTTCCTACAACTTTAGCTTGTTTAGCCAAGTCTGCAACGATAGTTTCAACAGCTTTGTCGATTCCACGTTTTAAATCCATTGGGTTAGCTCCAGCAGCTACGTTTTTCAAGCCTTCTTTTACGATTGCTTGTGCTAAAACTGTAGCAGTTGTAGTACCATCTCCAGCTAAATCATTAGTTTTTGAAGCTACTTCTTTAACCATTTGAGCTCCCATGTTTTCTAATGGGTCTTTCAATTCGATTTCTTTTGCAACAGTAACACCATCTTTAGTTACGTTTGGTCCACCAAAAGATTTTCCAATGATTACGTTACGTCCTTTTGGTCCTAAAGTTACTTTTACTGCATTTGCCAATGCATCAACACCACGTTTTAATCCGTCACGTGCTTCAATATCAAATTTTATATCTTTTGCCATTTCTTTTAATTTAGTTTAAGGTTTGAGTTGTTTCAGGTTTTACCCGACTTAATTCTTGAGATTTATGCTTTTTAGATTATCGCTAAGATATCATCTTCACGCATAATCAAATAATCAGTTCCTTCATGTTTTAATTCAGTCCCTGCGTATTTACCATAAAGTACTGTATCTCCAACTTTTACAGTCATAGTATGGTCTTTAGTACCATTTCCTACAGCTACAACAGTTCCTTTTTGTGGTTTTTCTTTAGCAGTATCTGGAATAAAAATCCCTGACGCAGTTTTAGTCTCTGCTGCAACTGGCTCAATAAGTACGCGATCTGAAAGCGGTTTAATGTTTAAAGTCATGATTTTATAATTATGTTATGTTTATAATTTTATTTGCTAATAATTTTGTTCTCATAAAAACTTTCAGAAACTGTGCCACCTTGGATAAACTGACATTATTTCTTATAAAAAATGCCAGCTTTGACAGGCTGGCATTTTTACGTTCTATAAAGAATGTATTATTTTGCTGGGTTAGTCGCAGCAGGTGTTTCTTGAACTGGAGCAGCAGGCGTAGTGCTTGGAGCTGTAGTAGCAGATTTCTCGATAAGTTTAGATTCTACATCACTTAAAGATCCTGTGAAACTTAAACTAGAAAGCAAGATTAATGCAATTAAGATTGTTGCTAATGTCCAAGTACTTTTGTCTAAAAAGTCAGTTGTTTTTTGTACACCACCTAACATTTGAGATCCACTAATTGTTGAAGATAATCCTCCACCTTTAGGGTTTTGAACCATGATAACTACGATCAATAGAAAACAAACTATTGTGATTAAAACTAAAAAAATTGAAAATGTGCTCATTGTTTAATTATTATTGTTATTTTGTTGTAATGTCTTAATATCCGATATGCGGTCTGCAAAGAAACTAATTTTTTCTGGATATTTCAAAATTAATATTTCATATGCTTGTATTGCTTTTGTATATTTTTTTTGTTCCAAATATACTCTGGCCAAAGTCTCCGTCATTAAGTAAGTATTATCGTCTTTATTAATGTCTATCTGAATGTTAGCAGCTACCGTTGTAGTTGATTTCACAGGAGAAATTTTCGGGCTTGTTTCGATGAACTTGTTAATTAACGCTTCTTTTTTCTTTTTCTCTTCGTTGATTTCGATTAAAGAATTGTCTATTTCTATAGTTGGAACTTCTTGTTTTTCTTCTTTATTTTCTTTTTTTCGTTCAATGGGTTCTGTTCTAGAAAGTTGAAGCCATTGTTGGAAGGAGTGTTTCTCTTTTACAGAAAAATCTAGTGGTTTACCAATTTCTAGATTTTCCGTTGCAATTTCGATAGCCTCTTCAGCGGTTTCTAAAGCCTCCTCTGTAGTTTCTAAATTTACTTCGATAGTTGGAATCGAAGCTTCCTTTATTGAAGTAAGGATAGATTGCTCAATAGGATCTATAATTTTTATAGTTTCTACTTTTTCTATTACTTCTATTATTTCTTCTTCTTTATCCTCTTCAATTACAACGTCAGGTAAAAGATGTTCGCTATCAATAACATTGATGTCTAAAAGCGCTAAAGCTTTCTTGTCGTAATATTCTTTCTGAATGGTTGAAAAAGTTTCTGATGTTATAAAGTCAAATAAAATAGCTCTATCTGTTGTATGTGCGGCAGTAACTTTTAAGGCATAATTATACTTAAAACTGTTTTGACTATAAAGTCCTTTTAATCGCATTGCTCTTGCACTTTGAAAATAAGGGAATTCATCCAATACATTGCCTAATTCCTCCGTTTGCTTTTCGGAAATAGCATCGGGTCTATTTATTAGGTAAGTATAATCGTTAACATTCATTATTTTTTCTTTTATCGTTTAAATTGTTTATTCGTTAATTAATGGCTTGTTTGGTTGTTTAATAAGTTAAACAATCGGTTTTACCATTTCGCTAATGACTCATTAAAAATATCTTGAGTAATACGGTCAAGAATTTCTTTAATAGCAGTGTCTTTGATAGGTCCTACAAGTTGATCTCGTGCAGGATAGTCATAATAAAACTCGAATGATCTTTCAAAGTCATCAGTTTCTTTCTTTCTGTTAGTGAATCGTACGTTTACACGAATTTTTAATCTGTTTTGTGACGCCTGCTGATCTGCAGTTGCAGTCATCGGACTAATTCGGTAATCTGTAATCTCTCCTTCATACATTAAATCTGCACCTGAACTCACTAAGTTTAAGTTAGTTTGATTCTGGATTAAATCCTGTAATTGTAAAGTAAAAGTACGATCCAATCCTGGTTCAATTAAATCAGCATTATTCTGGAAGTAGTTTACTTGAAATGTTTTTGCATCTATTTTACCAGTTCCAGTAAAGTTGTAAACAGAACAACTACTAAAAGTGAACACAATTGCAATTATAATTAGGTACTGTATGTTTTTCATTTTATTTTTTAAAAGCCCCAAAGGTATTTATTTTAGTTCTCATTTTTTGAGCAAATTGTTTGTGATGTTCTACAAATCAAATTGTTTTATTTTTCTATATAAAGTTCGTTCTGAAATTCCCAGTTCATCTGCAGCGGCTTTTCGTTTCCCTTTATTTTTTTCTAATGATTTTTTTATCATTTCGATTTCTTTTTGTTCCAATCGTAAAACTTCTTCCTCTTCGATTGTTTCTGCAAACAAATAATTATCGTCATTTGATTGGTACTGTTCCTCGTGATTAGGAGTTGTCATAACAGCTGTTCTTGGTTCTTCTTCAAAATCAATTTCGCTGTCATTTTCTTGCGAACCGTATATTTTTTTAATCAAATTTTTATTGGTTTCTTGCACATTTGCGCTACCATTTTGCATTAATTCTAGGGTAAGTTTTTTTAAATCATGCAAGTCACTCTTCATGTCAAAAAGGACTTTATATAAAATCTCTCTTTCGGTATTAAAATCACTATCGTTTTTCTTGTCGTTTATAACAGAAGGTAAATTAGGGCCTTCAGTTGGTAAATAAGACTGTAGTGTTTCAAGTGAGATTTCACGGTTGGTTTCTAGAACTGAAATTTGCTCAGCTACATTTCGCAATTGACGTACATTACCATTCCATCTGAATTTCTGTAATAATTGCACAGCATCATCATCTAGTTTTAATGGAGGCATCTTGTATTTATGAGCAAAATCAGATACAAATTTTCTAAATAATAAATGAATATCATCTTTACGCTCACGTAATGGAGGTAATGTAATTTCTACAGTACTCAAACGATAGTATAAATCCTCACGGAACTTGCCTTTTTCGATAGCATTGAATAAATTAACATTGGTTGCGGCTACAATTCTAACATTCGTTTTTTGTACCTGTGAAGAACCTACTTTTATAAATTCACCATTTTCAAGTACACGAAGCAATCTTACTTGCGTAGTAAGAGGTAATTCTCCAACTTCATCTAGAAATATAGTTCCTCCATCGGCAACTTCAAAATATCCTTCACGTGTGCTTGTTGCACCTGTAAAAGCTCCTTTTTCGTGTCCAAAAAGTTCGCTATCAATAGTTCCTTCAGGAATTGCACCACAGTTTACGGCAATGTATTTTCCATGTTTTCTATGTGAAAGTGAATGTATGATTTTTGGAATACTTTCTTTACCAACACCACTTTCTCCAGTTACCATTACCGAAATATCAGTAGGGGCTACCTGAATTGCTTTTTCTATGGCGCGATTAAGCTTAGGATCATTTCCTATAATTTCAAAACGTTGTTTTATAGCTTGAACTGTCTCCATATATAATGTTTGTTTTTTTTGCCACAGATTAAAATGATTCCCGCAGATTTCTTTTAAACGTTTTATGAAATAAATCTTTTGTACTGAAGGGATTTTGTTTGAAAATTGACAAGTAATCCTATTTCTGAATTAGATAATTTCATGTAATTTATAATCTGAGCAATATGTTCATTTGAAAATTCTTTTATTGCTTTTACCTCTAAAACGATATCTTCATTAATAATAAAATCAGCATAAAATTTATGAGGCAATATTTTGCCTTTATATTCAATTGAATATTCTTTTTCTCTTTCAAAAGATACATTCTGTTCTTTAAATTCTATTTCTAAAGCATCTTTGTAAACTATTTCTAATAAGCCTGGTCCGAGATTTCGGTGTACTTCCATGCAAATGCCAATAATTTTATAAGTTTCACTTTCTCTATAATGTTGCATAAATTAATTTGTTTGCCATAATTTTAAATATAAGTAAAATAATACAAAAAATCATTTAAATCATATTAATCTGTGGCAAAAAAATAAATCAATTCATGTTACTCAATTCTACTGCTTCACCTTTTAACGTTCCGCTGGTGCAACTTGTAATTTTTACATTTACAAAATCGCCAATTTTATAATCTTCTTTAGGGAAAACTACAGTAATGCTTTGCGAGTTTCTTCCTGAGAATTCTTCTTTAGATTTTTTAGAAACTTTTTCAACTAAAACTTCTACAGTTTGTCCGATAAATTCTTCAGAACGGAACCAAGCGTGTTTTTGTTGTAAATCGACAATTTCTTGTAATCTTCTAGCTTTGGTTTCTTCCGTAACATCATCTTCCATTTTTCTTCCAGCCAAAGTCCCAGGACGTTCTGAATACGAATACATATAACCAAAGTTGTATTTTACATATTCCATTAAACTCATAGTGTCTTGATGGTCTTGCTCAGTTTCTGTTGGGAAACCTGCAATCATATCTTGAGAAATAGAACTGTTTGGGATTATTGTTTTGATTTTATCAATCAAAGTCATGTATTCCTCACGCGTATGCAAGCGGTTCATTTCTTTTAGGATTCTATTGCTTCCAGATTGAACTGGTAAGTGGATGTGTTTACATATATTTGGGTATTTTGCAATAATATGCAAAACACTTTCGTGCATATCTTGTGGGTTCGATGTTGAAAATCGAATACGCATTTTAGGATAAGTCACTGCTACCAATTCTAGTAATTGATCGAAGTTTACAGCAGTTGCTTTTTGCATGTCTGATGCACTAACAAAATCCTTTTTTAATCCGCCTCCATACCATAAGTAACTATCTACGTTTTGGCCTAAAAGTGTAATCTCTTTAAAGCCTTTTTCCCATAAATCCTGAATTTCATTCATGATACTCTGAGGTTCACGGCTACGCTCACGTCCACGAGTAAAAGGTACCACGCAAAACGTACACATATTATCACAACCACGAGTTATAGAAACTAAAGCAGTAATTCCGTTACTCATCAATCGAACTGGAGAGATGTCGCCATAGGTTTCGTCTTTTGATAAGATTACGTTTATAGCATCACGTCCTTCCTCAACTTCACTTAATAAATTGGGTAAATCTTTGTAAGCATCTGGGCCAACAACTAGATCTACTATTTTTTCTTCTTCTAGAAACTGACTTTTTAAACGTTCGGCCATACATCCTAGCACACCAACCTTCATTTTTGGGTTAATACGTTTTACAGCGTTGTATTTTTCTAAACGTTTACGAATAGTTTGCTCAGCTTTGTCACGAATAGAGCAGGTGTTTACTAAAACTAAATCGGCTTCTTCAAGAACCGATGTTGTATTGTAACCACCATCAGATAAAATCGAAGCTACAATTTCGCTGTCCGAAAAATTCATAGCGCAACCATAACTTTCTATAAAGAGTTTTTTAGTATTCTCAGGTTTATTCTCTAAAACAAGACTTTCACCTTGTTTGCTTTCTTCAATAATCTTTTCCATAAGTCACTTTCAAAAGTGTGTTTTAATAAGATAACAAATGTACGATTATTTGAATGATTATGACAAGATGTCATATGAAGATTTAACATTGTTTTTATATTTCTGCTTAACATGAAAAAACTCCCTTTGAAATAAAGAGAGTTTTAGCAAACAAATTAAAAACCAAATAAGTTTAGAACAGATTGACTTCTAGTTGCAATCTGGCAATTTTGTTTTCAGGATTCCACATTGCTGTGGCTGAAACAGGTAATTTATAATTAAAAACTGAAATATCTTTGGTCGCTTTTATTCCTGTATTTACAATACCGAAACTGCTTTCTGCTTTATTTGAATATAGAAAAGTATCTCCATTAAGAGCATAGCCGGCTCCTAAAAAAACGTCCAAATTTACTTTTTGGTTTCTAATAGCAGGGTAACTGAATTCTGTATATGTTGAATATTTACTTTTGTAGCTGTCATTGCTATCAAGTTGCCTATCCTTTAAGCCACTGTAAAGTATTATATCAACTTCTACTCGTAATGGGAATGATTCTGGAAAACGATACGAAGTCCTTAAATCTATAAGGTGTGTAGATGTGAGTTTGTTGTAATTAAATACTTCAGGGTTTTCGATTCCAGTAGTGTTAAATAGATCCCATAATCCAATTGAAAAATTATTTTTTTGATATTGGATATAATAATTTATCTCGCGGTATTTTCCATCAAATCCTGCGCCTCCCCATATTCCAACAGTAAAGTTTCTTTGTTTATCAAATGTGTAATGAATATTTCCAGTAGCAGTCATACCGTCATTAATAACAAGGCCTCTCCATAAGTGACTTGTTTTAAGGTTAACATTAAAGTCTAAACGGGAAGGTTTTGTAGTCTCTGTTGTAACGGAACTACTGTCTAAAGCCGTTTTTTCTTGAGCGTATCCAGCTAGCCCTATAATTGAGATTATAGAGAAAAATAGTGTTTTTTTCATGATTTCTATTTTATAAAAGCATATTAAAGTAGGTTCATGTATAAGAGGGCAGCCAACGCTGATCCTATGATTGGTCCTGCAATTGGAATCCATGCATAGTCCCAGTTGCTACTTCCTTTAAAAAGTAGAGCATGTGTGATACGAGGACCTAGATCTCTCGCGGGATTAATAGCATAGCCTGTAGTGCCACCTAAAGAGAGTCCGATTGCCCATACTAAAATGGCAACAGGCAAAGCGCCAATAGAGCCTAGTCCTATTTTTACGTCAGTAGCTGAGTTAAAGCTAAGTTCTGGACCTGCAATGTAGAAGATTACAAAAATAAGAACGAAAGCTCCAATTATTTCGCTAATCAAATTTGAGACATTGTTTCTAATTGCTGGTATAGTGCTAAAACAGGCTAGCTTCGAGCCTTCATCTTCAGTAATAGAAAAGTGATCTTTGTGGAATAACCAAACTAAAAATGCACCTAGCATAGCGCCTATTAATTGGGCAATAATATATGAAGCAACTTGGCTCCATGCAAATTTTCCTATGAGGGCTAGTCCTAGTGTTACAGCAGGGTTTAGGTGCGCACCACTAATTGGTCCTGAGACGGTTACGCCTACAAAGACAGCAAATGCCCATCCAGTAGTAATTACTATCCACCCAGAGTTGTTTCCTTTTGTTCCTTTAAGAACTACGTTTGCAACAACTCCGTTACCTAATAAGATAACGAGCATTGTGCCTATAATTTCTGCGATAAATGGTGACATCTTCTTGTATTTTAAATGATTTGTCTTCTAGTCTTCAATCCAGTTTGTAGTACGGCCTACAGCTTTGTTCCAGTTGTGTACCAATTTATCCACTTCAGGCTTTGGCATTTCTGGAGAGAATTCACGGTCGATTGACCATTGTTCTTGAAGTTCGTCTATGCTTTTCCAGTATCCTACTGCTAATCCTGCTAAATAGGCTGCTCCTAATGCTGTTGTTTCTAAAGTTTTAGGTCTAATTACCTTGAATCCAAATAAATCTGATTGAAATTGCAACATTAAATTATTGACAACAGCTCCACCATCTACTCTTAATTCTTTTCCTTCGTTTCCAAAGTCAGCTTCCATTGATTTTGCTAAATCGAATACTTGATATGCGATTCCTTCAATGGTAGCGCGCGCTATATGCGCATTTGTTGTTCCTCTGGTAATACCGAAAATTGCTCCTCTAGCGTATTGATCCCAATGTGGAGCGCCCAATCCTGTTAAAGCAGGAACAAAATATACACCACCATTATCAGGTACGCTTGCTGCTAAAGTTTCGATTTCATCAGATGAATTGATCATCTTAGCACCATCTCTAAGCCATTGTACAGCGGCTCCTCCCACAAACACACTTCCTTCTAGGGCATAAGTAGTTTTACCATTTATTTTCCAAGCAACTGTTGTAAGTAGATTGTTTTTAGAATAAACAGGTTTGTCGCCTGTATTCATTAGCATAAAACAACCAGTACCATAAGTGTTTTTTACCATTCCTGGTTCTGTGCATAGTTGTCCAAAAAGGGCAGCTTGTTGGTCACCAGCGACACCTGCGATTGGAATTTTAGTAGAAAATAATGTGGTACAAGTTTCACCATAGATTTCACTACTTTGTTTTATTTCTGGTAACATTGCTCTTGGAATATTAAATAATTCCAACAACTCATCATCCCATTCTAATGTGTGAATGTTCATTAGTAACGTTCTACTTGCATTAGAAACATCTGTCATGAACATCTTGCCTCTTGTTAGTTTCCATATAAGCCACGTGTCTACGGTACCAAAGCATAATTTTCCTTGTTCTGCTTTTTCACGTGCTCCTTCAACATTATCTAAAATCCATTTTAACTTTGTTCCAGAAAAATAAGCGTCTAGTTTTAATCCCGTTTTTTCTTGGATCATTTCTGTAAGTCCTTGCGCTTTTAGCTCATCACAATATTTTGCTGTTCGACGATCTTGCCAAACGATAGCGTTGTATAGTGGTTCGCTAGTTTCTCTATCCCAAACTATTGTTGTCTCACGTTGGTTGGTAATTCCGATTGCAGCTATTTCTTTTCCTGAAATCCCCATTTTTGCAATAACTTCGGCAGCAACGCTAATCTGTGAATACCAGATTTCATTAGGATCGTGTTCAACCCATCCTGGTTTCGGAAAGATTTGTTCATAAGGTTTTTGAGAGATGCTTACTATTTTGCCATCATGGTTGAATATGATGGCTCTAGAGGAGGTAGTACCTTGATCTAATGTTAGGATAAATTTATTTTCCATGATGGTATATTTTTAAAAGTATTTTTTTTTAATGGTGTTTTTCTTGAAAATCAGATAAAATAAATCCGTTTGCAAGATGTTTAAATTCTGATATTTGTCTTTGTGCCCATGTCTCGTCGTGGCCTAGTTCTTTAGCTAATAAATGAGCTACTTTTTCGCAAGAAGCAATTGCTGCACGTGCATCTAAGAATAATAAACGAACCCTTCTTGCTAGTACATCATCAATGGTTCTTGCCATTTCATATCGAATTGCCCAAGCTACTTCCGCCATCGTATATTCGTAATCGGGATGTAATTTTTCTTTTAATTCAGGCTCTTTTTCTTGTAATTCTAATATTTTAGGAATATCAGTTCCATATATGTATAAGTGATTTTCTCTAGCTTTTGTATCGGTTTGCTTATTTCCATGAATTGCAATGTGTTCCGTTTTGCATTTTAATTTTGGTAAGTTATGTACTGTAATTGCTTTGTCTATAATATCTTCGGCAATTTTTCTGTAGGTAGTCCATTTTCCTCCAGTAATTGTTATTAATCCAGTTTCAGAAACTATGATTTTATGACTTCTAGAAACTTCTTTAGTACTTTTTCCTTCTTTTTCTGGTGCGGCCAAAGGTCTTAATCCTGCAAAAACAGATAAAACATCAGCACGAGTAGGTTTTTTTACTAAGAAGCGTTGTGCTGTTTCTAGTACAAACTCGATTTCTGACTCTAACGCAATTGGTTCTAAGCTATGTTTTTTAATTAAAGTATCTGTTGTTCCAACTACTACTTTATTATGCCAGGGCACTGCAAATAAGACTCTTCCATCACTCGTTTTAGGAATCATTAAGGCTTGGTCGCCAGGTAAGAAAGACTTGTCGAATACAAGGTGAATTCCTTGGCTTGGAACAATGTATTTTTTATATACCGTATCGTTTAGTTTCATTATTGCATTAGTGAAAACACCAGTTGCATTTATGACTGCTTTACCTTTAATTTCGTGTTTTTCCCCAGTTTCGTGATCTATTATTTCAACACCTATAACTTGGTTCTTGTCATTTTTTAATAAACCAACAACTTTAGCATAGTTTAAAAGACAAGCGCCATTTTCTACAGCAGTTTGTGCAATGTTTATAGCTAAACGGGAGTCATCAAATTGACCGTCTTGGTAAACAACACCACTTACTAGACCTTTTGGTTCTACAGTAGGAAGCAATTCAATAGTTTTTTTCTTTGAAATATATTTAGATCGACCCAAACTAAGTCTTCCTGCTAGCAAGTCGTAAATAGTTAGACCTATCGTGTAAAAGTAACCTCCCCACCAGTTGTAATTTGGAATTACAAAAGATTGATTTTTGACTAAGTGTCCTGCATTTTGTGCCATTAAACCTCTTTCTTTTAAGGCTTCCGTAACTAGCGAAATATCACCTTGTTCTAGGTAACGAACGCCTCCGTGAACCAGCTTAGTACTTCTACTAGAGGTTCCTTTGGCAAAATCTACCGCTTCAATCAAAACAGTTTTGTATCCTCTGCTTGCAGCATCAAGGGCTGTTCCTAGTCCGCTAGCGCCTCCACCAATTATGATTACATCCCATTCGGAGGTTTGTTTTAGTTTTGCTAATTGTTCTATTCGTTTCATTGTTTGGTTTTATTTGTTTCGTATTCCTTTAAAAGCTTTCGAATAACAAAGCTAATGAAATTAAACGAAACTAAATAAAGTTAAGTGAAATTTATTTTTTTATTTTATTTTTGTATCTTTCGACATCAATAACCTTAACATTAAAGTAACATTATGACCATTATCAACAGAAGACAAGAGGATATACTTAAAGAATTAGATCGAAAAGGATATGTGAATGTAGTTGATTTATGTGAGGCGCTTAATGTTTCAACCGTAACTATACGAAAGGATCTGAACTTTTTAGAAAACGAAAAACTATTACATCGTACACATGGGGGAGCTAGTAAAAAGCCAATTTATGCTTTTGAAAGAGATGTTAACGATAAAGAAACATTACAGGTAGATCAGAAAAAGCAAATAGCTAAAGAAGCTTTGAAATATATTAACGAACACGATTATATTATCTTAGGTTCGGGTTCTAATATTCACTACTTATCAAGAATTATTACTGGATTTCAAAAATTGACGGTTCTTACTCCTTCATTAAAAGTGTCTTTGGAACTTACTAAAGAGGTTAATATAGATACGATTCAATTAGGTGGAGATGTTCGAAATAGTTCTACCTCTGCTGTTGGTCCAATTGCGGAGGCTACTTTGAGTCAGTTTTCATGTAATAAATTATTTATAGGTACAGACGGGGTTCATTTAGAATTCGGACTGAGTACATCAAATGCATTAGAAGCACATTTGAATCAAGCCATGATAGAAGTAGCTGAAAAGGTTATAGTATTAGCAGATTCTACGAAAATGAATATTAGAGGTTTTGGTAAAATTTGTAATTTAAATAAAATTGATGTGCTAATTACTGATGAAGGTATTGATCCAGAGACTAAAATGAAATTGGAAGAAATTGGAATAGATGTAGTTATCGCAGGTAAGATTTAGTCTTTTGGGTTATATATAAAGTCTGTTATTTTATGGGATAATTGTGAGGAGTATATTTAAATGCTTCCAATGTAGGAAATTACATTGTTTTATGTTTATATTTGTGCCCTGATTAAAGGTATAAAGTATTTTTAAAATTTAGTAAAGCGCAATATTTAAAAAAAATAGATACTTTTGTTCCAGAAAAATAGAGTAATGGCAAAGAATTTAGTGATAGTTGAGTCACCTGCAAAGGCAAAAACGATAGAGAAATTTTTGGGAAGTGATTTTCAAGTAGAGTCAAGTTATGGGCATATTGCCGACTTGCCTTCAAAGGAAATCGGTGTAGATGTAGAGAATGGGTTTAAACCTAAATATGAAGTTTCTCCTGATAAAAAAGCTTTGGTAAGTAAGCTAAAAACGTTATCTAAAAATGCTGAGATGGTTTGGTTAGCGAGTGATGAGGATCGCGAGGGTGAGGCTATTTCATGGCATCTTGCTGAGGAGCTGAAGTTGGATAGAAAAAAAACCAAGCGAATTGTTTTTCATGAAATTACTAAAACTGCTATCTTAAAAGCAATTGAGAATCCAAGAGAGATAGATTATAACTTGGTTAATGCACAGCAAGCACGTCGTGTATTAGATAGATTGGTTGGTTATGAATTATCTCCTGTTTTATGGAGAAAAATTAAAGGCGGTTTGTCTGCTGGACGTGTGCAATCTGTTTCTGTACGTTTAATAGTTGAAAGAGAACGTGAGATTCAGAATTTTAAAGCAGTTGCAACTTATTCTGTTGTTGCTGAGTTTACCAATGAAAGCGGAAAAACCTTCAAGGCTAAATTGCCTAAAAATTTTAATACAAAGAAAGAAGCCGAAGATTTTTTAAATAAAAATATAGGTTCTTCATATAAGGTTTCAGACTTAGAAACGAAACCTACTAAAAAATCTCCAACAGCACCGTTTACAACTTCTACTTTGCAACAAGAGGCTGCTAGAAAATTGTATTTGCCAGTTGGAATCACAATGCAATTAGCACAACGTCTTTACGAAGCGGGACTTATTACTTATATGAGAACCGATAGTGTTAATCTTTCTAAAGATGCAATGGATGCAGCTCAGGCTGAAATTATCAAATCATACGGTAAAGAATTCTCAAAACCGAGAACCTTCACGAATAAAAGTAAAGGAGCGCAAGAAGCACACGAGGCGATTCGTCCAACGGATATGTCACGTCATACTGTAAATATTGATAGAGACCAAGCGCGTTTATATGATTTGATTTGGAAAAGAACATTGGCATCACAAATGAGTGATGCACAATTAGAAAGAACCAATGTAAAAATTGAAGCTAATAATCACAGCGAGATATTTACAGCATCAGGAGAAGTATTGCTTTTTGAAGGATTCTTAAAAGTTTATCTTGAAGGTCATGATGATGACGAAGAAGAGCAAGAAGGAATGTTGCCAGCAATGAAAGTGAACGAGAAGTTGATAAACAATTATATCACGGCAACTGAAAGATATTCAAGACCACCAGCGCGTTATACAGAGGCATCTTTGGTTAAGAAATTAGAAGAGTTAGGTATCGGTCGTCCTTCGACTTATGCACCAACTATTTCTACTATTATCAATAGAAATTATGTTGAGAAAGGGAATCTAGACGGGCAAGAACGTAATTATACACAACTTACATTACAAGCTAATAAGGTAGGTGAGAAGTTGCTTAAAGAAAATACAGGTTCGGATAAAGGAAAGTTGGTTCCAACTGATATCGGAACAATTGTTACAGATTTCTTGGTCAAAAACTTTGGGTCAATATTAGACTATAATTTTACAGCAAAAGTTGAACAGGATTTTGACGAAATTGCTGAAGGAAATATTGATTGGGCACAAATGATGCAGGAGTTTTATGATAAGTTTCATCCAAATGTAAAAGATGTTGAGGCAAATGCCGAGAGAGAAAGTGGAGAGAGAATATTAGGTAAAGATCCAGTTTCAGGAAGACCAGTTTCAGTTCGTTTAGGAAAATTTGGTCCAATGGCACAAATTGGTGAGCCGGATGATGAAGATAAAAAGTTTGCTAGTTTAATGGCAGATCAAAATATTGGAAATATAACGTTAGAAGAAGCTTTAAATTTATTTTTATTGCCTAAAAACTTAGGAGAGTATAAAGGGGAAGAAGTAGAAGTGAGTAACGGACGTTACGGGCCTTATGTTCGTCATGGTAGTGTGTTTATTTCGTTACCAAAAGGAGAAGATCCTTTAGATGTGACAATAACTAGAGCTCAGGAATTGATAGATGAAAAAGCTATTGCCGATGCACCTATCGCTGTGTATAAAGGTGAGGGCGTGCAAAAAGGAGTGGGACGTTTTGGTCCGTTTATTAAATGGAACGGATTGTTTATCAATGTAAGTAAGAAATATGATTTTGATAATTTGTCACAATCAGATATAGAAGCCTTGATCGAAGATAAGCTCCAAAAAAATATAGATAAAGTACTTCATAATTGGGAAGAAGAAGGGATCTTGGTTGAAAAAGCACGATGGGGACGTTCAGTTATCACAAAAGGTAAAATTAAAATTGAACTAAGTAAGGATGTTGATGCTACAAAATTGACGTTGGCTGAAGTTCAAGAAATGATTGCTAAGAAAACCCCAGTAAAAAAGACAGCCGCTAAAAAAGCGCCAGCAGCCAAAAAAGCTGTAGCGAAAAAAACAGTAGCAAAAAAGAAATAAAAAATGGAATTTGATTTTCTACAACCAGTTTCTGAAGAAATTCTAAACTATGTTGATACTTTGTCTTCTCAAGAATTGGGAAGTAAAATAGTTTTGCATACTAAGGAGCAATTCCCTGATATAACTAAAATTAATATCGCTATAATTGGAGTTTTGGATAATCGTGGCGATACAACTGCGATTGATGATGTAAATCTAAATCCATTTCGTAAAAAGCTATATGGCATGTTTCCTGGAAATTGGGATATGGGTATTGCTGATTTAGGTGATATTGCGCAAGGGGATTCTATAGAAGACACTTATTATCTTTTAAAGAAAATAACAGCAGCTTTAATAAAAAATAGAGTAGTGCCTATAGTAGTAGGTGGTTCTCAAGATTTAACGTATGCTTTATATCGTGCTTATGACGATTTAGAACAAATGGTTAATTTGGTTGCGGTCGATAATAAATTTGATTTTGGAAAAGAGAGTGAAGATTCTTCTGCAGCTTCTTATTTGACCAAGATTATAGTAGATGCGCCTAATAATTTGTTTAATTTCTGTAATATAGGGTATCAGACCTATTACAATTCCCAAGAAGAAATAGATTTAATCGAAAAATTGTTTTTTGATGCATACCGCCTAGGAGAGATTTCAAATAAAATTGCACTCGCTGAGCCAGTTTTTAGAGATGCCGATTTAGTAAGTTTTGATTTGAATTCAGTGAAATCTGCCGATTCAGGTAATACTATTGCTTTTGAGCCTAATGGTTTTGATGGTAAAGAGATTTGTTCGTTAGCGAGGTATGCTGGAATTAGTGATAAAGTGTCTGCTTTTGGTTTGTTTAATCAAAACAGCACATGTCAAGAAGCTCCGTTAATGGCGCAAATAGTTTGGTATTTCATCGAAGGGTATCATTACCGTTCAAATGAATATCCATACGGAAGTCGAAAAAACTACCTGAAATATATCGTTCCATTGGAAGAAGAAGATCTCGTTTTTTACAAAAGTGACAAAACAGATCGATGGTGGATAGAGATTCCTTTTATTTCAAATGGCAACAATAAATTGAAGAGAAATACGTTGTTATCTTGTTCTTACGATGAATATTTAGTTGCTTGTAATCAAGAATTGCCAGAAAGATGGTGGAAAGCACAACGTAAAAACACCGTGTAATCGTTTTCGTAATAAGATACGAGTTATTAAGGTTTTTTTTAAATAGCTGATTTTGTTTTAATTAGTAAGGTTTGACTTATAAATATTAAAATTTAACGTTTTTAAGCGGTTTTTTGTGGCAGTTTATCGACTAAATATTTTTTTTTTATTTTTTTTAACTTTAATTTTGGACCCTGAAATAAATTGCACTAAAAGCTATTGTTTTTTAGAAAAATAATAAATAGGTTTACGGACTTATAATAATGAATAGATAATCCAAACATATATGAAGAAGTTTATTGCATTTGCGGCATTTTTAACACTAATGATTAGTTGTGGTAGGTCAAGTGACAAAGGAGAATTAGTAGGTGTTAAAGGCGGGAAATGGTATCCAGAAAAACCTTACGGAATGACATTGATTCCAGGAGGGTCTTTTATCATGGGGAAGTCAGATGATGACTTGGCTCAAGTAGAGGATGCACCAACAAAAACAGTTACTGTTCGTTCTTTTTATATGGATGAAACTGAGATAACTAATAGCGAATATCGTCAATTTGTAGAGTGGGTTAAAGATTCTACAATGAGAGTTCGTTTGGCAATTATGGCTGATGAAATGGGTCAAAAACCAGGTGGCGGAGCAGATGCTAAAGGTAAAAAAAGTGGTAGTATAGGGGATTATGCTTTTAATGATTCTGATCCTGAAAAAATGACTGCTTATGATAAATACATGTATGATAATTACTACAGTATAGGGACAGCAGATGATCCTTATGCAGGTAGAAAATTAAACAGAAAAGTTAAGTTAGCAAAAGGAACACAAGCTTACCCAGACGAGTATTATGCTGAAGTAATGGATTCAATGTATATTCCTGTTGAGGAGTCTTATAATGGATTAAGAACTATAGATGTTAATAAATTGAAATTTAGATATTCTTGGATGGATATTCAAGCTGCGGCAAAAGCTAAAGTTGGAAAAAGAAAAGAATTTGTTAAGACAGAAGAAGTTAAGGTTTATCCAGATACAACAGTTTGGATTAAGGATTTTACATATTCTTACAACGAGCCAATGCACAATGATTACTTCTGGCATAAAGCATATGGAGATTATCCGGTTGTAGGTGTAAAATGGACTCAAGCAAAAGCATTTTGTGCTTGGAGAACTTTAAATAAAAATACATACATAAAAGCTAAAAAGAAAGGTCATGATTTAGTGAACTCTTTCAGATTGCCTACAGAGGCAGAATGGGAGTATGCTGCTAGAGGTGGTCTTGAATCAGGAACTTACCCATGGGGAGGTCCTTATATCAGAAATGATAGAGGTTGTTTTATGGCAAACTTTAAACCAAATAGAGGAGATTATGCAGCAGATAATGCTTTATATACTGTAGAAGCAAAATCATACGATCCAAATGGTTATAATTTGTACAATATGGCAGGTAACGTAGCAGAGTGGACAGATTCTTCATACAGTCCAAATGCATACGAATATGTGTCTACTATGAATCCTAATGTACAAGACGGGTCTAACAAGCGTAAAGTAGTACGTGGAGGTTCATGGAAAGATGTTGCTTATTTCTTACAAGTAAGTACCAGAGATTTTGAATATGCAGATTCTGCAAGAAGTTTTATCGGTTTTAGAACTGTTCAAGATTATATGGGAACACAATCAACAGGGAATAAGAAGTAATTAAACGAGAAAGAAAATTAAATTAAATATCCAAATCCTTTTTTTAAACCTAAAACAAAACAAAAACAATTATGGCATTATTAAGTAAAAAAGTGATGAATTTCGCTTACGGTATGGGAGCAGCAGTAGTAATTATTGGAGCTTTATTCAAAATTACTCACTTTGAAATAGGACCATTAACAGGTACCTTAATGCTTTCAATCGGATTAGTAACAGAAGCATTAATCTTTGCTTTATCTGCTTTTGAACCAGTTGACGAAGAGTTGGACTGGACATTAGTATATCCAGAATTGGCTAACGGACAAGCAAAAGTAAAAGTTGCAAAAGCGGAGAAAACTGCAGATGCTCAAGGTTTACTTTCTCAAAAATTAGACGTTATGCTTAAAGAAGCTAAAATTGACGGTGAATTAATGGCAAGCTTAGGTAACAGTATCAAAAACTTTGAGTCTGCTGCTAAAGGTATTGCTCCAACTGTTGATTCAATTGCTTCTACTAAAAAATACAGCGAAGAGTTATCTACTGCTGCTGCACAAATGGAATCTTTAAATAGTTTATACAAAGTTCAATTAGAAAGTGCTTCTCGAAATGCAGAAGCAAACAAAGAAATCGCAGAAAACGCTAGTAAATTAAAAGAGCAAATGCAATCTATGACTGCAAATATTGCTTCTTTAAACAATGTATATGGTGGTATGCTTTCAGCTATGAATAACAAAGGATAATTAGTTAAAAACTATTATTATTAATAAAAAACTAATTATTTAGAAAATATGGCAGGAGGAAAATTAACCCCTAGACAGAAGATGATAAACCTGATGTATCTGGTTTTTATCGCAATGTTAGCAATGAATATGTCAAAAGAAGTATTGTCTGCTTTTGGCTTAATGAATGAAAAATTTGAAAGTGCAAATGAGTCAGCTAATATGACAAATGAGCAATTATTGGCTTCGTTAGATCAGAAAGCGGCTGAGGCTAAAGGTGAATTTGAAACAGCTGCTCAAACAGCTCATAAAGTTCAAGCAATATCTAAAGATTTTTATAGCTATATCGAAACTTTAAAAGGTGATGTTTTAAAGGGATTCGAAAAAGACAAAGAAACTGGGAAATTACCTTATGAGTCTATGGACAAAGGGGATAATATTGATAACTGGTTTACAGGTGATGGTTATACTGCAAAAGGTAAAGAAATTGTTGCTAAAATTGACAAGTACAAAGCTGATATGAAAGCTGTATTAAGCGACAAAAAGTACAATGCAATTGTAGCTGAGATTGATAGTAAATTTGATACTTCTGATGTTAAGAACAAAGAAGGTTTGAAAGATGATTTTTTAGCTTACCATTTTAAAGGTTTTCCAGCTGTAGCTTCAGTTGCAAAATTATCAGCATGGCAAAGTGATGTTAAAAAAGCAGAATCAGATGTTTATAGTTCTGCTTTAGGAAAAGCAGCAGTACAAGCCGCGTCTTATAGTAATTATAAAGCAATTGTGGTTCTTGATAAAAGTGCATATTTCCAAGGAGAAACTGTTACAGGTAAAGTAGTTTTAGGTCGTTATGATGATAATACACAGCCTACTTCATTTATTCTTAACGGAAGACCTGGAAAAATTGTTAACGGTCAAGCTGTAGTTGAAATGACTGCTGGTGGAGTTGGTGAACAAAATATTAGTGGTCAATTTACATTCTTAGAAGATGGAAAGACTATTCCTCTTAAATTTGATCAACCATATGTTGTAGTTCCTAAGCCAAACTCTGCTACTATTTCTGCAGATAAAATGAATGTAGTTTACAGAGGTGTTGTTAACCCTATCTCAATTTCATTTGCAGGTGTTGCTGATAACAAAGTTGTTGCAACAGCTCCAGGATTATCATCTGCTGGAAAACCTGGAAAATATAACATGAGCCCAGGTACAGGTACAGAAACTACAATTTCTGTAACAGGTAAATTAGAAAATGGAACTACTGTTTCTGATAAGAAAACTTTTAGAATTAAAGGTATTCCTGGACCAAGTGGAACTATTAGAGGAGAAATGGGTATTGTAAAAGGACCTAAATCAAATTTAGAAGTAGCTACAATTGGAGCTAAATTAGTTGATTTTGATTTCGAAGTTGGTTTAGATGTTGTTGGATTTAATTTAAAAGTTACTGGACAACCTACAGTTGTTGTTGCTGGTAATAAATTAAATGCACAATGTAAATCAGTTCTTTCAAAAGCAGGTAGAGGAGATCAAGTTACTATTTCTGAGATTAAAACTAAACTTGTTGGAGCAGGAAGTTATTTATTGCCAAGAACAGCTCCAGTAATTTTTGAAATACAATAATAAGTAGTTCTATAAAGTAAACTACTTCAATATCTTATACTGATACCATGATGAATGTAAGAATTTTTTTAATAGCTATTATCTCTGTTGCAGGGAGTTATACAACATTTGCACAGTCGAATTTGCTTAACGCAAAAACACCAGCTGAAATTGGTTTAAAGACACCAGCGCAACTTGTTTTGGATAATGACAAACCATTAGCATATGGTTATGTACACGATAGAGATGTTTTGATGGGGAAAACTGTTTGGGAAATCATTGATTTGAATGAAAAAATCAACTTCTCATTGTACTTTCCTATTGATACTGCAAATATTGGTTCAGACAGACGTTCTATGTACGATGTCTTGACAAAAGCAATTAAAAATGGTAAAATTACTGAGGTTTATACTGATAGTTATTTCAATACCAAAAAGTCTATGAAAGATATTCAGGCTTCTTTATCTCGTATCGATACAACTGATGCGGGTAGAGAGCAATTGAATCAAGATCCAGGTGCATACGTTGCACAAACGATCCAGAAAAAGAAGACTACTGGTAAAGGAAAAAACAAAGTAACTACAACTGAAACAGTAGACGTTCCTGCATCTAAAATTATATCTTCAGAATATATCTTGAAAACTGATTTAACAGCTCAAGATGTTACGGAGTATAAAATTAAAGGATATTGGTATTTTGATAAACGTCAAAGTGAATTGAAGTATCGTCTATTAGGTATTTGTCCTGTAACTCCTGATGTTTACACTATTAATAGTGAAGAGAAAGATTATATTGAATTGTTCTGGGTATTCTTCCCAGATGCCAGAAATGTTTTGCATGAAGCTAAAGCTTTTAATGACAAAAACTCTGCAATGCCAATTTCTTTTGATCAAATCTTAAACTCTAGACGTTTTAACAGTACAATCTATAAAGAAGAAAATGTTTACGGAGATAGAGCTATCGAAGAATACATGAAAGATAATGCTCAGAATCAATTATTAGAATCTGAGAGAGTGAAAGAAAAAATTAGAAATTTCGAATCGGATATGTGGAATTACTAAAAATTGATTTCCTTTTTTAATATAAACTCTTACCATTCGTGGTAAGAGTTTTTTTTTATTTAAGTTTGATGGCTGTAACAGTTTAATTTGTTTTTTTATGATTGACTACTTAATTATTGGCTCAGGTTTGGCTGGAATTTCTTTTTCAGAAAAGGCATTGTCACGCAATAAATCTATTTTAGTAATAGATGATAAATCACAAAACTCTTCTAAAATAGCTGGTGGATTGTACAATCCTGTTATTTTAAAAAGATTTAGTGAAGTGTGGCAAGCACAACCACAGTTAGTCTTGATGGATACGTTTTATACAACTATAGAAGCCAAACTTGCTACAAAGTTCAATTTCCAACTTCCAATCCTGAGAAAATTTTTCTCTATTGAAGAACAGAACAATTGGTTTAGTGCTTCTGATAAAAAAAACTTAGCACCTTTTTTGTCAACCAAATTAGTTACTAAAAAATACAATAGTATAGATTCTCCTTACGATTATGGAGAAGTTTTGCATACTGGTTATGTCGATACTGCTTTGTTATTAGAAAAGTATAGAGAATATTTGCTTACTGAAAATTTATTACTTCAAGATGCATTTGATTACAGTCAAATTAAGTTTTTAGATTCAGGAATTCAGTATGAAGATATTATAGCACAGCATATTATTTTTGCAGAAGGATTTGGGTTGCATAAAAATCCATTCTTTAATGATTTGCCTTTGGATGGAACAAAAGGGGAATTGTTTATTATACGAGCAGTAGGTTTAAATCTAGATGTAATCGTTAATACAAGTGTGTTTATTCTGCCTTTAGGTGATGATTTGTTTAAAGTAGGAGCTACATACAATTGGAAAGATAAAACGGACTTACCTACCGAAGAGGCGAAGGAAGAACTTCTAGAGCGTATCCGTGAAATTATTACTTGTGAGTTTGAAATTGTTCAGCATTTTGCAGGAGTTCGTCCTACAGTAAAAGACAGAAGACCATTGGTGGGAACACACCATACAAATAAATCACTTCATATACTTAACGGATTAGGTACGCGAGGAGTTATGCTTGGACCTGCAATGGCGGAAGCTTTGTTTGAAAATATTGAAAATGAAATTCCTTTGGACGATGAAATAAACATCCAACGGTTTTACAAAAAGAATAGAAAGTAACTTATTTTATATTGGTAGTTGGATCGTAAGAAACAAACATGTTGATGTAAATATTTCTTGACCATCTTAATACAAAAGGAAATAATACCACAAGAGTTATTACAATTGCTATAAATGAAGTTTCAATACTCGAATGCAATAAAACATACGATATAATAAAAGCTGCGATTCCTAAAGCAACGTTTAGACCGTAGCTAACATACATTGCTCCATAAAAAAAGGAAGGTTCAATTTGGTACACAAGTCCACAATGACTGCAAGATTCATTCATTTTTAGAACTTTTCCTAAATGCAATGGATTCTTGTCTTCGTACATACTTTCGTTTTGACACTTAGGACAAGTTCCTTTTAAAATACTATTTAGCTTAGATCCTTTTTTGAACATTTTGAGTAGTTTTTTGTGATATTTAAATAGCTAACTCTTTCTTTTATTTAAGTCAGAGTAGTTGTTTAAAATAATAAGATATGAATTTAATTCAAAGATAATCATTGATTGCCACATTAACAATTTTCCTACTCTTAATATATAAAACCGTGTAAGAAATCGGCTTTAACTATGCTGAATATCGGCTTTTTAACTTTATAGTATAATACATTCCTTTTCACTACCTTTGCATTTTTAAAATCATAAGTAAAATGCAATATATATTGCTTTATATTTTAGAAGATAAAGAATTAAAAATACTGATTAGACGTTAATTAGACACAGGGTTTAAGTTTTATGTAAGCTCAATAAATGTTTAATTACTCGAAAAGAAGGATTTTAGTATCTACAAAAATTGATTCTCATTAATTTGAAGGTATCAATTTACACAATCAATTAGTTATAAAATAACAATAATAAATGCTTAATATACACAATTTATCTGTTTCGTTTGGGGGGTCTTATTTATTTGAGGAAGTTACATTTCGTTTAGGTGCAGGAGATCGAGTTGGTCTTGTTGGGAAAAATGGTGCTGGAAAATCAACAATGCTAAAGATTCTTGCAGGTGATTTTAAACCAGATTCTGGTCAAATTGCAACAGAGAAAGAAGTAAGAATGGGTTTCCTACGTCAGGATATCGATTTTGAACAAGGAAGAACAGTACTCGAAGAAGCCTACGAAGCTTTTACAGATATTAAAGTTGTAGAAAAAAAATTAGAGCAAATCAATCATCAATTGGTAACCAGAACCGATTATGAAAGTGAAGAATACAGTCAGATTATCGAAGATTTATCTGATTACACACACCGTTTTGATTTGTTAGGTGGATATAATTATGTTGGTGATACAGAAAAAATATTGATAGGTTTAGGTTTTAAAAGAGAAGTCTTTAATAACCAAACCGAAACTTTCTCAGGAGGATGGAGAATGCGTATCGAGCTTGCAAAGTTGTTATTGCAGTCTAATGATATTTTGTTGCTGGATGAGCCTACGAATCACTTGGATATAGAGAGTATCATTTGGTTAGAAAGCTTCTTGCGTAATTATCCTGGTGTTGTGGTAATTGTTTCCCACGATAAAATGTTCTTGGATAATGTAACCAATAGAACAATCGAAATTTCATTAGGAAAGGCGTATGACTTTAATAAGCCATATTCTGAGTACTTATTGTTGCGTCATGAAATTCGTGAAAAGCAATTGGCTACACAAAAAAATCAAGCTAAGAAAATTGAAGAAACTGAAAAGTTAATCGAGAAATTCCGTGCCAAAGCTTCAAAAGCATCTATGGCGCAATCGCTTATCAAGAAATTGGATAAAGTAGAGCGTATTGAGGTAGATGAAGACGATAATTCTGTAATGAATATCTCATTTCCAGTTTCAAAAGAACCAGGAAGAGTAGTAGTCGAAGCAGACAATGTTACCAAAGCTTACGGAGATAAAGTTATTCTTAAAGATATAAACTTGTTGGTAGAACGTGGAAGCAAAATTGCTTTTGTTGGGCAGAACGGACAAGGTAAATCAACTTTTATTAAAGCAATTGTTGATGAATTTGAATACCAAGGAAGCATAAAATTAGGTCACAATGTTCAGTTGGGTTATTTTGCTCAAAATCAAGCCGAATATCTTGATGGTGAAATCACTTTGCTACAAACAATGGAGGATGCTGCAATGGATACCAACCGTTCGAAAGTTCGTGATATGTTGGGGTCATTTTTGTTCCGTGGAGATGATGTTGAAAAAAAGGTAAAAGTTCTTTCTGGAGGTGAAAGAAACCGTTTAGCATTATGTAAGTTGTTATTGCAACCTATAAATGTATTGCTAATGGATGAGCCGACGAATCACTTGGATATAAAATCTAAGAATGTATTGAAAGCGGCGCTTCAAAAATTTGGTGGAACATTATTATTGGTTTCTCACGATAGGGATTTTCTTCAAGGAATGTCTAATTTAGTATATGAATTCAAGGACCAAAAGATAAAAGAATATTTAGGAGATATTAACTACTTCTTAGAGCAACGTAATTTAGAAAACATGCGTGAAGTAGAGAAAAAAGATGCTACAAAAGCGGGTGCTCCTAAAGAAAGCAATAAAGCTTCATACGAAGATCAAAAGAAAAATAAAGCGTTGCAGAATCGCTTGAGTAAAGTTGAAAGTCAAATAAAACAACTAGAAAAAGACATTCAGCACGACGATAAAATGTTAGCTTCAAATTATGACAAACACATAGAAGATGCTTCATTTTTTACGGCATATAATAAAAAGAAAGCTGAACTGGAAAAATTACTTTCAGAATGGGAAGTAGTTCAAGAAGAAATAGATAATCTATAATTCAATAATAGGGGACTATTTCAGCTTTCGCTACAATTCTTCATAAAAAAAAGCATTTCTAATGTTATAAAAAGAGCTTCTTATGTCGCCTTTTTAAAACAGGAAATGCTTTTTTTTTATGTCTCAGTTTCCAGTCTCAGTTTCCAGTCTCGGTATTCAGTCTCAGTATTCAGTCTCAGTCGCATGTCATCCTGAGCGGAGTCGAAGGGTAGTCTCAGTATTCAGTCTTAGTCGCATGTCATCCTGAGCGGAGTCGAAGGGTAGTCTCGGTATTCAGTCTCAGTCGCATGTCATTTTGAGCGGAGTCGAAGGATCAGTATCTGTTTTTTACTTTACATCTTACATCTCACATCTTACATCTCACATCTTTCATCTCACATCTTTCATCTCACATCTTTCATCTCACTTCTAACATTTCATACAAATCAGGTAATAATTCCAATTTTTTTAGAATGTTCAATTGCTTCACTACTATCTTTAAAATAACAAATAGAAACTTCAAGGTTTTCTAAATTTTTCAGAATAGCTTTAGTTGCTTCTTTCTTGTTTTTTCCAGTTTGTCTTATGTAAACTGCTTTTACAGTCACAGGAAATATTTTGCAAATGTTTTCATATAGCATCGGATCGTGTTGAGAATCATCACCTAATAAAACATACTTTAGGTTAGGGTAAAACTCCAGTACATGTTTAATTTTTTCGAACTTATGATTATGACTTCCTCTGCCACTCATAAAAAAATCGGATATTCCTGTTTTGATATCCTTTAATAAAATTACCGCTCTTGGTAAATCATGAATTTTTGTAAACCGAATTATGAAACGATACAGATTCCATTCGCTACTAGAAATGTAGAAAAAAGCATTTTTTTCATTTTTATTGTTTCTTCCAGCTGAACTCAGTGCTTGATAATGAGGTACAACGTCATCAAATATCTTACGATCATTTACATTTCTAAATAGAAGAATATATAGTTTTCTAAAAAAACTTTTGGTGTGCGAAATAAGAAAAGTATCATCAATATCAGATATAATTCCTAAATTACCATCATGAGGTCTAATGAAGGATGCAAAAGATGTTATTGTTTCGCTTTTGTGCGTAATGCTAACTTCGTAATCTATCCATCCAAAGTCAGTTTTTTGATATAGAGGAATGCAGAATTTAAAAAAACCATCATCAAGAGTTTTAGTGTGAATTTGTCTATTACCATGTTTTAGATAAACATCATAATTAGGAATTGTTTTTATTCGGAAAAGTTTAAGTATAGAAGACGCATTTTTAAAGTTTTTCTTTTGAAAATCATAATCACTAGCTGTTGATGGTTTAAAAACGTGTCCCATAACAATTAGTTCCTGATCGTTAGCATATCCGCGATATAATTTTAAAATGGGCTTCATTAATTGTGTACTTTTGGAATAACTGGTGTAATTACTTTTTAATAAATATAAAGATAAAATTTTGAAACGAAATATCTTATTTGTGGTAAACCCTATTTCGGGCGATTTGGATAAGTCAGAACTTATCGAGGCAGTAAAATCCTATGCGGTAACTTGTCATATTAATCTTGAAGTATATGAAACTACAGGAAAGGATGACGTTGCTCAAATTATACGATTATATAATGAGCAGCTGCCTAGCCGAATTATTGTGGCGGGAGGAGATGGAACGGTAAAAATGGTAGCTGAGGCAATGGAACAATATGATGTTGTTATTGGGATATTGCCAGCAGGATCTGCCAATGGTTTATCAGTTGATTTAAATCTTCCAAAAAGTCTTGAAGAAAATCTAAGTATTGCATTTCATAGTAATTATATCGAGATGGATATGATATCTATTAACGGCAAAAGAAGCATTCATTTAAGTGATATCGGACTTAATGCAGACTTGATCAAGAATTACGAAGAAAGCAATTTAAGAGGTTTCTGGGGCTATGCATCACAGGCATATACAACTATAAAAGAGTCAAGAGATCCTTTTTGGGTTTCAATTACAGCAAACAATCAAACAGAAGAACATGAGGCAAGGATGGTAGTGATTGCTAATTCTCAAAAATATGGAACTGGCGTTGTAATTAATCCAAAAGGAATGGTTAATGATGGTAAATTTGAATTGGTAGTTTTAAAAAACTTAGATTTAATAATTCTTGGAAAAATAATTACTGGAAATATGCCAATCGATTCAGATGACATTGTTATTATTTCGACAGATAAAGCTGTGATGAAAACTAATAATCCGGTTAGTTTTCAAATCGATGGAGAATATTGTGGTGCACAAACGGAGTTAGATATTCATATTCTGCACAAGCAAATTAAAATTGCTATCCCTTAAGAATTTCAGGGAAGTTTGTCATTTTCTTAAATACGCAATGTATTTATTTAAACGGATTTCGTTCCTGCCAATCGCTTTTAGGTTCTAGGTAATTAAAAAGTTTAGCAATATTATGGTTGATTAAAGCATTGCTGTGTGTGATAAGTCCGTACATTTTAATGGGTTTTGCGCCAACAGAACTTTTTATTTCTAGAGCAGTTCTTGCGAAAATAATTTCTTTAAAACCTTTGTTTATAGAAAACGCTATCATGTCATAAAGCATATTTAAATACAGCATTTTTTCGCGCTGAATACTTTCATCATAGCCTAAGAAATAAGTGTCCATTGCGCTTCCGTTCATGATTAAAGTATTAAAGCCAATTAATTTTCCATCAATAAAATAGCCGTAAAAAAGGAACTTATCTTGTAATGTTTCTTTAAAAACGCTAAAATGATTTTTTGCCAAGAAAAAAGTGTTGAATGGAGCATTTTTGGCAACATGATAATACAAATCATAAATAGTATCTTCAAAAGCGATAATATCGTTTAGATCCATTTTTCTTTTCTCGATTCCTAATGCTTTTTTGCGAGTACGTTTGTATTGGTCACGGTATTTTTTGGATAAAGCATCGATATAATCCGTTTCAGTTTTCCAGTATTCATTGATTTTAAAAACCATGTTTGGCTGAATAGAAAACGTATATCCTTTTTTAAATTCGTCAGCAAGAAGATCAATTTCTTTAGCCGAAAAATCTTTAATAGTTGTAATGTGAATCTTTTTTCCTTTAGATTTAAAATCCTTTTTTAAAGCATTAATTGCTTTGTGCAGTAATTTAATTCCTTTTGGTAGACTTATTTTTTCGGAAAATGAAAAAGCATTTTGTCCAGTAAGCATGTTATTGCCGACAAACAAAACATGAGAAGCAAATTTTTTGAAGGCAAAATTACGAACAGTTGTTTTAACGCATTTATCTCGCTCTCCAAATGATTCTAGCTTATTAGAATCTACAAACTGAGTTAGTACAATACCAATTAATTCGGTGTTCTTAAAGAGTCCGATATAATGGCATAGCATGTTGGTGGGAGCAGATTTTTCTAAAACCTCAAGATATTCTCTTGATAAAAAAATATTGTGGCTAGCCAAATCATTCCATGATTTAGGAAGTGATGCTGTATTGTTGTAAATCTGGAAGGAATAAGATGCATTCAAGGTAAGAGTACTATATTGTTCAAATTTACTTAATAATTACAGAATAATATAATTTATGGCTTATTTAGGGACAGTATATTTAAAAGAGAAATCCGTTTGATTTTATCTTTCAAACGGATTTCTATAGTTTTGAATTTATGCCCATGCACAAATGATTCCCCCCATTATGGTTAAGGTTAGAATCCAGTACCCTGCATGAACAAAAATATATTTCCAAGATTTTCTTTCGAATAAGCCATTAATTGCAAGCATTGGAAAAGCAAAGAATACTCCAGTTAGAAATCCATGAAGAGCACCGTGCTTAAAAGTGCGATAAGCCGTTCCATAATCAGCCATGAATGCTGTAAAAGAAGGTTTTACGCTTTCTAACATCGGAGGGCCTCCAATCATTCCTATCGCACCAGATTGATGAATTGTTAATGATGAAACGATTATTGTCATCATTAAGGAAAACACATAAGTCAATCCAAAAATTTTAAGCATGCTTCCTTTCTTAAGATCATCTTGAGTTATTCTGGCCTCTCTCATCCAGATTGTTCCAAATACTTTAGGATTGTACCAGATAAAACCAGTAACAAGAGTAGTTAATGCTGAAGCTAAAAATGCTATGAAGTTCATTTCCATGAAATTAGGTTTTAAGGTTAGTTGTTCAAATTTAATAAAATATAAAATACCAATGACATTTGTTTTAATTATCTTAAAATCATGTTGTTTTATAGTTTAATTACTATTTTTTATGTGGTATTGTTAATTGATCTTGAAATCTATTTTTTAATTAAGACTATAAATTAGTTGTGTTTTGTTTTAAAAATTTCAGAATTAATTATGAATGTAAAAGATTTTTATTAGTAAATTTATCTTTCAATAGGGTTTTGAACCCTTGCAAATAGAATTATACTTAATTTAAATTGATAAGCTATGAGAGTACAGTATCAGGGTGAGCATAACGGGAAACCTACAACATTCGAAATAAGAATTATAGGTAATAATCTTTCGAAATCGAGTTCTAATTATCAAATTGATTTATTGGTAGGAGATAATAAATTGCCTATAACTTCATCAATGATACACCAGAGTTTGTCAAATTGCTTGAAAGATATTTATTTATTCCGAAAAGCAAATAACATTCAGTTTGACGCTTCTTCTGAAAAAGTATTGCCAAACGTAGTACCGTATGATTTGGTGCTTTATAACTATAATAAGAATATGCTGTTTAGGGCTTAAAGAGGAGGTACTAAGATTCTAAGGTTCTGAGGTGCTAAGGTTTTTTTGGGGTACAAAGGCTCAAAGCTATAAAGGTTCAAAGGTACAAAGTTGTAAAGGCCTATAAGTAATTCTTTGACTCGGCTCTGGCGACTCAGAGCATTAAGCGAGTGACTGAACGCATAGCACTGTGACTGTACTTCGACTCTATTCAAGATAATATAGAGCACTGCGACTGAAAACTGAAAACTGTGACTGTCCTTCGACTCCGCTCAGGATGACATGTGACTGAAAACTAAAAACTTTGAACGAAAACAAAACCTTTGTAACTCTGCTCCTTTGTTGCTTTGAACCTTAAAAAGTCAAAACCTTTTAGACTCCTTAATTTCTTTGATAATTCTTTTATTGATATCAATTTTTGCATCAGTGAAAACAAAAATAGTTGTTTTGTATTCTCTAGCATTTTTATTAGTGATTGAATCTGCTACTGCATAGGAGTTAAAGTATGGGCTAGTCTCTTTAATTTCACCATCATTTTCATGATATTCCTTTATGCGAATTAAGTTAGTGTATTGAGTAGTAAGATCGAACCAGTTTATGTAATCGGCATTAAAAGAAACGGCTTTAATTCTTTTTTTTGTGTAATAATTAATAGCTCCTGCCTGACCATAATTATCGCAAAGAACTAAGGTTTTTTCTGGATTAGCGATAGTTGAATAAATTGAGTCTGTTTTATGAGCGAGTTCCTTCCATCCCAGCATATCAGCATAATCTTGTGGTAAATTATGCTCTTTTCCATCTTCCCATGTAAGCATTCCTAGTTTTTTATAGCCTTCAGGGTGTTTTATTATGTATTCAGGACTTTTATTTGGAAATGATAAGTTGTACATCGGAATAAAAAATAATAGCGGGATGATTATGAATACAGGTTGTAGATAACGTTTCCAATTCGTTTTTAAAACTTCAGAGAGATAAACAGCACCAAAAGCAATGTAAATAGGATATAAGCCGATGGCGTAATATGCCTTGGCTTTAAAGGATAAGAATACAATAAGTGTGAAAATTATTGAAGTAAAAAAGAACCTATATTTTTCGAAGGGTTTGTAAAATAATAAGGCGTACAATGCTGCAAGTAGTACAAAGAAAGAGCCAATAAAATAAAGCAATTGTTTTTTTAGAAATTCGAAACGATCGATGTTAACTAATTGTGTTTCGGCTAATTCTTTCATATGATGCACAACCGGAAAGTTATTGTTGTATTGCCATAACAGGTTTGGTAAAATAAGAACAAGTCCTAAAAGGAGTGCATAACATAGTTTTCTAGTGGCTAATATTTGTCTTTGTTTGGATAGTAGGATAGCAGGGAGTAAGCCTATAAGCAGGAATAGAATGTTGTATTTGTTAAGAAATCCAAAGGCAAATACGATTGCTCCTATATAAAGCCATTTTGATTTTTTAGTATCACTATATTGGATTAGGGTATAATAAAGAGT